>JAWWCR010000066.1:0-22496 GCA_033720355.1 Gemmatimonadota bacterium
ACGCGGGCGATCAAGCAGCGGCGCGATGCGTCCGAGCAGATGAGGAAAGGGGGCCGCGCGGATCTCGCGGATACGGAGGACGCTCAGGCGGCCGTGCTGGGGGAGTACCTTCCGGAAGAGATGAGCGAAGACGAAGTGCGAACCATCGTCGAAGAGCTCATCTCCACCGGTGTGAATCAGATCGGCCCGCTCATGGGACAGGTGATGCCGAGGATCCAGGGCCGTTTCGACGGCAAGGAGGCCAACCGCATCGTCCGGGAGGCGCTCGAGTCCGATCAGAGGTGACCGGGCGAGTCGACTCCGCGGGTGGGTCTCGGCCCTGGCACGAACGGCACTCGAGGAAGGGGGGTCTTTGATGCGTCGCGGCAGCGTGGTTGCGGTGTGGATCGGCGTCCAGCTCATCTCGTGGGCGACGCTGCCCGGTGCGGCTCAGGATGGGGCCGGGCTCGTCGAGGAAGTGCGCGAGCGGGTTCGGACGCGCATCGAGGCGGGCGAGGTCCCCGGGGCGCTCAGTGCGGACGGCGAGCCGCTCCGGGCCCGCGTCGCCCTTTCCTCGTTCTACGAGCGCCGCGCCTTCGAACCGGCCTGGATCGGCGCCGACGGCCCGATGCCGCACCTCGACGAGCTCACGACCGCGCTCGAGGCGGGCGATCTGGACGGGCTTCGACCCGGGCACTACCACGGCGCGAGGATCGCCGAGGCCCTCGAGGAGACGCGCGCCAGGGCGTCGGCCGGGCTGCCGGCCGAGCCGGGCGCGCTCGCCGACCTCGAGTTGCTCTCGACGGACGCGTTCCTCCTGTTCGCGAGCCACCTGAGCCTCGGGCGCGTGGATCCCGAGAGCCTCGACGCGAAGTGGGTCGCGAACCGGCGCGAATTCGATGCGGCGGCCGCGCTCGAGCGAGGGCTCGCGGAAGGGGTGAGGGCGACGCTTGCCGCGCTCCGACCGCGGCAGGCGCTGTACGAAGGACTGCGCACGGCGTACGAGCGCTACCGGGCCCTGGCGGATGCGGGCGGGTGGCCGACCGTCCCGGACGGCCCGAGCCTCGAACCGGGCGCCCGCGATCCGCGCGCCGCGGCCATCCGCCGGCGCCTCGCCGTCACGGGGGAGATCTCCGCCGGAGAGCTCTCGGTGGCCGGCGGATCCGATCTGTACGACGCGACGCTCGAGCGCGCGGTGCGGACCTTCCAGCAACGCCACGGCCTGGGCGCCGATGGCGTCGTCGGACCCGCGACGCTCGCCGCCCTGAACGTCTCCGCCGCCGACCGGGCGCGCACGCTGTGGCTCAACCTCGAGCGCTGGCGCTGGCTACCGGCCGACCTGGGACGTCTGCACGTGATCGTGAACGCCGCGAACTTCGAGCTCGACGTGGTCGAGGACGGCGAGGAAGTCTTCACGAGCCGCGTGATGGTGGGACGGCCGTTTCGCCGCACCCCCGTCTTCTCCGACCGGATCTCGTACCTGGTCGTGAGCCCCTATTGGAACGTGCCGCACTCGCTCGCCGTCCAGGACCAGGTTCCGGCGCAAAAGCGCGACACCGGCTACTTCGCGCGCGTGGGGATGCGGGTCTTCCAGGGGTGGGGCGACGAGGCGGCCGAGATCGACCCGGCGACGATCGACTGGGGCCGCTTGGAGGCGAGCCGCTTCCCCTACCGACTCCGGCAGGACCCCGGACCGCTCAACTTCCTGGGGGCTGTGAAGATCATGTTCCCCAACCGGTTCAACGTGTACCTGCACGACACCCCGCTTCGCGAGGGCTACCAGCGGGCGCGGCGCGACTTCAGCTCGGGGTGCATACGGGTAGAGCGGGCGCTCGAGCTGGCGGAGTTCCTGCTGCGGCCGGTGCCGGGGTGGGACATGGCCCGCATGCGCAGGGCCGTAGACGCCCGCCGCGAGGAAACCGTCAGGCTCGCCTCGGAGGTACCGGTGCACCTCCTCTACATGACCGCGTGGGTCGCTCGCGACGGGACGGTCCATTTTCGCGAGGACATCTACGAGCGGGACGGCCCGCTCGAGACCGCCCTGCACGGAGGCCCCCCGGCGGGCTGAGCCGGGAGCGCTCGGTTTCCCGTGGTCGAAGCGGAGACCTCCGGTCTCCGCGGGCTGAGACGCTCCTCGTCCGGCCTGTCCGAACGGTCGCTCGCCACGAGCGGCCTCGCCACAGGAGGAACCATGAAACGTGCCCAGCACTTCGCCGGGCTCACCGCCCTTGCCACGCTGTTGATCGCCGTTCCGGCGTTCGCGCAGATGGCGCAGCCGGCCGGCGACGCGGCCATGGTGGTCTGGGTCGATCCGCTGCCAGGCCACGGATCCGCCTTCGAGGAAGGCGTGCGCCAGCACATGAGCAACATGATGGAAGCGGGCGAAACCCAGACCTGGGTCTCGTTCGAGGTGATCGCCGGCGACCGCACCGGACAGTACGTGGTCGGCACCTTCAACCACGCGTGGGCCGATTTCGATCAGCCTCCGCCGAACCCGGCCATGGCCGGGGAGAGCATGGCCGACAACATCGTCCCGCACGTCGAGGACTTCGAGATCCAGTACATCTGGCGCGACACGAATCTCGGCACGTGGGCTCCGGACGAGCCGATCGCACCCATGTACCAGCTCATCCAGTTCGACGTGAAGCCGGGTCACATGCCGGGGTTCGAGACCTTCGTCTCGAAGATCAAGAACGCCTTCGAGACGATGGGCGAGGGCTCGTACAGCGTGTTCCGGCCCGTCCTCGGCGGGCAGGGCGGGCAGGTCACGATCTCCGTGCCCCGGCAGGGGTTCGCGGAGTTCGCCCAGGACGATCCGCAGTTCTTCGAGAACATGATGCGCGAGTTGTACGGTGTCGCCGAGACGCGTCTGCTGATGGAGACCATGGACGCGGCGATCGCGTCGGAGAGAAGCTATCTCCTCGTCTTCCGGCCCGACATGAGCATGAACCTGCCGGACAGCTGAGCCCGGACGCTCCGGCCGGCGGAGGGGTCGGTCGCGATCGGCCCCTCCCCGCCGGGCGGCGGATCACTCGACAGGGTTCGAACGCACCGAGGCTCGGATCAGGGTCGCGACTCGATCGCGGGCGGGAGTTCGCCCGACCCCGCCACCCGCTCCGGCGGATGTGGCCCCGATTCCCCTCTTATCCCCGAAATCGGACAACCGGAGAGCTCTCCGGGACCGGCGGGGGCAACGGGGGTCAGGAGCTCGCCCCGGTCAGAACAGCCCCGTCACCAGGGCGCCGACCTTCCAGAGACCCCAGACGATCGCGCCGGTGACCGCGAGAGCGCCGGCCAGCCCGCCGAGGAAGAACGCCGCGATCGGCATGAGAACGACCGAGCCGAAGGTCGGCTGGGCGACGGCGGACACGATTGCCCAGCCGAGCCCGCCCAGCGCTCCGACCGCGAAGCACACCAGGTTGGCGAGCCCGAACAGCGTGTCGGTGTCGAACCACCACTCGGCCCACGCGTCGATCTGCTTCATGTCGTCGGGGCTGAGGGGCCGGACCGGCCGTGGCACGTGCAGCGTGAAGCGGAAGGGCTTCCGGCGTCGGGCCGCCTCTTCCTCCGCGGCACGCTTCTCCGCGGCCAACCGGTGCGACTCGCCGGCCCACGCGGCGGCTTTCCCGGCGGGCGTGTGGTCCGAGACCGCGCCGTGCTGTCCGGCGGCGAAGTTCTGCGAGTGGGTCCTCTCGCTCATCGGTCGACTCGCTTGCGGAGGGTGGACTCGACCCGGGCGGCGCGTTACCGCCGTCGCCCCTTGAGAAACACCTGAATGCCGTCCGGTCGCGGATTCACATACCTGATGCGGATCCGGCCCTCGTCGGTCTCATCGATCACGCCCGGAATCGAGTTCGCGGTCAGGTACCACCCGTCGGGGAGCACCACCGTGTTCCGCGCGCGCCCGAAGCTCCGGTCCCACACGAGCTCGTCGCCGCTAAGCAGATACCGTCCGGGATCGGTGTATGTCTCCCAGATCCGCAGACGCACGGAGGCGCCGGCGGCGACGGGGTCGAACCAGATCACGACGACCTCGGTGTCGGGGTCGGGCTCGCGCCCGAGATCGATCCCCCGTTCGGCGATCGCGGAACCGCGGAGCTGCTCGACCTCGAGACGCTCGCCGGTATCGAGGCTGTACGCCTCGGGGTCGGACGCCGAGCTGCCGGCGCGGACGACGTTCAGGTAGCGGTCCATCCCCTCGCGCGACTCGGTGTAGTCGTGGAACAGCCGAAACGAGCTGGTCCCGGGCTGGTCGAGGAAGTACGTGATGTCGCGGTCCTCGAAGGCGCGCTCGGGCACCACGTAGTCGACGCGGGCTCGCGCCGGGTCGCCCCCGCCCGAGGTCGGAACCCGCTCGGCGCCCGGTCGGGGCGGCTCCCCCGACGGACCTCCATTCTCGAGCCGGCGGCCCGTGATCCTGAGCGGCACGGCCCCCGGGCCCGGACTCATGAAGCTGAGACGGATGCGCCCCGTGGCCTCCGTCTCCACCTGGACGGGGTAATTGGCGCCGACCGGTTCGTAGCCCGCGGGCAGGACAACGGCGTTCCGCCGGATCCCGAGCGAGCGGTCGAAGACGATGTCGCCGTCTTCCTCGAAGTAGCTCTCGTGATCCCAATAGGTCTTGTCGATCCGGATGCGCGCCTGTCCGCCATCGGGCACGGGGCGAGCGAGGGTGACCTTGATGTAGCGACCCTCGGGGCTCGCCCGCGGGTGTCCGTTCTCGCGGGCGTGCGCCCCGTCCACGACCTCCCATTCGAGCGGCCGCCCGGTGTGCAGATCGGTGACCCCGTGCACCTCCTCCTCGGCCCCAACGCGGATCGTGTTGTAATAGAACCGGGCGTCCGGAGTAGTCGCGGAGACGTCGTACAGGATCCTGAACCCTGCGCTGCCGGGCTCGAGCAGCTCGTAGCGCGTGTAGTCGTCGGTCTGGGTCTGAGGAGCCTGGGCCGTCACCGGCGGCCCGGCCGCGACGCAGGCCAGAAGGGCGAACCGGCAGCTCGAACGAAGCAAGGGGCCTCCTTGACGGACGGGTCCGACACACGGTGATGCCGCCACATCGTACGCCATCGCGAGAGTACGGGTCGAGGGGGGGACCGATCGAGGCCGAGGAAGAGGTGGGGAACGTCCGGCCCCCGTTGACCCGGCCGCGCCCGGCCCCGAGCATTCCGGTGGGGTCGCCCGCGTACGGGGCTCCAACGATCATCGACACGGCGCTACTGGGGAACGACCGCTCCACCTGGCTCACGGGTCGCCGATGGATATCCGCACAAAGCTGGTGTTCGCGCTCGTCGCCGTCGCCCTCGGCAGCATGTTGGCCTTCGGGGCGATCGCGTATTCGGCCGCGGGGGGGTTGCTCCGCGCCAACGCCCTCGAGCAGCTCGACGCCCTGGTCGAATCGAAGGAGTCGGACCTCGAGCGCCTGATCGCGGGGTGGGGCGAGCGCGTGCAGCTCGTCGCGAGCCGGTCGCAGGTACGGGCCAGCCTGCGTGAGCACAACCGGACGGGCGCCCCGCAGCACGCCGCCCGGATCGCGGAGAACCTCGACGACGCCCGGGCCTCGGTGGTGACGATCGAGTCTCTCGAGGTCTTCGACCCGGCGGGCAGCCGCGTGGCCTCGGCGGGCCTGCTCCCGGCGCACGACCGCGCGCCCCGTGCGATGGCCGAAGCTCCGGGGCCGACGGATAGCACGCGGTACACCGGCACCTACCTGGTCGCCGAGGGCGAGCCTCGGATCGTCTTCGTCGCGCCGCTCGAGCTCGACGGAGAGCGCCTCGGGGTGCTGAGGGCGGTCATCGTGGGGCGCGATCTGGTCGCGGTGGCGCGCAACTACATCGGGCTCGGCCAGACCGGCGAGACGCTCGTGGCGATGGTCGACGAAGACGGCAGCACCCGTCTCCTGCACCCGGTGCGCCACCCGGCGGACGCGGCGGACGGCGTGGGTGCCGGCGCCGGCGAGGGAGACGAAGCCGCGGTCGACCCGATGCAGCTCACGCTGCAGGGCGCCGAGACGAACTTCTTCGAGAACGTGCGCGACTACCGCGGCGCGCGGGTGTGGGCGGCCTCCCGCTACCTGCCCGAGACGGGGTGGGGCCTCGTCGTGAAGCTCGACGCCGACGAGGAGGAATCCGGGATCGTCGCCTTCCGCGACGATCTGACGAATCTCGGCATCTCGCTGGCGGCGCTCGCGATCCTCCTCGGCATCCTGCTCGGTCTACGATTCGCGAAGCCGATCCACGAGCTGGCCGAGGTGGCGAATCGTATCCGCGGCGGAGAGCTGGAAGCGCGAGCGTCGATGGACCGCGAGGACGAGATCGGATTGCTCGCGCGCACGTTCGACGAGATGACCGCCGAGCTCCAGCAACGGATGGAGGATCTGCGCGAGTTCAAGCGCTTCTTCGATCTCTCGGTGGACATGCTCTGCATGGCCGGGACGGACGGGTTCTTCAAACGCGTCAATCCGGCGTTCGAGAAGACGCTCGGATGGACGGAGGACGAGCTGCTGGGCAAGCCGTTCATCGAGTTCGTACACCCCGACGACGTCGCGGCGACTCTGCGCGAGGTGGAGACGCTGGCCGACGGGATCCCGACCGTTTCGTTCGAGAACCGCTACCGGTGCGCCGACGGAAGCTGGAAGCGGCTCCTGTGGAACACCTTCCCCGAGCCAGACACGGGGCTGCTGTACGCGGTCGCTACCGATGTGACGGGGCTTCGAACGGAGGGGTCGGGGTCCTGACCTACCTCGAGCTCGTCGCCGGCTTCGTCTATCTCATCATGGCGGCCGACCTGCTCGTGCGGGGGGCCGTGGCCCTCGCCTACCGGGCACGGATATCGCCGACCGTCGTGGCGGCGACGATCGTCGCGCTCGGCACGTCGCTCCCCGAACTGGTCGTGGCGATTCGCGCGACGCTCACGGGTCACCCCGAGATGCTTCTCGGCAACGTGATCGGCAGCAACACGGCCAACGTCCTCCTGGTCGCCGGCGCGGCCGCCGCCGTCGCGCCGCTCGCCATCGACAACCCTGCCCAGCGCCGCGACAGCCTGTCGATGCTCGGCGTGACGCTGGTGTTCGTCCTCATGTGCTTCACCACCGGTCTGACCCGGCTGGCGGGGGCGCTGCTGCTGCTGGGGTTCTTCATGGTCTGGGCGTTCGCCGCGCGCGAGGGCATGGTCGAGCGGCGTTCGCGCGCCGACGAGCCGGCGCTCACCTGGATGCTCGGCCTCCCCCGACGGCTGCCGATGATCACGGTGTTCATCGGTCTCGGTATCATCGGGCTCCCGCTCGGAGCGCGGCTGGTCGTGAACTCGGCCGTCGAGATCGCGGCCCGGCTCGGTGTGACCGAGGCCGTGGTGGGGCTCACGATCATCGCCTTCAGCACGTCGCTTCCCGAGTTCGCGACGACGGTGGTCGCGGCCTACCAGAACCGCGCCGACGTCGCGATCGCGAACGTGCTGGGCAGCAACATCCTGAATCTCGTCGGGATCATGGGGGTCTCGGCGGTGATCAGCGCCACGCCGATCGACGTGCCCCTCTCGATGCGCACGCTCGACCTGCCGGTGATGGTCGGCGCGACGCTGATGCTGACGGCCGTCATCTGGATCCGCAGACCGATCGGGCGCGCGATCGGCACCGCGTGGATGCTCGGCTATCTGGCCTACATCGCGGCGCTCTTTCTCGCGGGCTGAGACGGTGGCTCGATGATCCTGCGATGGCTCGCCGCGGCGGTGGCGGTCTACCTCGTGTACGCGGCGATCCTCTTCCTCCTCCAGCGCACGATGATGTACCCGGGCACACGTCTCGCCCCGGGTCCGTCATCGCTCGGAGCCGACGGCGCCGCCGTGGGGGTGGAGGAGGTCGCGCTAGAGTCGGAAGCCGGGGCGATCCGAGCCTGGTACGCTCCGGCCGCGCAGACCGCGCCCGCGGGCCCGGGTCCGGGCGCCATCCTGTTTCACGGGAACGCCGAGCTGGCCGACGACCTCATCCCCGCCTTCCGGCCTCTCGCGGAGCTGGGCGTGTCGGCCCTGTTCGTCGAATACCCCGGTTTCGGCGGAGAGCCGGGACGACCCACCGAGACCACGATCATGGCCGTCGCCGAGACGGCTTACGACTGGCTGGCCGGGCGAAACGAAGTAGATGCGAAGCTCGTCATCGCGCTCGGACGCAGCCTCGGGACCGGCCCGGCGGCCGCGCTCACACTTCGGCGACCGATCGCGGCGCTCGTACTATGGGCCCCGTTCGTGAGCGTCGGTCACCTGGCGCTGCGGTCGTACGGCGTGCCGCCTTTCCTCGCGCGCGACCGGTTCGACACGCGGGCGGCCCTGAGGGAGTACGACGGCGCCGTCATTCTCTTCCACGGCCGTCGGGATGGCGTCATCCCCTTCTCGAACTCGGAGATCCTCGCCGACGCCCACCCCGAAGCCCGACTCGTCGAGTGGTCCTGCGGGCATAACGACTGTCCGCCGCGCCCCGACGCGTTGTGGGGCCCTCTTTCGGCGTTCCTCGAGGAGGCCGGCCTCGTGGATCGAGGCACGTTCGACTAGGGTTCGAGCTCGCCCAGCGATTCCAGATCGGCGCGATCCCTCAGACGATCCGTCGCCCGTTTGTTCTCGACGAGTGTCGCGCGACCGATCACGGGGATATCGAGACCCTCGAGAACCACTTCCGCTCGATCCCGCCAGCCGTCGGCGAACTCGACTCCCGTGAGGTCGGTGAGGATGTCGATCCTCCGCGGGCGGACACCTATCTGGATCACCCGGGCGGGGGTCGTCAGATCGTCGCGGGTCACACCGAGAGTCTCTACAGGCGCACCAAACCTCTCGAGGGCCCGCCACAGGCGGTCGGCGTTCTCGGGGGAGCGCTCGATCCAGATGTCGAGATCCCCGGTCGCGCGGGGTATGCCGTGCACCGCCAGAGCGTGCGCCCCGGCCATCAGGAACTTCACTCCCTCGTCCAGCAAGGCGTCGAGGAAGTCGTGGAAGTCCTCGTTCACGTGCCCTCGCCGGCTTCGGGGTCTTCGACGTCGCCCCGGCGCTTCGGTGTGGCCGGGTGCGATAGCTCCCAGGACTGCCGCGTGAGCTCCTCGACCATCGCCAGCCTCGCGGCGGCGGTAGTCCCTGCCTCGAGGTCATCGTCCGGCTCCTCTCCGAGCGGAACCACCCGCGCCACCCCGTAGCGCCGGGCGCGTCCCGCGGCGAAGTCCGCGTCGTCGATCGCGCCCGCGGCATCCCACAGGTCGACGGCCTGCTGGAGGTCGAGCCAGTAGCCGGGCTCGGTGCCCGAGAAGCGGGCGATGCGAAGTGCCGTCTCGGGTGTGACCCGACGTTTCCCGTTCACGATCTCGTTGAGGCGGGGATAAGAGAATCCGAGGCGCTCGGCGGCCACGCGCTGGGTGATCCCGAGCGGCTTCAACACATCCTCGAGCAGGATCCTGCCCGGGTGGATGGGTCTGGGAGAGTCGGTCATCTCGGTCTACGGGCCAGGAGGGGTTCCGGCGTTCGTCCAGAGAATAACGCTTTATGTTAACCATAACAATCGCGTGCCTGGCGGCCGCTTCGGACCAGTTGTCGGGGCCGCCCGCCAAGTTGTGCCCGCGCTTGGCGCCGGGGTAAATTGACGGTTCCCCTCACCCTGCGTCCCGAGTCGGAGCGTGCGTCTTGGAGACCGGCCGCCTTATCGCGCACTACCGCGTCCTCGAGCGACTGGGCTCGGGAGCGATGGGCGAGGTGTACCGGGCGCTCGACATGCGACTCGAGCGCGAGGTCGCGCTCAAGATCCTGCCGCAGCGGTTTGCCGAGAACCCGACCCGGGTCGCCAGGTTCGAGGTGGAGGCCAAACTGCTCGCCTCGCTCAACCACCCGAACATCGCGACGATCTACGAGATCCGGGAGGTCGAGGGCGAAACGCTCCTCGTCCTCGAGCTCGTGGAGGGCGAGCCTCTCGACCGCCGGCTCGGGCGCGCCGGCCTGTTGCCGGTGAACGAGGTCCTCCGTATCGGGCGCCAGGTCGCCTCGGCCCTCGAGGCCGCGCACGAGAAGGGGATCGTCCACCGCGACCTCAAGCCGGCGAACGTGATGCTCGGGCGAAAGGGCACCGCCAAGGTTCTGGACTTCGGCATCGCGCAGGGTCCGGGCGAGCGTCTCGAGGACTACACGGCCGCGTGGGAAGCGGACCCGGAGAGCCCCGAAGGTCCGGGTACGGACGACATCGCCGCCACGATGGCGGGGCGGCTGACGCGCGCGGGCGTGCTGCTCGGCACGGCGCCGTACATGAGCCCCGAGCAGGTGAACGGCGCGGAGGTCGACAAGCGCTCGGACATCTGGTCGTTCGGGTGCCTGATCTTCGAGCTGCTGACGGGCCGTCCACCGTTCGAGGGGGAGTCGTGGGCCAGCACGCTGGTGGCGGTGCTCGAGAACGACCCGGACTGGGATCGCCTCCCCGACGACGTTCCACCCGCGTTCGTGAAGGTGCTGAAGCGCTGCCTTCGCAAGGACGCCGATGCCCGTCTCCACGATATCGCGGACGTCCGGATCGAGATCGACGAGCTGGCCGAGGCCGACGACGCCCACCCCGGTGGCGGGAGAGGTGTCCGCGCCCTCACGGGAGTCCTTGCGCTGGTGGTCGCCGCCGTCGGGCTGTTCGCCCTTGATGTCGGCGGGATTCGCCAGCGCCTCGTCGGGGTCCAGGGGGCCACGTTCGAGACGATCGCGTCGATCGTGCCCCTCCCGGCCGAGGTGAGCGTCGGGGACCGCGTGCCCGGGGGGCTCTTTCGCGAGCAGGGCGCGGAAGGCTCCGACGCGTTTCTCTCCGACGCGGTCCCGGGCACGCTTGCCGAGCAGCTCCGGCGCGTGCCCGGCCTGGTCACGCGATACCCGCCCACGGGCGTGGAGCTCGCCAGCATCGATGGCGACCTCGGCGAGCTGGCCGAGCTGTACGGGGCGGGGGCGTTTCTCCTGCCCGTCGTCACGGCCGCGCGCGACTCGCTATATGTCGGGATCGAGCTGCAGGACGCGGGCACGCGGAGCACGCTGTGGCGAGAGGAGTTCGCCGGTCGGCGCGGGGAGTACCTGACGCTCATGCGCCGCGTCGCCGATAACGTGCGTCAGGTCCTCCGGCCCCGCTCGGCCTCGCTGCTGAGGGGCGGGCCGGTCGGGTCGACGAACGATACGGCCGTCCTCGAGTTGTGGCGGGGACGGTACCACTCCGAGCGCTACCGCTCCTACCACGAGGAGGTCGACTTCGAGCTGGCGAGATCGGCGTTCGCCCGGGCCCTCGAGTCGGACCCGCGGCTCGCGGACGCGGCGGCCGAGATGGCCCTCCTGTATGGAATCCGCGTGCCCGAATCGGGGATGTCGACGGACGTATGGGCCGAGATGGAGTCGTGGGCCGAGCGCGCCCGGTCGATCGATCCGTCCGCCGGTCTCGGGTGGTCCGTCCCCGCCGGATTCGAGGCCTTCTACCGACGCGAGGGCGTCCAGACGACGAGGCTCGTGCACGCGCTCAGGGGCGCGTCGCTCGCCCCCGATCGCGCCGTCGCGCAGAACGGCCTGGGAGCCGTGCTCGCCGACTACTCGCTGAGCCTGGGGGCCGAGAGCTTCTCGGCCGCCCTCGCGCTCCGACCGCTTCTGGCTTCGGCTCGCACGAACCTCGTCGCCCTCCTCACGAGTGCCGGCCGGTCGCAGGAGGCCCTCGCCTCGATCGAGGCCGCCCGCCGGATCCAGTTCGCCCAGGCGTGGGCCGTCGAGATGACCGAGGGGTCGATCCGTTCCATGCGCGGGGAGATCGAGGAGGCCCGTCCGATCGTCGAGCGACTGGCGTCGCGCGTCGAAGCGGGCGCCCTCGCCCCGGTCGCTCTGCTCGAGCTCCAGCTCGAGTTCGCCCTCGCGAGCGGGAACGACCGGGAGGCCGATGTCCACCTGGCGACGATCGTCGGATTCCTCGAGACACCCGAGACACCTCCCCAGCTCGCGTGGAACCTCGTGGTCTCCGCCTCGTCGGCGCTTGCCGTCGCCGGCCGTCTCGACTCGTCGTTCCAGGTCCTTCAGCTCGGGCTCGAGCGCGGTCTCGTCGTCCCGTACGACTACCTCGAGCTAAACCCCCGACTCGACGCGCTGCGTCTGGATCCGCGGTACGCGGGCATCGCGGGGCCGTCCCGCGCGCGCTTCGAGGAATTGCGGCAGGTGTTGGAGGAGGCGCGGCTCGAGGGCGAGCTGCCGCCCTACCTCGAGAGCCCCTGGGCCGCGCTCTCGCGCCAGCTAGAGAGCAGCTGAACGACCGCCTGCCGACCCTCCGAATCGGCCCCGGAGTCCGCTGCGGAACGACCGCCCGGTGGACCCGTCCAGCAGGTGGCGTGTCTCGGGCGCTCGCCGACCAACGCGCGATCGAGATCGTCCGCCGATCACGGGAGATCCTGATTCCCGTGACGGTCCTCGGAGAGCTCCTCGCCGGCCCTCGGCGTGGCGCGCGCGAGCGCCATGCAGGGAGGGCTCCGCGTCGTGACGGGCGATCGGCACTTCGCAGAGGTGCCGCAGATCGCGGTCGAGCTCCTCGAGGCGTGACCTTGAAGGGAAAGCGGTCGTAACGCTCGTCGGGGACGGTTCGCCGATATCCGCCCGCGGCATCCGTTTCTGGCTGCCAGCGCTCGCGTTATGCGCCTTCGTCCGGCACGTCGTCGAACTGGTCTGACGCGAGAATCCACCCGATCCAACGCCTCCTCGACGGACGAACGCCAACATCGCGGGCATGAGCCCGTGCACTGCAATTGCCACATGTCCAGACACGATCGGAGGACCCGCGATGCGACGCTTCACTGCGTTACTGACGACACTTGTGATAGCCACCGCGTGCGCGGAACCACCCCTGGCGAATGACCCCGCGACGGAGTCTTCGGTCGCCGCCGCGGCGAGGGTCTCCGGGCCGCCACCCCACGCGGGGCCGCCGGACGGGAGGGAGCCTGCGTGCGATCGGTTCGAGATCGACGGCGACATCACCGTCCGCGAGCGGTTCTCGGCGCGACGCTTCCCTATGGCAATCGCCCGAGAGGGAGGCGAGCCTATCGACCTCACCTTCTTCGTCTGCAACTCCGACACCGACCTCTACGCCGCCGTCGAAGTGGACCATGACCTCGGGGTGCTACCCAGCGAGTTCTTCCTGTTCGGGCTTCAGTTGACCACATGTGACCCGAGTCCGACCAGCTGTCCCTTTCAGCTGGATGACAATTCTGCCGTTCGGTGGGTGAACGGCCTGATCGAGCAGTTCGATGAGTGGCGCAGGTCCGAGCCGACGGCGTTCGAGTCGTTCCTCGACGTATCTCACGGGGGGAACGACGAGATCGTGCGGGCCTTATCGACGGGTGACGGTTTCACTCGTGTGGAGATGAGCAAGCCGCTGACGACGGGTGATCAATTCGATCACGACCTGGCGTCCCTGGGCCAGGTCATCGCCAGCATGACTCTACAGTTCAACTTCCAGGGCGACCCGAGCCATTATTTCGCGGGGACCGGGGCCTTCATCTACGATGTGCGATGATCGCCGGCGTTGCCCGAGCGCTGGCTGGTTGCACAGTCCGCAGGTCGCGCGGGGCGCGCGTCAACGGCGTACGAACAGCGGCCCCTCATAGACGCGCACGACCCCGTGCATGACCTCGGTCCCGAACGATCGGCTGCCGAGGGCGAGACGCACACTGTCGGGCATCACGGTCGGATCGATGAAGTTCCGCTCTCGGCGGACGAGTTTACCGTCGATCAGGTAGTCGACCGTTCCCTCGGGGTCGACCTGGAGCGTGTAGAGGTGCCACTCGAGGGAATCTTCGGGTCGGGCGAAGCTCACGCGCTCGCCGGCGCGATCGATCCAGGTCTGACCCGTGTGCCCGAGCAGGCCGAACCGGAGCATCTCGCCCATGAACGGACGGGGCGAAGGAGGGGGCCCCGGGGTCGCGACGAGCTGAAGGCTGTACGTCTGGTGCAGAAGTCCCGTGGTCTCGACCCGACCCCACGCCTCGACCGTGAAGCCCTCGCCGGTAGAGAACCAGTCGACGCTCAGAACGCCGCTCTCGTAGTGGATGTCTCCGTTGTTCACGAAGACCCCGGCTCCCTCGGGACCGCCTTCCCCACGCGAATAGGCCGTCGGCTCACCACCGAGCATCCAGCGTCGCTCACCGATGCCCTCTGTCCAGGTCTCGACGAACACGGGCTCCAGCTCGGAGCGGACCAGCGGTGCGGAGCGGATCGTGAGTGTGTCGGCCCGCCACCCCCCCGCGCTCAGAACGGCCTCCACGGTTCCCGGCCCGCGAATGGCGAGCCTCCCGTCCTCGAGTGGAACCACGATCGCCGAATCGGTCGTCGTCAAGCGAAGGGCAGGTGGCGCACCGACCCCGCGATCGCTCCAGGTCGCCCGGACGAAGGGAGCGATCGTGTCTCCGGGCACGACCCGCGTGGCGGCACTCGCGACGAGACCGTCGAGCCACGGGCCAGCCGGGGGAGCCGTCAGGTACAACTCTATCGAGCCGATGCACCGGCAGTACGTTACCTGCCGGACCTCACCCAACTCGATGTCGCGGGCCCAAACATCGCGCTCGCCGTCGACGTCTCGAACGAACGCGAGAATACGGTTCGAGAGCCAGAGGGGCGTGTCTTCGGACCAGGGATTCTCCGTAAGAACGCGGGCCGAGTCGGTCTCGAGGTCGCGCACGACGACGCGCGTCCGGCCGGCCGCCCCGACGGAATAGGCCAACCGGCGCCCGTCCGTCGACCACGCCGGATGCCGCTCGTCCAGCTCCGATCCGCCCAGCAACTCGCTCTCCACACCGTCCGCGGAGAAGATGCGAACGTCGTACTGTCCGCCGGCATCTTCCTCCACCGCCAGGCGAGTCCCGTCGGGCGACCAGTAGGCACGCGTCTTCATCCGGTTCGTATAGGTTCTGAACGCAGTGCTCAACTGGTCGGAATCGAGATCGTAGAACGCGAGCGACTCCGAGTATTGATACGTCTCCGGATCCACACTTCCGAGCCCGACAAGGAGTTTCCGCCCATCGGGAGACCACGCCAGCGGGTTCTGATCGCCGGCTCCCGTGAACAGCAGCCGTGGCGGGGAGTCTTCTCGAGCCAGGTAGAGATCGATCGCGCGCTCGCCGGGGAAAGACGCCGTATACGCCGTCGTCCGGCCGTCGGGCGCCACGATCCCGACGCCCCCCATGAACCCGGGAACCGTCGTGGGGACGAGCTCCCAGTCGGTCCCGTCGAGGAGAAGGTCTCGCCGACCCACGGTGTCATGGACGGCCGCGCCACCGAGCGTCACGCTCAGTCGGGCGTCGAGCAGATCGAGGCGGGAGTTCGGTGCCGGAGCCGGCTCGACGTCGATGACCGCCATCCCGAGCGTGGCGGCGCCGGCGCCCACGACGACGCCGGCCGTCACGAGCCACCCCGCGTATCTCTTCGCTTTCGTTACCGTGAGCGCTTCGGGCTCATCGGCCGCGATCGGCTTCCATTCGCGGTCGGCGAGCAGGAGGTGACGCACGGTCTCGACCGCCTTCTCCATCTCGTCGGATGGCTCGTCCTGGACCGCCGAGCGGACCAGCGAACGATACTCCTCGTACGCGCGGAACGCTCCGGCCTCGTCACCCACGTGCTTCAGGGCCCGGATGAGCTGCAACTGTGCCTGCTCGTCGAGCGGATGCCGGGCCGCATAGTCCCGTGCGAAGCGGATCGCCTCGTCCTTTCGACCCTTCGAGAGATTCCACTCGACGAGCCGACTCGAGGCATCCCGACGCGCCGAGCGGAGGCGCTGGTTCTGGAGGTCCACCCACTCGGCGAGCTCGCGTCCGACCTTCCGCTCGACGCTCTCCAGAAAACGACCCGAGAACCCGTCGACGACAACCTCGTCGTCCTGCGCCCGAATCGCCCGATCGAGCTCCCAGAGGTCGCAATCGAAGGCCTCGGGAATCAGACGCACGTGCGCGTTCTCTGACTCGATCAGATCGGCGCCGGCCTGCTGCGACAGGTAGTACAGGCTCTGACGGAGGGACCGCCGGGCCTTCCTGTGCTCGGTGCCCGGCCACAGCAGCTCCGACAGGTGGTCTCGCGCCATCGAGTGGTCAGGAGCGACGGCCAGAAGCGCGAGGATGACGAGCGACTTGGACTCCGAGAGAACGGACTCGGAGTCAGGACCCTCGGGGTGGAGGGTGAGCTGGCCGAGGGTGCGGAGGTAGAAGCTCATACGGGCGTCGATGCTCGTGAGATCTGCGTCGGATCACCGTAGGAGAGACCCGCCCCGTCCGTCAAATCGGCCGCGCGACATCGGCAGCGGGGCCGGTCCCACCGCCCGCTGGGCACCCGGTCTCTGGCCCCGGCCGCTCCGTCGACTCCTTGAGGATGCCGATACTCGGCGGCGACGTCTGCCCAGCGTTGACATTCGATCGAACACTCAGCGTACGGGTCTTTGACACCACGCAGGGGACTCTCGCCTCGGACACGTACCCCTCACGGAAGGAGAAGACGATGAGAGTTCCCAGATTCCCCCCGCTCACCTTGTTTGCGGTCGTCCTCGTCGGCTGCGCGGAGGTCGCCGGCCCTCAAGGCGAACGTCGAACAGGGTGGCCGGCACCGCGACTGCCATCCGCATCCATCGCGCCCGTGGAGCACACGATCCCGGTTTCCGCCGACACCTACCTGAAGCAGGGATCGCCTAACAAGAACCAGGGGAGCGAAGCTTTTCTGCGCATCAGGCAGAGCGGGAAGAACCGGGCCCTCGTCCACTGGGATCAGGCGGCTATGCAGACGGCCGTGGGCGACGGATACCTGCTGTCTGCGCGGCTGGAGCTCGAGATCTCCGACAACGGGAACAACTGGGGAACGACCGGACGTCCGATCGCCGTGCACCTGATGACGCAAAGCTGGACCGAGGTCGGGGCGACGTGGAACTGCGCGGACGACGTCGATACGTCTAACCAGGCGCCGGACTGTGCCGGTGACGAGTGGGAGATGGGGAAGCCGAATCAGCCCGAGCTCCATCCCTGGGTCGCGGAGGCGACCGACGAGGCCGTCATCGAGAAGTTCCAGACCGGAGTCGTCGAGTTTGACGTAACCGATGACCTGCGCGGGTTCCTCGATGGGACAGTCGAGAATCACGGCTGGCTCATCCGCAAGGTGAACGAAGGGCAGTCGGGGAGGATCGAGTTTCACTCCGGAGAGACCGCTTCGCCTCCACGCCTCGTGCTGGAAGTCGAGCCTCAAGCGGCGTGGTGCAACACGACTCTCGATTTCGACGGCGGTCTGCTACCGACTGGCTGGCAGCTCGACCTCATTCGCAATGGCCCCGGTCTCGTGAACGACCGACTTGAAGGGCGGCCGATCGACAGCGGAGCTCGAATATTCCACCCGGACTCGCCGCACTCCGGCACAACCGAGATTGAGCTCAACTACGAGTTCCTCCACTCGCCGACGTCTTCGGCCATTTCCGGACTCACCATCCTGCCCGTTCAGGCCGATACGTCCTTCACGATCAATGGCTTTAACGGGGGCTCAACGCGCATCCCGGGTCATCTTTACTTCCGGGCCAGTAAGGATCGCCTGATCTGGCCCGCCGACACGGATCACCAGCAGCAATTCGAGGAGCACGTACCCTTCAGCTACGGGCTCCTCGATTACACGATCGTCATCCGTGATGGATCGATCGATATGACCGCGCGGGAACAGGATGGTACGGTCGTGTTCACTCTTACCGATCAGCCCTTAAGCGGCTTCCAAGTTCAAGCGTTGCAGGGCTTCTACTTCGCCGTCTACACAACGACCACTGCCATGACATATGTTGACGACCTTTCGATAACCTGTCGCTAGAGGCCCGGCTGGGGGCTGCCCTCGTGAGTGAACCGGGGGCGACCCTCCGGCCCGTTCAGGGCACGTTCGTGCCCATCCAGAGCGCCACGTTCCGCACCAGCAGCGGCGGCTCCGCCGAGCTCCCGCTCAGCACGACCCGCCATGTCGACCGGTCCGTCCCCTGGAGGCGAACCGCCCCCGTGGCCACGAGCTCGCCCTCCAGCCAGAGCGCCGGGGCGCCGTCGGGCCGCACTTCGACCGTGACGCGGAGCCATTCGCCGACCGGCCGGGGAGCGAGTTCAACGTCGCGGTAGACCCCCTGTGCGGACATGAGGCGGGCGCGCCCGGGATCGAACTTCTCGAGCTCGCGCGCGGGATACGTGAAGCACGCCTGCTCGCGGACCCTGCCCGGCGGAGCGGCACCCGCGCCGAGGACGGGGTCGCGCAGGCAGACGTTGAGCCTTCCGTGCTCGGAACGTGTGGGCGCGAACGAGAACTCGAAGTCGAGCCGCACGCCGGCTGCCAGAGAGAAGGTGTGTCGCGACAGGAGACCGTCGGTGTATCGGCCATCGCCGCTCAGCCACAGGGCCGGTCCCGAACCCGTCTGACGGGGGGTCGGACTCGGCACTCCAAAGGGGATCCAGCGCGTCTCGTCGAGTGTCTCCAGCGGGTCCTCGAGGATCAGCGCGGGAGGACGGTCGCCGTCGACGGTGATCCGCAGAGTGTCCGCTACCCAGCCGTAGACGGACGCGACGATCTCGGCCGTGCCGGTGCGGTTCGCGTGGACCGTCCCCTCGGAGCTCACCGACACGATCCACGAGTCGCTCGACGACCAAGCGATCTCGTGGGCGAGCGCGGTCGCGCCCTGGCCCGCGAGCGAGGCCGCGAGAGACGCGGACTCCCCCCATGTCAGACGATCGGGACCCTCGATCGCCAGGTCCAGCCACCCCGTATCGACGCTTCCAGGCACCCAGTGGATCCAGCTGTTGGTCGTCAGGACGTCGCCATCGGGAAGGACTTCCACATCGCCCGATTCGACTTCGGTCAGGTGGAGTCGCGGTTCCAGGTCGACAGCCGCCAGATAGGCGACCCAGCGACCGTCTGGAGAACACGCGAGTGCCTCCGCGAGAGCGCGGTCGGCGATCGTCTTCACATCCCGTGACGAGGGTTCGAGGATCACGACGCTCGTGCGTTCGCCGTCGTTCACGAGCGCCGCGAGGCGGTCGGAGCCGCCGCACCACGCGACGTACAGCACCTCGTAGAAGGGCACCTCGACCACCGGGTCGCCTGAGGGCCGCACGACGGTGAGGCGATCTTGCGAGCCGCGAACCACGGCGGCGATCGCCAGGCCGTCGGGGGACCAGGCGTATGCGCCGATTTGCTCGGTTCCGGACACGATCCGTCTCGGAGCTTCGGCACCCGCACGACTCTCGATCCAATCGAGCCCCGTAATGTAGAGGTCCTTGACGAACGGCGTCACTCCAGGCCGCTGCGCCGAGACCAGGAAGTTGCGTCCATCCGGGGCGGGGATCGCCCACCCGTTGTCTCCCTGCGTAACCCTGGTGGGAAGCCATCCGTCCTCGCCGCGTACCAGCGGAAAGGGGGGATCGAGCGCCTCGCGCACCGCGTTCGTCCAGATGAGCTCACCGTTTGCGAGTCGGAAGGGACCGTATGGCGGGCGGCTCGATGTCGGCGCGGGAACCTCCCACTCCGGCTCATGGAGACGCCATTCGCCCGCCGGCTCGTCGTACGTGAGCGAGTGGAACCTGCCGGCGGTCTGGATGACGATCTCGCCTCCACCGTACCTGGGGCCCGCGGGTTGGGCTGCCGACCCATCTCCGTCGAGGGGCAGGCCTACGGTGAACAGGAACGTCCCGATTGCTCCCGCGACGAGAATCACGCTCGCGGCCACGGCCCAGGCCACATAGCGCTTCGCATCACGTCTCGTGAGGAGTTGTTCGGCCGTGTCGGTGATCGGCCGCCACTCGGCATCCTCGATGAGGATCGCGCGGACGTGCTCGACGCTCTCGGCCAGCTCGGACGAGGGCTCGTCGTCGACCGCCGACCGCAGTAGCGCCCGGTATTCCTCGTACGTCTGGTAGGCGCCGGCCTCGTCGCCGCTCCGCTTGAGGATGCGAACCAGGGCCGATCGCGGCTCCTCGGCGAGGGGTTCGTCCAGCACCCACGCCCGGGCATACCACTCCGCTTCGTCGAGCCGGCCCTCGGCGACCGCAGCGCCGATCAGCGCCCGCAGGGCCTCGCACCGCTTCGATCGGAGCCGCTGGTTGTGGAGCTCGATCCATTCCTGGACCTCGCGGCCGAGCCCGCGCGCCATGCTTTCGAGGAAGCGCTGCGCTGAGAGCTCGAACACCCGCTGGTGGTCGGAGACGGCGATCACCTCATCGAGGTCCCACGCATCGCAGCTCGTAAGGCTCTCGGAAAGGCGCAGATCGCCGTTGTCCGAGACGATCAGCGGCTCGTCGAGCAGTCTCGACAGGGTGTAGAGGGCCTGCCGAAGCGAACGTCTCGACGTCGAGTGCCCGTTGCCGGGCCAGAAGAGCTCGGCTACGTGGTCGCGACGGGCCTTGTGTCCGGGGGTGAGAGCGAGGAACGCGACGAGCAGCAGGGGCTTCTGGTCGGCCGCGACGGGCTCGGACGCGTCTCGGCTCTCGAAGAGGGCGAGGTGGCCCATGGTCTGGAGGTGATACATACCGGCCTCCGACAACGATCTGTGATACGGGGTTCTGGGGGGCAATCGCATGATCGTCAAACGTGCGTAGGCAAGGCGTCAAGTGCGGTTCAGGTGGGCGTCAATCGCCAGGTGGACTCAGGTGATTCGCTCCTCAGCGGTCCGTCGGGGATTCGCCTGCCGTCTCAGTGCGCCTCACGTACGCGCGCACGGCCTGCCCGAACGCCTCCACCGACTCGAGTTCGTCGAGGGCTGGGGTAGAGCTCGGCCTCAGGCTCATTCGGACGGGAAGAGTTCTCTCCGAGTTAAGGGACCCGGGGTCCGTCTTCCGGATCCACTTCGTCGAAGTCGAGGTCGACGGCGAGCCCGACCCTCGGGAACACGACGAAGTGGAGTGGGCCGGGTTCCATCGGCTGGCCGAGCTGCGGCTGGCCCCGGCCGACGCTGAATTCGCAAGCATGTATGTCGGATCCTAGCGCACCGACCCGCCGACTCCGCACTCACGCCCCGGCGTGCGCCTCCACCACCGCCCTCGCCGCCGCCACCACGTCCGCCCGAAGCTCCGGCGGCGTGACAAGCTCCGCCTCGCCGCCGTAGCGGAGGATGTGACGGATCACCCAGTCGGGGTCGGCGACGTGGCGGTCGAGGATCGCCTCGCCGTCGTCGCCCTCCTCGGCGTCGCCGCCCTCGAGGATCCACCGCGAGATCGACGGGGCATAGCAAACCGTCGCCGTGACGCCGTCGTCGGCGCGGTACACGTGCGTGCCCGAGAGGTAGGCGTCGAGGTCGAAGTCGGCCGGCTCGTCGAACGCCTCGTCGAGGATCTCGAGGCCGAGCATGCGGTCGGCGCGGAAGGCGCGGATCCCGACGCGGTCGCGGTCGTGGCCGATCACGTACCAGAGGCCGGCGGATCCGACGAGCGCATAAGGCTCGAGTCGTCGGGTCTCGGGTTCGTCGGCGTTCGACTTGAGGTACTCGAACTCGATGGCCCGGCGGCCGTCGACGGCGTCGGACAGACGGCCGCGCAGCTCGTCGCTCGCGCAGCCGGCCTCGCCCTCGACACCGATGGCGGGCTCGAAGTCCTCGACGCGGACCGACGCGAGGTCGTTCTCGAGCCGGCCGGCGAGATCGAGGAGACCGGCCCGGGTCTCGGGGTCGCGGTCGCCCGCGAGCACGCGGACGCCGAGGCTGAGCGCGAGCGCCTCGCGCGGGTCGAGCTTCGTCGGACGCCGGAAGTCGCCTGTGGTCCGCACACGCACGCGGTCGGCCTCGATGTAGACGTTGAGGGCATCGGCGGGTCCGGCGCTGTGGTAGTAGGCGCGGGCCGCGACCTCGTTCAGGTCGGCGAGGACGACGTCGGATGACACGCCGAACGAGTCGGCAAGCTCGCCGATCGCGGCCCCGTCGCCCCCGGCGGCCGGGAGGAGAAAGAGGATCCGCTGAAGCCGGTCGCTCGCCGTCCCGCGGCTAGCCATCGGCGTCGTCCGCGGCGGCGGCTTCGTGAATCTCGATGACTTTGCGCGCCAGCACGAGCAGCTCGTCGGCGAGCGCCGGGGGATCGACGATCCGCGCGTCGCCCCGAAAGGTCAGGACCCACCGCAGGAACGGGTTCACCTGACGCACGTCGAACTCGCGGATCGTGCTTCCGTCGTCGAGCGCCTCGACGAGCCGGCCGTGCGCGTTTCGGTCGGCCCATAGTGAGCGCGGGAAGGAGAACCGGACGCGGGCGGTCACCGGCTCCTCCTCGTCGGGTCCGAGCTCCCAGGCCGCGCGACCGGTGTGAGCCGTCACATCGAAGTCGTCGGGCACCTCGAAGTCGGGGGATCCGGGGGAGCGCTCGTTGACGTCGGGGTCCTCCATGCGCGACACGCGGAAGGTGCGCTTCGCGTCGCGTCCGACGTCGTGACCGGTGAGATACCAGCTACCGCCCTGGAAGAAGAGCCCCCACGGGTGTACCTCGCGCTCGGTGGTCTCGCCGCGGTGGATCCCGTGGTAGGTGAACCGCACCGTCTTCCGGCGATCG
>JAWWCR010000067.1:0-22114 GCA_033720355.1 Gemmatimonadota bacterium
CGGGTTCGCGAACGCGATGACGTACGACCTCGAGATCTGGGCGCCCGGGGTGGGCGACTGGCTCGAGGTGTCGAGCTGCTCGTCGTACACCGACTACCAGGCGCGCCGCGGCAACATCAGGTTTCGGCCCGAGGCCGGCGCGAAGCCCGAGTTCGTCCACACGCTGAACGGGTCGGCGCTGGCCCTGGCCCGTCTCATCGTCGTGCTTCTGGAGAACGGATACCGGGACGGGGGGAGCGTGGCTCTCCCCGAGGTGCTTCACTCCTACGTGGGGTTCGACCGCCTGGAAGCCCTTTGAGGGGGAGGGCCGCTTGAGACGCCGCGTCACGGCCATCGTCGTCGCCTTCCTGCTCACCGCGGTCCTGGTTTCCTTCATCGTGTTCACCCGCCAGCAGGCGCAGGATCTGCAGAGCGACGCCCGCGTGTTCGAGCGCGTCAACGCGCTCATGTTCGCCGTCACGACGAGCCCCGGCCTCGACTTCGCGACCCGGGACAGCCTCGTCCTGCAGGCGCAGGGTCAGCTCTACGCCGAGCTCCAGCGGATGCGGATCCCGCTCGTGCTCACCGACACGCTGGGTCGCCCGCAGACGTGGGCGTTCCTGCCGGATCGGGTCGCGGACGGCGGCCGGACGGCTTCGACCCCCGAGGGACGGGCCGAGATCGAGTCTTACGCCGAGGAGCTCGACCGGCAGCGGGACCACCTCGACTATCCGGACATGAACCTGCAGGTGCATTACGGGGAGCCGGCGATCCTGAGACGACTGCGCTGGATCCCGTGGCTCCAGGCCGGCGCGTTGCTCACGATCATGGGGGGAGGGTTCTGGCTCCTGTTCACCTCCTTCCGCAGCGAGCGCGAGCGGATCTGGTCGGCGATGGCGCGCGAGTCCGCGCACCAGATGGGGACGCCCCTGAGCTCGCTGGTCGGCTGGCTCGAGGTGCTGGAGACCCGTCAGCGGCCCGGGACGGACGCCCCGGGCGCGCCGGATATCGTCGACGAGATGGCGTCGGACGTGGATCGGCTCAAGAAGGTCTCGCGGCGGTTCGAGCTGATCGGGCACAAGCCCGATCTCGAGCCGGTTTCGCTGCGCGACACGCTCGAGCACCTGCGGCGCTACTTCCAGGCGCGGCTCCCATCACTCAGCGCCGACTCGTCGATCCAGATCGCCGTCGACATCCCTGCCGACACGCCGCGCGTCCTCGGAAACGAGACCCTCCTCGAATGGGCGTTCGAGAACCTGATCAAGAACTCGATCGATGCGATGACCGGCACCAGCGGCGAGATCGCCGTGAGCTATCTGGGTCCGAACGGACGAAAGCTCGGCTTCCGGGTCCGCGATACGGGTCCGGGGGTGCCGATCAAGGTGCGCGACAAGCTGTTCGATATCGGTGTGTCGACGAAGGACTCGGGGTGGGGCGTCGGGTTGTCGCTGGCCCGGCGTATCGTCGAGGATGTGCACGGGGGCTCGATCCAGCTCGAGGAGACGCCGATCGGAGCGAGCTTCCGCATCGAGTTTCCGCGGGCGAAAGGGGCCTGACGTGTCGAGCCTGAATCCGGAGCAGCACGAGGCCGTCATGCACCCGGAGGGCCCGCTCCTCGTGCTCGCCGGCGCGGGGTCGGGAAAGACACGCGTGTTGACGGCGCGGGTCGCGCGGCTGATCGAGGAGGGCGTGCCAGCCGACCGGATCCTCGCGGTCACCTTCACGAACAAGGCGGCCGGCGAGATGCGCGAGCGGATCGAGAGGCTGATCGGGCGCTCCACGCGGGGTCTGTGGATCGGGACCTTCCACTCGATCGCGGCGCGACTGCTGCGGCGCGAGGCGGCGTGGACGACTCGCGACCGGTCGTTCACGATCTACGACGAGGACGACTCGATCCGGGCCCTCAAGGACGTCATGGACGCCGGCGGCTTCGACCCGAAGCGCTGGTCGCCGAAGGCCGTCCGCAACCGGATCTCGCAGGCCAAGAACCAGCTCATCGGCCCCTCCGACTACGCGCCGCCGCCGTTCGATCTGATCGGCAACATCGTGGCCGAGGTCTACCCCGGGTACGAGAAGATCCTGCAGCGGCGAAACGCCTTCGACTTCGACGACCTGCTCGTCGAGTCGGTTCGTCTGCTCGAGCGGCCGGACGGCGTAGGGGGACGGTACGCGGCCCGCTTCGTCCACGTGCTCGTCGATGAGTACCAGGACACGAACCATGCTCAGTACAGGATGGTGCGGGCGCTGGCCTCGGCGCACCGAAACCTCTGCGTGGTGGGCGACGACGACCAGTCAATCTACGCATGGCGCGGGGCCGATGTCCGAAACATCCTCGATTTCGAGCGCGACTTCGAGGGGGCGCACGTCGTGCGGCTCGAGCAGAACTACCGGTCCACGGCGTCGATCCTCGAGGTCGCCAACGCGGTCATCGCGTGCAACGTGGACCGCAAGCCGAAACGTCTCCGCACCGAACGTGAGTCGGGCGAGTCGATCCGCGTCGTGAGGTGCGGCGATGAGCGGCGCGAGGCCGCGTGGGTGGCCGGCGAGATCGAGGGGGCGCGGGGTCGGTACGGGTACGAGGGCTGTGCCGTCCTTTACCGCACGAACGCCCAGTCGCGCGCGTTCGAGGAGGCCTTTCGACGGGCGACCATCCCGTATCGGATCATCGGCGGTGTCCCCTTCTACGATCGCCGCGAGATCAAGGACATCCTGGCGTACCTGAGGCTCGCCGTGAACCCGGCCGATGATGCCGCTTTCCAGCGGGCCATCGGGTGGCCGCGGCGCGGCGTGGGGCAGGTGAGCCTCGAACGGCTGGCGGCGGCCGCGACGCTGGCCGATGAGCCGCTGTTCGCCGCCGCCGCACGCGCGCGTTCGATCGAGGGGCTGCCGAAGGCGGCCGTCCGCGGTCTCACGGAGTTCGTGACGGGCATCGAGGTGATCCGTTCGATGCTCGCGGAGGCCTCGGCCCGCGAGGCGCTCGAGAAGTGCGTGGCCACCTTCGGTCTCGCGACCGCCCTGGCCGAGGAGGAGGACGGCGCCGACCGGCTCGAAAACGTGAGCGAGCTCTTCGCGACGGCCGCCGCGTTCGACCGCGAGGACGTCGACGACGCCGAGGACGAGGCGACGGATCTCGAGCTCTACCTGCAGACCGTCGCGCTGCGCTCGGACCTCGACGACGCGGATTTCGAAGGAGAGGCCGTCACGCTCATGACCCTTCACAACGCGAAGGGGCTCGAGTTCCCCGTGGTGTTCCTGGCGGGTATGGAGGAGGGGCTCTTCCCCCTTTCCCGGGCAATCGAGAGCGAAGGAGGGCTCGAGGAAGAGCGCCGTCTCTTCTATGTCGGCGTCACCCGCGCCGAGGACCGGCTCAGTCTCACGCACGCCGACCGCCGGTGGCGCGCGGGGATGGAGAGCCACTCGGCCGCGTCGAGCTTCCTCGATGAGCTGCCCGACGGGCACGTCGAGCGAGTGCTCGGGGGCGGCGTCCGCGGGAGATCGGGTTCGTCGTCTTCGCGTGGCGGGTCATACGGAGCGTCGTACGGCTCATCGCGCCGGGCCAGGCCGGCAGGCGACCGCTTCGGGTCGAACGGGGGGGGGCGAGAGCGGGGCTCGCAGGCAGCCCCGGGTGGCAGCGCGTTCGGCTGGCACCGGGAGGCCGCGCGCGGGTCGACGAGCGGGGACGGCGAGCTCGAGTACGATTACGCCGACTCGCAGGAACCCGTCGAGTTGACGGCCGGGTCGCGCATCATCCACCCGCGGTTCGGAGTGGGCGAGATCGTGACGATCTCGGGGCTGGGGCGCGATGCGAAGGCCGAGATCGAGTTCGAGGAGGTGGGGCGGAAGAAGGTGCTGGTGGCGTACGCCGGGCTGCGGCCGGCCTGAAGAGGTCGGACCCCGATCAGCGCCGGAGGTTGCCGATTGCCCGCGTGATCCGGCGGCCGCGGTCGACCTTTTTCTTCCCGCGCCGCAGGCCCCGAAGCACCGAGGCGGTGCTCAGGAAGGTCTCCTCCGCCTCCTCCTGGACGACCTCGAGCAGGGCGGCGACCTCCGCCACGCGATCTTCGACGAGGTCGACCATCCGTCCGGTCGAATCGCTGGCCCGTCGCAGGGCCTGACCCACCTCGTCGGCATCTTCGGAGAGCCGGGCGATCACGTCCGAAGCGGCCTCCGTCGCCTCCTCCACGTTCGCGAGCACCGGCTGGAGCCGGTCCCGTAGATCGCCCACCGCGGCGGACATCTCGAGGAGGGGTGCTTCGGCCTGACGAAGCAGACGCACGACATGGAGGAAGGCGATGAACATCCCGCATGCGAGGACCAGCCAGGCGGCCATCCCGATGATGATCATGATTTCGTAGGTGCTCACGGCGCCTCCATTTCTCCCCCGAAGTATAGGCCCCGCAATTTCGGGGCTCAACCGGAGACGCGGGTTGCAGGGGTGTCGTGTCCGGCTACTTTCCGCGCTTCCGGCGCGACGGACCGGTTCTTTAGATCCTCCGTGGGGTCCACTCATGAGCAGCTTCCGCATCGAGGGCGGGTCGCCGCTGTCGGGGACGTTCACCCCGGCGGGCAACAAGAACGCGGCGCTCCCGGTCCTCGCGGGCTGTCTTCTCACGCCCGAGGCGGTCCGCCTCGAAAACGTCCCCGACATCAAGGACGTGCGGACGCTGCTCGAGATCCTCGAGTCCATGGGCGTGACCGTCGAGTGGAAGGGGCGGAACACCGTGGAGCTGTGTGCTCGTGACGCCGACCACGCGCGTCTCGACGCGAGGCTGGCGGGTGCGATCAGGGGGTCGGTGCTTCTCGCGGGTCCGATGCTCGCGCGGTTCGGCGCCGTCGAGCTGCCAGAGCCGGGGGGCGACTTCATCGGACGGCGGCGGCTCGACACGCACCTCCTCGCCCTGAGGGCGCTCGGGGCGGAGGTCGAGGTCGGCAACGGGTTCATCCTGCGCACCCGTGGTCTCCGCGGGGCAGACGTCTTTCTCGACGAGCCGTCGGTCACGGGTACCGAGAACGCCGTGCTGGCGGCCGTCACCGCGACCGGCACGACGGTACTGCGAAACGCGGCGAGTGAGCCCCATGTGCAGGACCTCTGCCGCTTTCTGGCCGAGCTCGGCGCCCGTATCGAGGGGATCGGGACGAACACCCTTACGATAGAGGGGGTGGAGACGCTCGGTGGGGGGACGTTTCGCCTGGGGCCGGATCACATCGAGATCGGCAGCGTGATCGGTTTGGCCGCCGCCACCGGCTCGACCCTGAGGATCACCGGCGTCGATGGCGGCTCGTTCGATCCGCTCCGCGTGGGGTTCCAGCGGCTGGGCATAGACTTCGAATGGCGCGAGGGGGATCTCGCGGTGCTCGGCGAAGGCGCACTGGAGATCCAGCCGGATGTGGGGGACATGATCCCCAAGATCGACGACGGCCCGTGGCCGGCCTTCCCGGCGGACCTGATCAGCATCGCGCTGGTCACCGCCACGCAATGCCGCGGCACCGTCCTCGTGCACGAGAAGATGTTCGAGTCGCGCATGTTCTTCGTCGACAAGCTCGTCGCGATGGGGGCGCGCATCGTGCTTTGCGATCCGCACCGGGCCGTGGTGGTGGGGCCGTCGAAGCTTCGCGGCCGGCCCCTCGAGAGCCCGGACATCCGGGCCGGCATGGCCATGGTCATCGCGGCGCTCGCGGCCGAGGGCGAGAGCGTGATCCACAACATCCAGCAGATCGAGCGCGGGTACGAGCGGATCGACGAGCGGCTCGGGGTTCTCGGCGCCTCGATCGAGCGCGTGTAGCGGAACTCCGCGGATGTCGGGCGTCCCCCTCTTCTCCGAGCACCTCGCCGACCGGGAAGTCACCGAGTCGGCGGTCGGCGATCTCCTGTTCAACCGTGAGTTGGAGGCGCTGGCGCCCGGGCTCGTCGCCGGCATCACGACGGCGCCGGCCGGCACGTTCTCCGTTTCGGCCTCGCCCGGCGACCAGCTGCTGGCCGCGTACACGCGGCTCGCTGGCGTCGTGGGATTCGGCGCGATCGCGGTGCCGCGCCAGATACACGGGCGCGATGTCCTGCCGGTCGATGTGTCGGTGGGAGGGGGCGACTCGCCCAGGGTTCTCCTCATGGGGCGGGTCGACGGTCTCGTCGCCTCCGAGGACGGCGTGCTTCTCGCCTCGACGGCCGCGGACTGCGTCCCCGTCTATCTCCTCGACCCCGAGGCGAGACGCGTCGGTCTCGTCCACGCCGGGTGGCGCGGCGCGGTCGGCGGGATCCTCGAGCGCGGAGTCACGGCGCTCGAGGGGATCGGGGCCGACCGCGGTCGGATCCGGGTACACCTCGGTCCGGCGATCTGCGGAGACTGCTACGAGGTGGACCGTCCGGTGCTCGAGAAATTCGGTCGCCGGGAAGAGCGCGCGCTGGTCGATCTTCGAGGGTTTCTCGCGTGGCGCGCCGACGAGCTCGGGATAGATCCCGGTAACGTCACGGTTTCCACATACTGCACCGGATGCGGCCCGGCAGACCTGCATTCGCATCGAGCCAGCGGGGGCGAAGCCGGTCGTATGGCGGCGTTTACGGGGTTTCGACGGGATGTTCGGGGGAGGGCGGGACGTCCTCCGCACCAGGTTGCCTCGTGAAAGACGAAATGGTATAGTCGGTACCCGTGGTTACAGAGGTCCGCCAGGGCACCGGTGGACATTGTCGCGTACCTGGAGTGGGGAAGCTGTACCTGACCCCACTTTTTTGTTGCGGTTAGTGCTCGTGGACATGGCGAAGATCGAGCGAACGATCGAGGACCTCGGCTTCGAGGTCGTGACTCTCGACCAGGGGGGTGGGCGCAGGCGTCCGTTGCTCCGGATACGGATCGACCGCCCGGATTCGCCTCCGGGAAGGTCGAGCGTGGGAGTCGATGACTGCGCGGCGGTCACCCGCGCCCTGCGAGAGGTGCTGGACGCGGAAGAAGGGGGAGAGGAGCGCGACTGGGTGCTCGAGGTGTCGTCGCCCGGCGTCGAGCGACCGCTCACGAAGGCCCGCGACTACGAGCGGTTCAGCGGCGAGCGGATCCGCGTACGCGGCTACGGCCCGCTCGCGGGCCGCGGCAAACAGCTCGAGGGCACGTTGTTGGGATTGGTGGATGACAGATCGGAGATGTTCGGTCTGGAGATCGAGGGCGAGCGTGTGGAGATCGCGCTCGACGCGGTCGCCAGCGCACGTCTCGTGGTTTCCTGGGATGAGGAGCTTCGCGCCCCGTCCCCCGGCAGGCGAGAGACATGAGCGATCAGATTCCAGTCGTTGAAGCTTTTCGTATGATGGCGGCTAATAAGTCGTTGTCGGAAAGCGAGTTGCACGATCTCATCCGGGAGGGGATCCATGCCGCTCTCGCGCGGCGGTTCGGGGGACCTGTCGAGGCCGAGATCGAGTTCGACGATGAGGGTGATATCGGGATCACGGTCCTCAAGGAGGTCGTCGAGGAGGTCGAGGACTCGGCCCGACAGGTGAGTCTCGAGCAGGCGCGGTGGGACGACCCGGACTTCCAGGTCGGCGATCTGATGGAGATCCCGGTCTCTTTCCGCGATTTCGGGCGCTCGGCGGTTATGGCCGCGAAGCAGCGGATCATCCAGCGCGTGCGCGAGGGCGAGCGCGAGCGGATCCGCGAGGAGTTCAACGACCGGGTCGGCGATCTGGTGTCGGGAGAGGTGCAGGCGATCGAGCGGGGCAAGCTGGTCGTGATGCTCAACCGTTCGCGCGAGGCGGAGGCGATCATCCCGTGGCGCGAGCAGAACCCCCGCGAGCGGTTCCGACAGGGAGACCCGATCCGCGCCGTCCTCAAAGTGCTGGAGGAGACGCCGCGCGGGCCCCGGCTCATCCTGTCGCGGGCCGATCCGCAGTTCGTCGCCTCGCTCTTCGCGCTCGAGGTGCCCGAGATCTATCAGAACATCGTCGAGATAAAGGAGATCGTGCGGGAAGCCGGTGGCCGCACGAAGATCGCGGTGTCGTCGAGGGACGAATCGGTCGATCCGGTCGGGGCCTGCGTGGGTCTCAAGGGGTCGCGCGTGCAGGCCGTGGTATCCGAGCTGAGCGGCGAGCGCATCGATATCGTCCCGTGGCACCCCGACCCCGAGGTGTTCGCGCGGCGGTCGCTCGCCCCGGCGAGGGTCGCGAAGGTGATTACGAACCCGGAATCGCACGTAATCACCGCGATCGTCGATGAAGACCAGCTCTCGCTCGCGATCGGCCGCAACGGACAGAACGTGAGGCTGGCCTCTCAGCTGATCGGGTGGCAGATCGATCTGTACTCGACCCGGGACTGGACGGAGCGCGGCAACCAGGGCGGTCTGTTCGGCGAGGCGGACGAGTACGAGATGGTCGACTTCCCGCTGTCCGAGCTCGAGGGAATACCGCCGGCCACGCTGGCCGCGCTGGAAGCCGCCGGGATCAGCATGTTCTATGGCGTTCTCGACATGGACCGGAGCGATTTTCTCCAGGTGCCGGGGATCGGCGAGGAAGAGGCCGACCGGCTCGAGGCGTTGATCGATGAGCTGACCGTCGTAGAGGAGGTGACGGAGGGCGAGACCACGGCCCCGGCGACCCCGGAGGTCGAGGGGGCGCCCCGGGTCGAAGCGGACGAGGAGGCGGGGGTCGAGCTCGAACTGGCGAGTGCCGACGCGGATTCCGCGGCGGAGGCCGACACGGAGGCCGACACGGAGGCGGACACGGAGGCCGAAACGGAGACTGGGACGGAGACCGAGGCGGAAGCCGAGCGGGAGCCCGAGACCGCCTGAGCGCAGAGATCGACAGGGATCGGGAAGCGCTCGGGCTTCTGGGGATCGCCCGCCGGGCGGGACGTGCCGCGATCGGGGCGGAGGCGATACGATCCGCATGGGGCAGACGCCCGGTGTTCGCGATCGTCGTGGCGTCGGACGCGGCGGACAACGCCCTCGCCCGTCTGGGTGAGCTGGCCGATGACGCACCTCTCGTGCGTATGGCCACGAAGGCGGAGATCGGACGGGCCGTGGGGAGAGATGTTGTCGCCCTGGTCGGGGTGACGGACAGAGAGCTCGCGCGAAGGATCATCGAGCTCGGCGGCTCCGGGCGTGCCGGAGCCGGGCAGGAAGGGAACGACGCTCGGGGTTAGCCTGAGGAGGCAGGGTCATTTGACGAAGCTGCGCGTGTACGAAGTGGCGGAAGAGTTGGGCGTGGAGACCGGCCAGCTCATCCAGATGCTGCGCGAGATGGATGTTCTCGTACGAAGCCACATGTCCTCGGTCGACCCATCGTCGGTCGCGCGGCTTCACGCGAGGCTGGAGCGTGAGCGTCGTGGGGATGCCGGGAACACGTCGACCGCGACGAAGACGCCGCGCCGACGTCGCCGGCGACGGGTCGCCCCGCCACGTATCGAGACCGCGACGGAGGAGACCGCCGCGGAGACCGAGGATGCCGAGGAAGGCGCCGCGGAAGGAGAGCCGCAGGACGACGTCGAAGCGGCCGCAGCGGCCGACGCGCCGGCGGAGATCGAGGAGATCCCTGTCGCCGAGACCGATGCCGTCGAGGCGGCTCTGGAGACCGAGGTCGAGGCCGAGGCCGAAGAGGTCCCGGAGGTCGAGGCGGAGGTCGAGCCGGAGCCGGCCCCCGAGGCCGCGCCGCCGGTAGAGGCCGAGCCGGAACCCGAAGAGCCCGCCTCCGAGGAAGAGGCCGCGGCCGCGGCGACGCCGGCCGAGGACGAGCCGGCCCCCGAGCCCGAGAAGCCGGCCGAACCCGTCCGCAAACGGCGCCGACCCAAGCCGGTCCGCCGGGACATGCCGGCGACGTCCGCACCGACGGCGTCCGCCGCGCCGGGCGGTACGGTTCGCATCTCCGCCGAGGGATATACGGTCGACGGCCGCCGGAAGTCGCCGCGCGGCGAGCGCAAGAAGCGTCGTCGGGTGGACAGCGACGCGGTCCAGGAGAACGTCAAGAAGACCCTCGCGGCGATGGGCGGCCCGGCCCCGCGCAAACAGCGCCGCCGCGAGCGCGTCTCGCAACAGCGCGAGGCCGAGCAGGAACAGCGCGAGATCGAGGAAGAGAAGGAGAAGACCACGGTCCGGGTGAACGAGTTCCTGACGGTCGCCGAGCTGGCCGATCTGATCGGGAGCTCGGCGCCGGCCATCATCCAGTCGGCGTTCAAGAACCTCGGCCTGATGGTGACGATCAACCAGCGGCTCGACTTCGATCAGATCGAGCTGATCTGCGAGGAGGCGGGATTCACGGCGATCCGCGAGGAGGCCTTCGAGGCCGACATCGTCGAGGTGGCCGTAGAGGAGACGGACGAGAAGGGCGGCGTGTCTCGACCTCCGATCGTCACGGTGATGGGTCACGTCGACCACGGGAAGACGTCGCTTCTCGACTACATTCGCTCGGAGAACGTCATCGCGGGCGAGGCGGGGGGCATCACGCAGCACATAGGCGCCTACCACGTCGACCTGCCCGACGACCGAACGATCACGTTCCTCGACACGCCGGGTCACGAGGCGTTCACCGCGATGCGTGCACGGGGAGCCGATGTGACCGACATCGTGATCCTCGTCGTTGCGGCCGATGACTCGGTGATGCCTCAGACGATCGAGGCGATCAGCCATGCGAAGAACGCGTCCGTGCCGATCGTGGTCGCGATCAACAAGATCGATCTGCCGACGGCGAACGCGGACAAGGTGAAGCAGGAGCTTCTCGGGCACGACGTGATCCTCGAGGAGTTCGGTGGAGAGGTGCTCTCCGCCGACGTGTCGGCGAAGAAGGGCACCGGGATCGAGGAGCTGCTGGAAAAGGTCCTGCTCCAGGCGGAGATGCTCGAGGTCAAGGCCAACCCCGACCGCGACGCGCGCGGGACGGTGGTCGAGGCCCAACTCGATCGGGGCATGGGGCCGGTCGCGACCGTGCTGATCCAGAACGGCACGCTGCGCGTGGGCGACGACTTCGTGTGCGGGCTCTTCGGCGGCCGCGTGCGCGCGCTTCTCGACGAGCGCGGGCAGAACGTCGACGACGCGGGTCCGGGGATCCCGGTGCGCGTGCTCGGTCTCGAGGGCGTCCCGCAGGCGGGAGACTCGCTCGTGGTCCTCGAGCCCGAGCGCGTGCGCGAGATCGTGACGCGGCGCCAGCAGCTCGAGCGCGAGAAGGACTTCCGTCGCCGGGCGACCGGGACGCGTCTCGAGGACGTGTTCGAGGCCGTCAAGGCCGGCGAGCAGGCACGGCTCAACGTGGTCATCAAGGGAGATACCGACGGCTCGGTTCAGGCCCTGTCCGACAGCCTCGAGCGGCTGAGCACCGACGAGGTCGCGGTCGAGGTGGTGCACCGCGCGGTCGGCGGGATCAACGAGTCCGACGTGCTGCTCGCATCCACGTCGCAGGCCGTCATCGTCGGCTTCCATGTCCGTCCCGACGCCGGGGCGATCGAGACGGCCGAGCGAGACGGGATCGAGATCCGCATCTACAACGTGATCTACGAGGCCGTGAACGAGATCCGGAACGCGCTCGAGGGGCTGCTCGCGCCCGAAGAACGCGAGATCAGCGTGGGCATGGCCGAGGTCCGCGAGCTGTTTCGCGTGCCGAAGGTCGGCACCGTGGCGGGCTGTTACGTTACGAACGGCGTGATCCGGCGGAACCTGCCGATTCGTCTGTTACGCGATCAGATCCAGATCTACGAGGGTCGAATCGACAGCCTCAAGCGGTTCAAGGAGGACGTCCGCGAGGTGCGCGACGGCTACGAGTGCGGGATCTCGATCGAGAACTACAACGACGTGAAGACCGGCGACATCATCGAGTGCTACGACGTCGAGGAGGTCGCGCGGACGCTGTCGGACGACTCGGGGAGCTGAGTCTCGGGGCCGTTGCGCCGCTGATCGTCGCGTGGCCGCCGTCGGAGTGGCGCGGTGGGTCCTCCACCTGCCCGGGTGCCGCAGCCTCAAGGAGAAACGCTCCGTCATCCGCGGGCTGCGCGATCGGATGATCTCGCGTTTCCGCGTCTCGGCGGCCGAGACCGGGCACCACGAGCGGCACGCGATGGCCGAGCTCACGGCCGCGGTCGCGGCCGCGGATCGTAGGCACGCCGAGGCGGTCATCGCCCGTCTCGAGTCGTTCGTGCGCTCGGATCCTCGCGCGCAGGTGATCGAGTCCGAGATCGCGTACTTCTAGTGTCGGACCAACCCACGAACCAGCTGACCCCCTGAACGCATGTCCGGATCACACCGCGGCGAACGTCTGAACGAGCTCTTTCGCAGGGAGCTCTCCGGCATGCTGCTGAGCGAGATCAAGGATCCGCGCGTGAGCGGCGTCACGGTCACCGACGTGCGGGTCACGCGGGATCTGTCCTACGCGACCGTATACGTCGGCGTCGATGCGTCGGGGGGGCGGGCCGCCGCGCTCGAGGGGCTCGAGCGGGCTGCGGGCTTCATCCGCCGCGAGATGGGCCGACGCCTTCATCTCCGGAAGATCCCGGAGTTCAGATTCGAGGCCGACGAGACGCTCTCGCACGCGAGCCGCATCGAGGAGCTGCTGCGTCAGGTTCACGCGACCGATCAGCCGGGGGACGTTGTCGAGGGCGACCCTGATGCCGAAGCGACCGACTGATCGAGGGCTTCTCCTCGTCGACAAGCCCGTGGACGTGACGTCGCACGACGTCGTCAGGACCGCGCGGCGGGGGCTGAACGTTCGGCGGATCGGGCACACGGGCACGCTCGACCCGTTCGCGAGCGGGCTCCTCCTTCTCTGCGTCGGGCCGTTCACGCGAGCGGCCGAGCTCTTCCACCCGCTCCGCAAGAGCTACGCGGCGACCCTGCGGCTCGGTGAAGAGACGGATACCGATGACCATACCGGCCTCGTGACCGGCGAGAGCGAAACCTGGCGCGGTCTGCCCGCCGGAGAGATCGAGTCGTCCGTGCACCGCCTGCGCGAGTGTCGCGAGCAGGTGCCCTCGCGGTATTCGGCGAAGAAGGTCGGGGGCGTGCCGGCTTACCGCCGGGCCCGGGCAGGGGAGGATGTCACGCTGAAGGCGGTTCCCATCACCGTCCACGAGGCGGAGGTGGTGGGGCTGGATCTGCCGTACGTGGATGTCGAGGTGACGGTCTCGACAGGGACGTACGTGAGGGCGCTCGCGCGCGATCTCGGGCGCGAACTGGGGTGCGGGGCCCACCTGACGGCGCTCCGGCGCACCCGGATCGGGCCGTTCCGGGTCGAGGATGCAGCAACTCCGGAGGGTCTCGCAGACGGTGCGGTGCCGGAGGCGGCGTGGTATGTCCCGGCGGCGGGCCTCGAGTGGCTCCCGCACCGCGAGGTCACGCCGGCCGAGGTGGCCGACATCCGCCATGGCCGACGGATCGAGGCTCTCGAGACGCCGGCGGGCCCGGTCGCCCTCGTCGCCGACCGACGGCTGGTCGCGATCGGTGAGGCCGACGGAGCGGAAATCCGTCCGAGAAAGGTGTTTCCGGCATGATCGCCGCCAGCGGTCTGCCGCCGACGGTCGCCGGTACCGTGGTGACCGTCGGCACCTTCGATGGGGTCCACCTGGGCCACCGGGCGATTCTCGAGGAGATAGGCCGTCGCGCACGGGCGCGGCGCCTCCGCTCGGTCCTCCTCACCTTCGACCGCCACCCGCTCACCGTGGTCCGACCCGACGACGCGCCGAGGCTCCTGACGACGCCGAACGAGAAGAAGGAGATCCTCGCGCAGTACGGCCTCGACTACGTGGCGTTCGTGTCGTTCACCGTCGCGTTCTCGCGCTACACCCCGGCGGAGTTCGTGGAAGAGGTCCTGGTCCGGCGGCTGAGGGCGCACGAGCTCGTGATTGGACACGACCACGGGTTCGGACGTGGACGCTCGGGAGACGTGGCAGTCCTCGAGGAGCTCGGACGTCGGCACGGCTTCGATGTCGACGTCGTGTCCGGGATCGAGGCCGGGGGCGGGCTGGTGTCTTCCACGCGGATTCGGGCGGCTCTGGCCGCGGGCCGGGTGGAGGAAGCCGCGCAGGCGCTCGGTCGTCCGTATTCCCTGCGAGGCACGGTCGTGCACGGGATGGGGCGGGGGAGAACCCTCGGGTTCCCCACGGCGAACATCTCCTCCCCGCCCCCCGACAAGCTCCTGCCGGCCGAAGGGATCTACGCGGTTCGGGCGAGCGTCGGGTCGGGGCTCCACCCGGGTCTGCTGCACCTCGGGCCTCGGCCCACGTTCGCCGGGTCGCCCCCCGCGATCGAGCTCTATCTGCTCGACTTCGCGCGCGACATCTACGGCGAGCGGGTCGTCGTGGAATTCCTGAAGCTGCTGCGAGACGTCCGGCCCTTCGGCAGCGCCGCCGAGCTGGTCGAGCAGATGAAGGAGGATCGCGAGGTCGCGGTTCGCTACTTCGCGGAGATCGGGCTCACCCCCGACTGACATCTCGGCGTATCGACCCCTGCTCGAGACGGCGCGTCCATCACGCCACGCCCGGGAGGCGCGCTCTCTCGAAAAAATGCGTAGCACTGCTACGCATTCGGCCCGGGGAGATGCGGCTCTCGAACGGACGTGTCCCGGTGCCGCCGCGCTTTACAGAAAGCGGTGCGGCGTCTATACTTTGCGTCTTGTACAGAAACCGGATACACGCGTCGGCCCGGCGGCAACGGACGCCGATACGCAGGCCGAGGCTCGAAGGATCGAGGAATTGGACAAGGCTACCAAGCAGGAAATCATACAGAAGTTCTCGCGACACGAGAACGACCAGGGAGCGCCGTCGGTGCAGGTCGCGTTGCTGACCGCCCGCATCGAGGAGCTCAACGAGCATTTTCGGAGTCACCCGGGCGACCACCACAGTCGACGGGGTCTCCTGAAGATGGTCGGTCGTCGGCGGCGGCTGCTGAACTATCTTCGCCGGACCGATCTTGACCGATACCGGTCGGTGATCGAGGAGCTCGGATTGCGCCACTAGGCGCCCGTCTCTCGTGACCCCGCCGTCCCGGCACACCGTGCCGCCCCGGCATCTGCCCGCCTCGCAGTCCCGTCCGCGCCCCATCGGGTCGGACGAGCTCACGACGAGATCGCATCACTCCGGAGGGGCCACCGCGTCGTCGTTCATTCGACGTCGTGGCCCCCGTGCGAGCCTGGATTCGATTCGTCGGCAGGAGGTCGGGAAGACCGGGGTCCGCCGCTGACGCGGCGAGACCCGCTGCACCCGCACGAGGCGCGTGCAGACGCAACGAAGTGATCCGACCCGACGACCGGGTCGGAGTACCGACGAAAGAAGACGAAAGAAATGCACAGAATCGAACGCGAGTTCCACGGACGCCCTCTGATCATCGAAACGGGCCGGATGGCCAAGCAGGCGGACGGCGCCGTGTACGTACAGTTCGGCGAGACGGCCGTCCTCGTGGCCGCCACGGCCGAGCGCAAGCCCACCCACCTGCCGTTCTTCCCCCTGACCGTCGAGTATCGCGAGAAGACCTACGCCGCCGGGAAGTTCCCGGGTGGGTTCATCAAGCGCGAGACCCGACCGGGCGAGAAGGAGATCGTGTCGGCCCGTCAGATCGATCGGCCGCTGCGGCCGCTCTTCCCGAGCGACTACAAGAACGAGACGCAGGTCGCCTGCTTCATCGTGTCGGCCGATCAGGAGAACGACGCCGACGTCATCGGGCTGTTCGGCGCCTCGGCGGCGCTCTCGTTGTCGCCGATCCCGTGGGACGGGCCGGTGGCCGGCGTACGGGTCGGCCGGATGGACGGCCAGTGGTTGGTCAACCCGACGTTCTCCGATCTGGAGATGTGTGATCTCGAGATCGTGGTCGCCGGGACAGAGGACGCGATCGTGATGGTCGAGGGCGCATGTCTCGAGGTTTCCGAAGAGGATTTCCTCGAGGCGATGTCTGTAGGGCACGACGCGATCCGCGAGCTCATCGGGATCCAGAAGGAGCTTCTCGACATGGTGGGCCACCCCACCAGGTTCGAGTACGAGTCGGTCGCGCCCGATGCCGATCTCGCCGAGCGGGTGCGAGCCGCCGCGACGGACGGGATCGGCGACGCGCTCCGCATCGCCGACAAGGAGGAGCGCGGGCGCACGCTGTCCGAGCTCCGAAAGTCGGTCACGGAGTCGCTCGCCGAGGAGTTCCCGGATGGGCACGACGACATCGGGGCGGTCTTCCGCAAGATCGAGAAGGAGATCATGCGGCGGCGGATCCTCGAGGACGGGCAGCGGATCGACGGCCGCGGCGCCGACGAGATCCGCGACATCAGCTGCGACGTGTCGCTCCTCCCGCGGGCGCATGGCTCGGCGCTGTTCACCCGGGGCCAGACGCAGGCCCTCGCCGTTACTACCCTCGGATCGGTGAAGGACGAGCAGCGGATCGACAACCTCGACACGACCGAGGAGACGACGAAGTCGTTCATGCTCCATTACAACTTCCCCGGGTTCTCGACCGGCGAGGTGCGGATGTTCCGCGGGACCAGCCGCCGCGAAGTCGGGCACGGGCAGCTCGCCGAGCGCGCGCTTCAGGCGCTTCTGCCGGCGTACGAGGACTTCCCGTACACGATCCGCGTGGTCTCCGAGGTTCTCGAGTCGAACGGGTCGAGCTCGATGGCCTCGGTGTGCGGCGGGTCGCTGTCGCTGATGGACGCCGGGGTCCCGATGCGCGCGCCCTGTGCGGGGATCGCGATGGGGCTGATCAAGGAAGGCGATGACGTGGCCATCCTCACCGACATACTCGGCGTCGAGGATGCGCTCGGTGACATGGACTTCAAGATCGCCGGCACCCGCGACGGGATCACCGCGGTCCAGATGGACATCAAGGCCGACGGTCTCTCGGCCGAGACGATGCGGACCGCGCTCGAGCGGGCCCGCGCGGCGCGTCTCCAGATCCTCGACGTGATGAACGAGACGCTGGCGACGGCCCGTCCGGAGATGTCGCAGTGGGCGCCGCGGATCATCACGATCAAGATCAACCCCGAGAAGATCGGCGAGGTCATCGGTCCGAAGGGCAAGACGATCCGGATGATCCAGGACGAGACCGGCGCCAGCATCAACGTCGAGGACGACGGCACCGTCACGGTATCGGCGGTCTCGGGCGAGGGCGGCGACCGGGCGCGCGAGATGATCGAGGCGATCGTCGAGGAGCCCGAGGTCGGTCGGATCTACCACGGGGTCGTCAAGAACACGACCACGTTCGGCGCGTTCGTCGAGATCATCCCCGGTGTCGAAGGGCTGTGCCACATCTCCGAGCTGGAGGAGGGGCGCACCGAGAACACCGAAGACGTGGTCAAGCCGGGCGACGAGGTCGACGTGAAGCTGCTCGCGATCGACGAGCGCGGTCGCATGAAGCTCTCCCGTCGGGCCGCGATGGAAGCGGCCGCCGCCGACGGCTCCTAGTCCGCGTTCCCCGACCGGACGACGAGGTTGAGCGGGTCGAACGGGGGCGGTCGCGGAGACGCGGTCGCCCCCACCGTGCGTCTGGATGAGCGGGCGTTCCGTACGGATCTGGTCGGGGGACCGACCGTCCTCTCGGAGCGGTCGGACTCGCTTCGTTCGGTCGCCATCGGGTTCTGGTTTCGGCAGGGCCGGATCCACGAGTCGGAGGACGAGCTCGGTGTGTCCCACCTCCTCGAACACATGGTGTTCAAGGGTACGGCGCGCCGGTCGGCGAAGGAGATCGCCCTCGCCATCGAGCGCGTAGGCGGCTCGCTCGACGCGTACACGACCCACGAGGCGACCTGCTACCAGGCCCGGGTACCGGCCGAGCACCTTCCGCTCGCCATCGATGTGCTGGCCGACATGACGTTCGAGCCCGCGCTTCGACCGGCCGATCTCGAGCTCGAGCGCGGCGTGGTCCTCGAGGAGATCGCGTCGATCGAGGAGGCGCCCGAGGAGGTTGCCTTCGAGGCGCACGCCTCGATGCTGTACGGGGGACACCCGTACGGCGAGCCCATTATCGGCACGCACGAGAGTGTGGAAGCCATGAGCCGCGCGGATCTCCTGCGGACACACGAGGCGTCCTACCGTCCCTCGAATCTCGTGATCGCCGCCGTCGGCGACGTCGAGCACGAGCACTTGCTCGACCTCGTTCGGCAGCGTCTGCCCACATCGGATGGCGCCGCGCCGGTCACCCTCACGCCACCCGTGTCCGGCGAGACCGGAGTGCGGCGGATCGGCCGGCCGGGCGGACGTCAGACGCACGTCGTCACCGGCGGTCTCGGGGTTCCGTACGGCGACCCGCTGCGCTATGCGGTCGTGGCGACCTCGACGGCCCTGGGGGCGGGGATGAGCTCGCGGCTCTTCCAGCGCATCCGGGAGGAACAGGGGCTCGCGTACAGCGTGTACAGCTTTCATTGTTTCTTCGCGTCGGCCGGGCACGTCGGCGCGTACGTGGGGACTCGCCCGGAGGTCGCCGATCGGGCGCACGACATGTTGATGGCGGAGCTCGACGGGGTCGCTACCGAAGGCCTCCGTCGTGACGAGCTCGAGGACACGAGAACCCAGCTGAAGGGTCAGATCCTGATCTCGCTCGAGTCGCCCACGACACGCATGAACCGGCTGGCCGGTGTCGCCATCTTCGATCAGCCGTACCGCAGCGTGGACGACATCGCCGCGCAGATCGACGCCGTGGACGAGGAGCGGAGCGCGCGGGCCGCCCGGCTGTTCCACCCGGATCGAGCGGCCGTCGTGGTGCTGTCCCCCGAACCGGACGTGGTCGGGCCGCCGTCGCCGGGCCCCGTCGATGGATCCTCACCAACACATCGAGGAGCGATCGGATGATCGTCGGAGTTCCGAAGGAGATCAAAGCGGACGAGAACCGCGTGGCCCTCGTACCGGCCGGCGCCGAGGCGCTCGTGGCGGGCGGGCACGATGTCCTCGTCGAGGCGGGTGCGGGCGATGGGAGCGGGTTCCCCGACGAGACGTACGAGTCGGTCGGGGCCGCGATCATCCCCTCGGCCGACGACGTGTGGGGACGGTCGGACCTGATCGTGAAGGTCAAGGAGCCGATCGAGCCCGAGTATGCCCGCATGCGGCAGGACCAGGTCGTCTTCACCTACTTTCACTTCGCCGCCGACGAACGACTGACCAACGAGGTCGTCGACCGCGGGATCGTCGCGATCGCGTACGAGACGGTCGAGCTGCCGAGCGGCGAGCTTCCGCTCCTCACGCCGATGTCCGAGGTGGCCGGCCGCATGGCCGTGCAGGAGGGTGCGAAGTACCTGGAGCGAATCGCCGGAGGGTATGGGATTCTGCTCGGGGGCGTGCCGGGCGTGCTGCCGGCCGAGGTCGTCATCCTGGGCGGAGGCGTCGTCGGCACCCAGGCGGCCACGATCGCCGCGGGTTTCGGAGCGCACGTCACGATCCTCGACGTGAGCCTGCCGCGGCTGCGGTACCTGGCAGAGGTGATGCCGGCGAACGTCGACACGCTCTACTCGAACCGCCACACGATCCTCCAGCAGATCGAGCGCGCGGACGTTCTCGTCGGCGCCGTCCTGGTCACCGGCGGCAAGGCCCCGAAGCTCGTCCTCGAAGACGATCTCAGGCTCATGAAGGACGGCTCCGTGATCGTGGACGTCGCGGTCGATCAGGGTGGGTGCGTCGAGTCGGCGCGCCCGACGACCCACAAGGACCCGACGTACACCGTTCACGGCGTGATCCACTACTGCGTCGCGAACATGCCGGGCGCGGTCCCGCGGACGTCGACCCTCGCGCTCACGAACGCCACCTTCCCCTACCTGATGAAGCTCGCGAACCATGGGTGGGAGGCCGCCTGCCGCGCCGATGTGCCCCTGTCGCTCGGCGTGAACGCGGTGGCCGGAAGGGTCACGTACGAGGCCGTCGCGGACGCGTTCGATCTCGAGTACACGCCGCTCTCCGAGGTCCTCTCGGCGTAGGTCGCGCCGGTCGGTACAGGGCCGCGAGGAGGGGGCGGTCGGGGTAAGCTCGACCGTCCTTTCCTCGCCTGTATAGCCAACTTACATTGCCTGCGCACGCGTCTTGCGAGCAGGATGGTGGGAGGGGAAGGGGACGACGATGGTGGACTGCCGGTCTGAGACGCCGGGCCAGCCGGCCCCTGCCCACGCGCACACGAATCTCTTACATCCGTGGGCCTGCTGATGGCGAAATGGTCCCTTCGCGGCAGCTTCCTGCCGATCAACAAGATCGGTGTCGATCTCGGCACCGCGAATACGCTGGTCTATGTCGAGGGCGAGGGCATCGTCCTCAACGAGCCGTCGGTGGTCGCTGTCGAGAAGGAGACCGGGCGGATCAAGGGGATCGGTCTCGAGGCGAAGCGGATGCTGGGCCGCACGCCGGCCGGCATCGAGGCGGTCCGGCCTCTCAAGGACGGCGTGATCGCCGATGTCGATGTCACCGAGATCATGCTCCGGTATTTCCTCAAGACCGTCACGGCGGCGCGGTTCTTCAAGATTCGCCCGCTGATCGTGGTCGGCGTCCCATCCGGAATCACCGAGCTGGAGCGCCGCGCGGTCCGGTCGAGCGCGCACGCGGCGGGGGCGAAGGAGGTCTACATGGTCTCCGAACCGATGGCGGCCGCCGTAGGCGTGGGTCTCCCGGTCGAGACCCCGACGGGGAACATGGTCATCGATGTCGGTGGCGGAACGACCGAGATCGCGGTCATCGCGCTCTCGGGTTCGGTCGCGGACACATCGATCCGCGTCGGTGGCGACGAGCTCGACTCGGCCATCGTCACCTTCCTGAGGAAGAACTACAACCTGCTCATCGGCGAGCCCACGGCGGAGGCGATCAAGATCCAGATCGGCTCGGCGTACCCCATCGACGAAGAGAAGGAGATGATGGTCAAGGGGAGAGACCTGGTGTCGGGGATTCCCAAGACCGTCAGGGTTCACTCGGCCGAGATCCGCGAGTGCCTCCAGGAGCCGATCCAGAACATCGTCGGGGCCGTTCGGCGCGCGCTCGAGATCACGCCGCCTGAGCTCGCCTCGGACATCGTCGACCGGGGCATCGTGATGACGGGTGGCGGCGCGATGGTCCGCGGTCTCGACACGCTCCTGCGCGAGGAGACCGGGCTGCCCATTCACGTCGACGAGGAGCCGCTCACCTGCGTGGTTCGCGGGTGCGGGAAGATCCTCGACGAGATCGAGCGGTACCGGGGAGTGCTCACTACCTAGGAGGCTGTCATGAACCTCCCGGGCTCGCGCCGCACCGGTCGCCGTCGCGGCGACGTGGCGCTCCTGACAGCACTCCTGCTGATGGGCAGCCTCGCCTCGGCCCTCTCCGTCGAGCGTCAGGCCCAGGTCGAGGCGATCGTACGCGCAACGATCCTCTACCCGTTCATCAGCCTGCACCGGGCCTCGGCCGAGCGGACCGCGGTGGGTCGCCGCGCGGTGGCGCTCCAGACCGAGCGTGACAGCCTCGTCTCCGCGATGACCCGATACCGTGCCCTCGCGATCCAGTCGGGCGAGCTTCGCGAGATGCAGGGCCTCGGTGATCCGTTCGTCGGCACGGTCCGGGCGGCGGAGGTCTACCCCGGTCGACCACGGGTCGGCGACGCCGACGCGTTCGTTCTGAGCGGGTCACGTCTGGCGGACCTCGAGTTCCCGGTCGGCGTGTTCACCGGGAGCGGGCTCGTCGGGGTCGCGCGGGGTCCGCACGGTTCGGGCGCACGCGGCGAGTTCTGGAGCCACACGGACTTTCGGGTGAGCGTGGTCACCGAGGATGGCGCCGTCTCGGGGATCGCGCGGGCGGTGCGTCCGGACGGGGGCCAGGCCATCCTTCTGCTGGAAGGCGCGCCGTATCAGGGGGACATCGCGCCGGGTACGCGGATCGTGACGACGGGGATCGCCGGCGTGTACCCGCCCGGGATACCGGTCGGAACGGTGCGGGCCCTGGCCGAGGAGGAGGCCGGCTGGATGAAGAGCTACTTCGTCGAACCGGCCGTCCGCCCCGCCGAGACCGGCGTCGTCCTCGTATGGGATCGCCCGACCCTCGACGCCCTTCCCGAGCCCCGCTACGTGCCGCCATCCGATTCGACCGGGGCCCCGCCGGACTCGGCGACGCCCGTGCCGGTCCCCCCGCCGCCGCCGGTCGATCCGGCCGCGACCGGTGTCGACACGTCGGCGGCCATTGCCGGGGCGGGGGGCGCGCGGTGAGGAGCCGCCGCGGTTGGGTCGTCATCGGGCTGTTGCTGGGCCTGCACTTCGCCCTCCACCCGTTGTGGA
>JAWWCR010000068.1:0-21953 GCA_033720355.1 Gemmatimonadota bacterium
AGTCCCCCCGCCGCTTCGTCACTTGCCGGTCAGGCGACCGGCCGGGGCGTTGAAGGGTGGGATCGGCGGGTCGCGAAGCGTTCGTGGCCAACCCCACCCTGTCCATTAGCAGGATCCGGAACGCAGGTCGTGCTGTCACTCAAGGTAGCGTCTCGGCGAGCAGGGAAAGCACCAGCTCGACGTGATCGTCAAGCCCTGTCTGCAGCATGAGAGACGTACTGAGGAACATTGCCATGCGCGCGAGCGCCTCGCGGGCGTCTGCGTCTGCCAGGACAGGCCGGAGCCAATCAAGCCACTCGCACGTCGAGAACCCGAATGTGAGACAGAAGAATGGCTCAACGAGCCGCAACTCCTGCACGCGCTCCAGGGCGCTGTTGTACGAGGCAACCACTTCGTCGAACTGGCGCTGATAGTGCGCGACCAGTCCCGGCCAGGCGGCAATGCCGTTTCGGAGCCTGACATCCGCGACCCCTTCCAGGGCATTCGAGGAGAGCATTGCCTCGAGCGCGGCATCGCTGGGGTTGAATCCCAGGTAGGCGGTGATTCCTCGCGACAGCCGCTCGGCCGAGTCCGGGGACATCGTCGCGACGTCCTCGTCCCCCATTGCCAGCGCCGCCACGATCGCGTCCACCATACCCTGGTTCGTTCTGCGTACGCCGCCGAGTTGTATCCGATGCCGCTCGAACTCGGACCGCAGCGATATCAAGCTCTCCCGAACCCTCGCCTGTTCCTGCCGCCCCTCCCACGAGGCGTCGATCGCGAACGCCAGCAGGATGCTGACCACGATGGCGGCGCCCTCGGCGAACAGGCGTTTCCAGGCGATGCCGGTCGAGGATTCCGGCGATTCAGGCATTGGAGAACCTCCCGATGGGGTCCCGCAGGGTGGGCTGAAACGCCCCGGCACGGCAAGAGTCGAACGCCCGGGCGATGTGGTCGTCCACCGCTCGCCCGATCGGCCGCGGTTGAGGGCGCCGGCCAGCCAGGGGCCTCTACTCGAGCCCCATCTTCTCGATCAGCTGCCGGACTCGGGGATCCTCGCGGAGCGGAGCACTGGTGGGATCCACCGCCAAAATCCACAACAGGATGTTGTGCTCTTCGTAGGCCTCCTCGAGAAGCTGGAACGCTTCGTCGGTCTTGCCCAGCCAGGCCACGAGAATGCCCAGGACGTAGGGCGTAACGTATTCGGACGGTCGCCGGTCCTTCAGCTCGGCCTCGATCGCCCGGGCGTCCTCGTCTCGCCCGGCCATCACGTAGATCGCCCCGAGCGTCCCGAGAAACGGCGGGGCACGCTGCGACACCGTGGCCAGGCGTTCGCCCATCGCCATCGCTTCATCGTGAAAGCCGGCAAAACTCAGCGACAGGCTCAGGTTCCACAGAGGGTTCGCCAGCCCCGGATTCAGATCGATGGCCTCCCGGAATCCGGGGATCGCGCGATCCCATTCTGCGGCGAAGTACGCCGGCATCGAGGCTATGTAGTGCGCGAAGCCGGAGACCGGGTCGGCCTCGCGCCCGCGCGCCGCCCACTCCTCGGCCTCTTCGAAGCGTCCCTGCGCCGCCATGAGTAACCCGAGGAACAGGAGGGGCTGCTCGTAGTTCGGATTGAGCTCGATAGCATGCCGGAACTCGCGTTCGGCTTCCGGCCAGTTCCACTCCATGTAGAACTTGACGTATCCGGCGGAGAACCGGACTTCGGGTATGCCATCGTCCAGTTCCATGGCCTTCCGCGCGGCCGCGATCCCGCGCTCCCGGATCGGCTGTTGCGGCCCTTGCTGGAAGATGCCGATCGTACAGTGACAGTCCGCGATTCCCGCATAGGCGAGCGCGTATTCCGGGTCCCGCTCGACCGCGCGCTCGAACAACTCCAGGGCGCGCGCCGCGTTGGTGTTGTCCTGGTTCCAGAGGTGCCGACCCTTGAGGAAGTAGTGGTACGCTTCGGAATCCTCAGAGTGCCTCCTCGCCACGCTTCGGTCTCCGAGCAGCTTGACCTTGAGCGTCGCAGCGATCGCGCCCGCGATCTCGTCCTGAATCGCGAACACGTCCTCGATACGGCGGTCGTAGCTCTCGGACCACATGTGATAGCCGTCGTCGGCACTTACGAGCAGCGCCGTGACTCGCACACGATCGCCCGCGCGGCGCACGCTCCCCTCCAGAAGCGCGCCCACCCCGAGCTGCCCGGCAATCGTCCGCGCGTGGACGTTCCGATCCCTGAAGGCGAACGACGACGTCCGTGCGGCCACCCGGAGCCCGGGCACCTGTGCGAGCACGCTGATCAGTTCCTCGGCGACGCCGTCGCCGAAGTACTCGTTCTCCGGGTCGGCGCTCCTGTTGACGAAGGGAAGCACCGCGATCGACGCCAGGCCGTCCCCTCTCGCGGCGGGGGACGGTTTGCCGAGCGCATCGAGGGCCTCCATGACGGCGAGCGCGGTCGGGAAGCGGTCGGCGGGAACCTTCGCCGTCGCGCGTTCGACCAGGTCGTCGAGACGACGCGGCACCGTATCGCGCAGCCCCGAGACCCGCGGCAGCGGCTCGGCGATCTTGCGTGCGATCACCGCCCGGGGAGGCCCGCTGTATGGCGGCGTCCCCGCCAGCATCTCGTACAACACGCAGCCAAGGGCGTAGATGTCGCTTCGGCCGTCCACCCTGCGCAGATCGGTCGCCTGTTCCGGACTCATGTACGTCGGCGTCCCGACCGCGAACCCCGTCTCCGTGAGCTTGCCGTCTCCGCCCTCCAGGATCGCACGGGCGATCCCGAAGTCGGCGAGCACCGCGTGGCCGCCCGAGAGCAGAATGTTGCCGGGCTTGATGTCCCGGTGGACGATTCCGAGCTCATGGGCATGCGAGAGGGCGTCTGCCACTTCGCGTGCGGTTCGAACGGCCTCATCGATCGGCAGCGCCCCATCTCGCTCCAGTCGCGCGCGGAGTGACTCGCCTTCGACGTACGGCATGACGTAGTAGAGCCGGCCATCGGTCTCGCCGGAATCGTACAGCGGCACGATGTGAGGATGGTTGAGGCCGGCGGCGATACGGATCTCCGCCAGGAAGCGCGCGGTCCCGACCGAGGCGGCAAGCTCGGGATGGAGGACCTTGACCGCCACGCGCCGACGATGCTTCGAGTCATGGGCAAGGAAGACGGTGGCCATTCCGCCGCGACCGAGCTCACGCTCGACCCGATACCGCGCACCTAGCGCCGAGGAGAGGTGAGCGAGGGAGGACATGGGGTCGGTCATGGCCACCAAAAGCTAGATAGACTCGGTGAGCCGGGGAAGGCGAACGTCCCGGTCCCATCTGGCTAACGAAGCTTTCCGCGACGGGGGGTCACGGCCTCTCCGTCCGCTGCAACCAATCCGCCCCCGACCACGTCCTACTGCCCGTCCAGACGATAGGCACCCCAACGGGTCCCGGAGGGGGACGAATGTCGGTGGTCAGGCTCGCGTTTCGCACGCTGTTTCGTTCGCCGTTTCTCACCGCGGTAGCGGTGATCTCGCTCGCGCTGGGGATTGGCGCCAACGCGGCGATCTATTCGCTGTTCGATCAGCTGCTCCTCCGAGAGCTCGATGTCGAGGAGCCGGGGCGTCTGGTGAACCTGGCGGCGCCCGGCCCGAACCCGGGCTCGACGTCGTGCGGTCAGGCGGGCAACTGCGACGAGATCTTCTCGTGGCCGATGTACCGCGACCTCGCGGCGGCGGAGACGGGGTTCTCCGGGCTCGCCGGTCACAAGGACCTGGGCGTGAACCTGTCCATGCGCGACCGGACGGTCGCCGCCGAGGGGCTGCTCGTTTCGGGGGCGTACTTCTCGGTGCTCGGTCTGCGGCCGGCGCTCGGGAGGCTGCTCGGCCCCGCCGACGACGAGAACGTGGGCCAGCACTTCGTCGCCGTGCTGGACCACGAGTACTGGGAGACCTACCTGGGCGCCGACCCGGACGTCCTCGGCCAGACCCTGGTCGTCAACGGGCAGCCGATGACCGTGGTCGGCGTGGCTCCCGCGGGCTTCGACGGGACGACGATCGGCAACGATCCCGACGTCTACATCCCGATGACGATGCGGCCGGTCGTGTATCCGGTCTGGTCGGGGTTCGAGAGCCGCCGGGGCTACTGGGTCTACATCTTCGGGCGGCTCGAGCCGGGCGTCTCGATGGCCGAGGCCGATGCGCGGATCAACGCCGTCTACTCGGGGATCATCAACGAGGTCGAGGCGCCGCTCCAGGAGGGGATGAGCGCCCAGACCATGGAGCTCTTCCGGGCGAAGCGGATCGAGCTGGCCGAGGGCGAGCAGGGTCAGAGCACCATGCGGGGCGAGGCGCGCACACCGCTAATCCTCCTCCTCTCGATCACCGGGCTCGTGCTCCTCATCGCCTGCGCCAACGTCGCGAACCTCCTTCTGGCGCGCGGTGCACGGCGGCAGGTCGAGATGGCGGTCCGCGGGTCGCTCGGCGCCCGGCGGCGCCAGTTGCTGGTCCAGCTTCTCACCGAGTCGGTCCTGCTCGCGCTCCTCGGCGGCGTGGCGAGCCTCGTGGTGGCGATCGCGACTCTTCGGTTCGTCGGCGGGCTGGTCCCGCCAGAGGCGCTCGACACGCTGGAGCTGAGCCTCCAGCCCGGCGTTCTCCTGTTCACCGCCGTCCTGGCGCTCGCGACGGGCATCCTGTTCGGGATCTTCCCGGCCCTGCACGGTACGCGGGCCGATCTGGTGACGGTCGTCAAGGCGAACGCCGGTCAGCCGTCGGGCTCGCGCGCGGCGGCCCGGTTCCGGAGCGGGCTCGTCACGGCGCAGATCGCGCTCTCGATGACCCTCCTCGTGGTCGCCGGCCTCTTCATCAAGAGTCTGTCGAAGGTGAGCCGGGTCGATCTGGGGATAGAGGAGGAGGGGCTGGTGACCTTCTCGGTGTCTCCGGCGCTGAACGGGTACGAGCCGGCCGCGAGCGCCGCGTTCTTCGAAGAGCTCGAGGCTGAGCTGGCCGCCATCCCGGGTGTCACCGCCGTCACTGCATCCATGGTGCCGGTCCTCACGGGTAGCAGCTGGGGCAACAGCGTCCGGGTCGCGGGCTTCGACAACGACGACCCGGACGTCGACCGTAACTCGCGGTACAACGAGGTGGGGCCGGCCTATCTCTCGACGATGGGGATGGCCCTCCTCGCCGGTCGCGACTTCACGCCGTCCGACCGCCTCGGCTCGCCGAACGTGGCGATCGTGAACGAGGCCTTCACGCGGAAGTTCAACCTCGAAGGCGTGAACGCGGTCGGGAAGCTCATGAGCTCGGGTGGGCCCGAACTGGACGTCGAGATCGTCGGAGTCGTACGCGACACGAAGTACAACACCGTGAAGGACCCGCCGCCCCCGACGTTCCTGATCCCCTACAAGCAGGACGAGGAGCTGGGCTTCCTGACCTTCTACGTGCGCACGTCGATCGACCCGGCGCCGGTCCTCCGCGCCATTCCCGAGACCGTGCGGCGGCTCGACTCCGACCTGCCGGTGGTGGAGCTCAAGCGGATGGCGCAGCAGGTCGCGGAGAACGTCTTCCTCGACCGGATGATCAGCACCCTTGCGGCGGCCTTCGCCGTTCTCGCCACCGTGCTTGCGGCCGTGGGACTGTACGGGGTTCTGGCCTACACGGTGGCTCAGCGCACCCGGGAGATCGGGCTGCGGATGGCGCTCGGGGCCGCGCACTCCAGCGTTCGGAACCTGGTGTTCCGTCAGGTGAGCGTCATGCTGATTCTCGGAGGGCTGTTGGGGCTGGGCGCGGCGGTGGGGCTGGGGCGTCTGGCGGAGTCGCTCCTGTACGGCGTGGAAGGCTTCGACCCGACCGTCATGACTCTGGCGGTCGTCCTTCTGGGCGCGGTGGCCTACGGAGCGGGGTACATCCCCGCGCGCCGGGCCGCGAGCGTGGATCCGATGGAGGCCTTGCGGTTCGAGTAACGTGGATGGGCAATGTCCGCCGGTCAGGGAACCCGTCGATAGATCCGGATGACGGGTTCCCAGCCCTCGACGCAGGCGCCGCCGACACAGCTCATGCCGTCGACGACGAACCGTTCTACCAGTCGGTACTGTTCGGCGTAGGCGGGGCGCAACGGCAGGAAGGCGGCGACCAGCAGGTCCGGCCGGTTTCTGATGTCGGCCATGTTCTCCGTATAGGGGAGGCTGTTCCCCAGAAAGACCGACGAGGCGAACATGGACCCCACCAGCACGGTATCGTCGGCCAGAGCTTCGATGGTGGCCGACGCCTCCGCGGTCGCGTACGAGGGCCGCAGGTATCTTGGTGAGACCTGAGCGAGCCAGAGCCCGGCGATCAGCACCGGATAGGCCCCGGCCCAAATGCGACGAGAGCCCGGACGAGCCGTGGAGCGGCGAATCAGGATGACACACCCCGTGGCCACCGCCAGCAGGACCAGCTTCCACAGGGTAGCCGTGGTCGAGGTGTCCCAGAACGCGCCCGACACCACTCCCGTGTGCGTTCCCAGCCACCACAGGGGGGCGAACACCAGGGGAAGCGTGATCAGGGCGGGTCCGACGGGTCGGCTCGCTCCGAGCCACACGTGCGCGCTCGCGAGGACGAGCGTCACGAGGACGACGGTGGGGAGCTGGAACCGCAGTCTGGCCTCCTCGAGCCCGGTCAGACCCGCGACACCGAAGAGCAGCGAGCAGAGCAGAACGGCGGCGGGCAGCGCGAGCCAGGCGGCGCCGATCGCCCCCCGGATGCCCTCGCCTCCGCGGGTTGCGGCCGCGACCCTCTCTCTCCCCATCGCCTGAAGGAGAGTGACGCCGGCCCCGATGTTGATCGCCAGAGGGACATATGCATGCTGTGTATAGCGATCGGGGAAGTAATCCAGCACTGCCGTGGGCATCAGCCAGCTCACGGCCCACACCGCCGAGGTCCAGTAGATGACCCTCGCCGGGTGCGCGGGCGTGGCGCCCGCCGAGATCAGGACGCCGCAAATCAGCCACGCGGGCAGGAGAAGGGCGTACAGCGCGGGTCCGTACGGGGCCGTGAACGGCGTCGACAACATGCCGTAGACGGTATCCACCTCCAGCTGGCGCAGAAGCGTCGCGAGGGACGCCGAGAACGGGACGTCGCTACCGACCAGCAACGCGATGGCAACCGGGATCGCCAGCAACGCGGGCAGAGCCAGACCGAAGAGGTAGGCGCCCAGTCGTGGAAGTCCCGACTCCTGGCGTTCGATTCGGTGGATGAGAAGCGCCGAGACCGCGAGCGCCAGAACGATCGGTGCGCTCGTCGCCTTGACGGCCAGGGCCGCCGCGGACACGAGCCCCGCCCCGAAGGCCCGGGCCACGCTCAACGGCCTCGAGACGAGGACCGCGAACGCGAGAAACTCGAACAGCATTGCCGGAACCTCGGGGATCGCGACCCGGCTCAGAAACAGGAGATCGGGCTGGATCGCCAGCGCGAGCGCGACGACGGCGAGCCCCCCGGTCGAGAGGTGTTTGCGAAGGAGCACGATGGACGCGGTCAGCAGCCCGATACCGCCGGCGGCGCTCACGAGTCGGGCGCTCTCGAAACCGACCCCGAACACCTTGAAGACGCCGGCCATGATCGCCTGAAAGCCCGGGGCGAGCATCGCGTGCAGGCGGGTGAAGTGGACGCCGAAGTCGATGGATCCGAACAGGACCCACACCCGAGCCGCGGCGGTCCACCGACCCTCGTCGAGGACCGCCCCGTACCACCCGTGGTAGGCGGGGTCCGCTTTCAGCAGGATGAGCCGCAACACGGCTCCGATCGCGAACACGGCCCCGACGAACAACGTACCGACCTCGATACGACGGGCTCTCTCGCTCACGAAAGGTCCGACGCTCCTTCGGATATTATTCTGGTTCGAACCCCGATCGGCCCCGCAACGCCCGGAGAGAGGCGGAACATGGCACCGGCAGGCCACGTTGGCGACCGACTCCGGGGACGGGTGGCAGGAGTCGTGCCGCGGAACGTCCGGGGTTGGCACACTCCGTGCATTCGTCCCCATCGGCATGTCAAACATGGGGATGGGGCGACGACGGGTGGCCTCGTGAGAGCCTCCGGTCCGCCACGACCCGTCGGGGAAGAGTTGCCTGTGTGAGACAGCTCGGCGGTCTCCAGCCACTGGACAACAGGGGCTTCTTCCTCTTGCTCGGGGTCATCATCGCATCCGCGGTGCTGATGCGGGTGCCCCGGCTGACGGTGGCGCCGGACTGGAACACCGGCGACTACGCGCAGTACGTGATGCACGCGGCGAACCTGGTGGAGGGTCGCCCGTTCGAAGAGACCGGATACATCTACAACCCCGACTACGCATCGCTCGCCCCGCGGGCCTATCCGCCGGGGTACCCGGTGCTGCTGGCGCCCGTCTACGCCGTCTTCGATGGCGAGATGGTCCCCATGAGGCTTCTGACGCTGGCTCTCTTCGCCGCCTGTCTCCTCGTCGCGGGCCTGCTCTTCCGAAGGCACCTGTCGCCCTCGCTCGCGCTCGCCGGTGTCGCGCTGGTAGGGCTCAATCCGCAGGTACAGTCGCTGGCCCTCGAGGTCACGTCGGATGTGCCGTTTCTGCTGTTCCTTCTCCTGGGTCTCACCTCGCTCGAAACGCGAAGCCCCGACGACTCCGTCGGGAGGTCGCTACTTGTCGGGGTCATCCTCTTCATCCCCTTCTCGATCCGGACGATCGGGGGACTGCTGCCGGTCTCGCTGGTGCTTGCGAGCCTGTGGCGGTCTCGCCGGGTGGGGCGGGGTACGCTCATCTCGCTGGGCTGCTTCGCGAGTCTGGTCGTGGCGCTGAGCTTCTGGACCACGGGCTCGGCGAGCTATCTCGATCAACTGACGCCATCGTTGGCCACCTTCTTCTCGAACGCCGTGGCGTATTCGCAGGACTTCTCGGCTTTCTGGGACCCCGGTTGGGATGACACGGTCGCGGGCGAGTGGGTGCGGAAGGTGTTCACCCTGCTCACGATGGTGGTGATCACCGTCGGACTGTTGTCGGAGCTGCGACGTGGAGCGACCACGAAGGACTTCTTCGTGGTGCTCTATGTGGTAGTCGTCCTCACGTGGCCGGCGTATCAGGGCGCCCGCTTCCTGGTCCCTGTTTTTCCGCTCGCGTGTCTGTACCTGCTCCTCGGCGCGAGGGCCCTGTCCGACATGGCGAGATCCGCCGTCGCGGGACGGGCCACGCTGGCTTTCGCGACCGTCGTGCCCTTCGCTTTTTACGTCGGCTCGTTCGTCGCTCCGGCCGATGCGACCGCACGCCTGCCGGTGGACGATGCGCCGTCCCGCGCACTGCACGATTTCCTGCGCGAGACGCCCGAGGACGCGGTCGTCGTGTTCGCCAAGCCCCGCGTGCTATCGCTGATGACCGGGCGTCGGGCGGTCGCGAATCACCAGCCGGACGCCGACGAGGAGCTTCTCGCCTTCTTCAGGGACGTGGGGGCCACGTACGTGGTTCTGGGACCGGAAGAGCTGGGTCGCCGGGAATACCTGGAGGGGTTCGTCGAGCGGAACGCCTCGCTCTTCGACCGCGTCTTCGTCAACGAACGGTTCACGGTGTTCCGGATCGGCGAGTGAGGCGGACCGGCACCGACAGGTGAGGGCGTGGTGCGGACTCGCACCCTCCCACGGCGGTCGCTTCACCGGTGGGGGAGGCTGCCGTCCGGGTTCAGACCCCACCTCACGTTGTTCTCGCGTACGAGCTCGTCGTACCGCGGGTCCTCGCGGAGCGCGTCGAAGAACGGAAACACGAGTAGATCCCACTTCATCACGAAGTCCCATTCGACGCGCTCGAGAGCCTCGAAGGCGGCGTCCACGTCGCCGAGGGCGCTCAGAACGAGAGCCTCCCACATGGGGGTGTCGCCGTCCTCCGCGAGAGCCGCGAGCACCTCGCGAGCTCGCACCGCGTCCCCGGCGTAGGCATGCGTGACCCCCATCCCGGCGAGCCCGAGCCCCGCCGCAAAGGAGCCGTCGACAGCCAGGTCGAGACCGCGCTGTAGCGCGTCCCGGGCCTCATCGAGTCGACCCGCGTCGGCGAGGATGAGTCCCTCGTCGACGTGAGCCATGGGGAACGACGGCTCCAGGTCGCTCGAAGCTCTTACGTGCGCGAGGGCCGTCGAGTCCGGCCCCTCGACCCACCAGTGTGTCCAGCCCAGGACGAGCTGAATGACGGGGGATCGGGGATCGAGCTCTGCGGCGCGTCGCAGGTGCGCGAGCGCTTCCCGCTCGCGGCCTCTTCCGCCCTCGAGCGATCCGAGCCACTGATGGGCCTGTGCGTAGCTCGGCTTCAGCTCGATGGCCCGCTCGAGCGCCCGAATGGCCCCGGCGCCGTCCCTCAAATAGTCGTTCTGGAGCATCGCGAGGGAGACGTGCGCCTCCGCTAGCCCGGGATCCAGCTCCACGGCCCGTCGCGCGGCCCCGAGGGCGGGGTTTCTAACGCTGTCCGCCGGTGCGAAGCCGAACGAAGCGAGGAGGTGCCCCGCGTCGGCGAGCCCCGACCAGGCGAGCGCGTACATCGAGTCTCGGGCGATCGCCTGCTCGAACAGGTCTGCGGCTCTACGGATCCCGGTCTCCGTTCGCCGGTCCATGTGGATCCGGCCGTCGACGTAGAGACGGTACGCCTCGAGATCCTCGGTGGGGTGCCGCGCGATCCGTTCCTGCTCGGCGGGGGAGAGCTCGGCCTCCAGCGACTCGACGATCCTGCGCGCCAGATCGCTCTGGACGTCGAACACGTTGTCGAGGGTGATCTCGATGTCGTAGTCCTGTGCCCACCGTCGCGAATCGGAGCGGGCGTCGATGAGCGTCGCGCTCACCCGAATCCGGTCGGCGGCCTGGCGGATGCCGCCCTCGACGATCCACCCGACGCCGAGCTCGGCGGCGATCTGGGGGATCGAAGCGGTCCCGCCACCGTACCGCTCGGTCGAGGTCCGCGACTTGACCGTGAGGGCGGCGACGTTCGTGAGCCGGGTGAGCAGGCCGTCGTGGAGTCCCTCGCCAAAACGGATGCCCTCCTCGCCCCCGGTGGCTTCGAACGGGAGGACCGCGATCGATCGGTCGGTCACCGGGGGGGCTCCGCCCCCGAACCCGCGAGCCACGTACCCGCCCGCCAGCGAGATCGCCACGAGACCTGCCGCCAGAGCCGCGGCGCCGCGGTGCCGGCGGAGAAACCGCGACATGCGGTAGCCCGCCGTGGCGGGCCGGGCATGGACCGGCAGCCCCGCGCGGTAGCGGGCCACGTCCCCGCCCAGCTCCGCGGCGTCGCGATATCGCTCTGCCGGTTGATCGGCACGGGCTTTCGCGCACACGCGATCCAGATCCGAGGGCCGGGCGGCGCCGGCGACGACGCCGGGGTGCGTCGTCTCGCCGCTCGCGGGTCGACGACCGGCGATCAGCTCGTACAGCAACACGCCGAGCTGGTACACGTCCGAGGCTTCGGTGACCTCGCCGCCGGACCACTGCTCGGGCGATGCGTACGCGGGCGTGAGCACGTGCATGCCGGTCCGCGTGAGGGCCTCCCCACGGGAGTCGTCGCCGAGGAGCTTCGCGATCCCGAAGTCGAGCAGGAGGACGCGCCCTTCGTCGTTCACGAGGATGTTGGAGGGTTTCAGGTCGCGGTGGACCACGCCATGCCGGTGCGCGTAGGCGACCGCCGCGCACACGTGCTCGAACAGCTCGAGCCGACCGTCGAGATCGAGGGCCCCGGATACGCAATGGTCCGTAAGCGGCATGCCGTCGACGTACTCCATCACGACGTACGGGAAGCCGTGGTCGGTGAGACCGCCGTCGTGGAGCCGGGCGATGTTGGGGTGTTCGAGACGCGCCAGGATCTGCCGCTCGCGTAGGAACCGCTGAACCGTGGGGCCGGCCGCGGTCGGGTGACGCACCACCTTGATCGCCACCCGCTGCTCGAACTGGCCATCGGCCCGCTCGGCGAGGTACACGGACCCCATGCCCCCGGCCCCGATCTGCTCGACGATGCGGAACGAACCGACCGTGTCGCCGGGCTCGAGCGGGCCGACATCGTTCGCGTCGTCGGTCGGGTCCGCGTCGCCCATCTGTTCGGCGAAGGCCCCGACCATCCCGGCCTCGGGCTCGAGGAACCCGCCCGAGCGCTCGGCACGATCGAGGAGTCTCCGAATCACGGCCTCGAAGTCCTCATCGCCGCCGCTCGCCGCGCGGATGTACGCGTCGCGGGCGCTCGGATCCAGGTCGAGAGCGCCGCGGAGCACGTCGTCGATGCGGGTCCAGTCGGAGGTCACGCAGGGCTCCGTGACGGGGCTCGAGGCTCTCTCGAACATGCGAGAGGGCAGGGCGCCCCGCCAAGCCGTCGGCGCTTCGGGTTGACATTCTACCCGAAGCCGCCATCTTGGGTAGCATGTCTACCCGAAACGACGACCCCGACCGGATCGCGCTTCTCCAGGGCACGCTCGACGTCCTGATCCTCCGCATGCTTCTCGGTGGGCCCGAGCACGGGCAGGGGATCGCGCGCGCCATCCAGCAGCAGTCGGGCGACGTGCTCCTGGTCGACCACGGCTCTCTCTACCCGGCGCTCCAGCGGCTCGAGAAAAAGGGCTGGATCAGTGCCGAGTGGGGGGTTAGCGACAACAACCGGAAGGCCCGGTTCTACGAGCTGACCCGGGCGGGGCAGGCCCAGCTGACGCGGAAGACGAACGAGTGGCAGCGGCTCGTCGAGGCCATGGGGCGCGTGCTCGCGCCGGACGGGGTCTGAGGGTGGCCGGCGAGCGCCGGGTGGGCCCGTCGGGAACCGGACCGTGGATCCTCCGCGTGCTCGTGATGGTCGCCGCGGCCTCGCTCGTCGAGTCCCCGCTGCGGGCCCAGGGGACTCAGCTCTACCCGGCCATCGAGCCGAACCGCACTGGCGAGCTCCGGGTGTCCGAGACCCACGCGATCTACTGGGAGAGCTCCGGCAACGAAGACGGGATCCCGCTCATCGCCCTCCATGGCGGTCCGGGAGGTCGCTCCTCGCCGGTGATCCGACGTCTGTTCGACCCCGAGCGGTATCGGATCATTCAGTTCGATCAACGCGGGGCCGGGAAGAGCCGTCCCTTCGCTGAATGGCGGGACAACGACACACACCATCTCATGGAGGACATCGACCGGCTGCGTGCTCACCTCGGGGTGTCATCGCCGCCGGTCCTGTTCGGCCTCTCCTGGGGAACCACCCTCGCGCTCGCGTACGCCGAGGCCCGTCCCGCGGAGGTGGCCGGGCTCGTCCTGCTCGGGGTGTTCACGTGCACACGTTCGGAGATCGACCACTTCTACCACGGAGGCGTGCGGCGCTTCTATCCGGATGCCTGGGAGATGCTGCGGTCGGCGGTTCCCGAGCCGGACGAGCTTGACTACCCGAAGCAGCTCTTCGAGGTGATTACGGGGCCGTCTCCCGACGCGGCGGATCGGGCGGCCACCCTCTTCGTCACGTACGAAGAGTGGCTGTCCAACATCGGACGTAGCCGTGCGGACGGGGAGGCGGAGGCGGCCGACCCCGCGTCGCGATCGATGGCGGTTCTCGAGAACCACTACCTGATGAACGGGTGCTTTCTCGATGAGGGACAGCTGCTCGACCGCGCATCCCTCATCGAGGACACGCCGGTGTTCATCGGGAACGGGCGACTGGACATGCTCACCCCGCCGGTGACCGCGCTGAAGCTCGCGGAGCGTCTGTCGAACGCACGGGTGGAGATCGTAGCCGGTGCGGGGCACGTCGATCTCCCGGTCGCGCTCGCCGGCGTCCGAGGCACCGACTGGGTTCTCGACCGCCTGGCGGAGAATCGTGGCACGAGCCCCGGAGGTACGCGATAGACCCCCGGCGAGGTGCAGCGGACTTCAACGCGGAGATCCGGGCGCACATCGAGCTCGAGGCCGACCGGCTCGTCGAGGAGGAGGGGCTGGGCCGCGACCAGGCGCTGGCCCGGGCGCGCGAAGCGTTCGGCAGCATGGTACGCGCGAGGCGACGCTTCGACGACGACGCGCGGTGGACGCTGGTTCGTCGCCTGATGCCGGGCGCGACCGCTCCGGCCGGACCGGCCGATCAGGCCCCACGCTGGCGTCGCTGGGCCGACGACCTGGCGCAGGACCTGACGATGGGCGTCCGCGCGCTGCGCCGCGATCCGGGGCTGGCCGCGTTCGCCATCCTGATCGTGGGGCTGGGTGTAGGGGCCAGCGCCACGGTGTTCAGCGTCGCGAACGCGCTCCTCATCCGGCCACTCCCCTTCCACGATCCCGACCGTCTGGTGTTCATCTCGAACGGCGAGTGGGATGGGGGAGACCGGCGGTCGGCCGTCAGCGTCCAGCTCTCCCACATGCAGGACCTCCGCGAGGAGGGGCGGTCGTTCGATGACGTGGCCGGCTACTACCTCTTCGACCGCCCCGGCGCGCACGTCCTGACGGGGCAGGGCGAGCCGCAGCGGCTGACGCTTCTCCGCGTCACCGACAACTTCTTCCCGGTCCTCGGCGTCTCCCCGCACATCGGTCGGTTTTTCACGCCCGAGGAAGTCGCGGCCGCGGGCGGTGGCAGTGTCGTCCTCAACCACCGGCTGTGGTCGACCCGGTTCGCGTCGGATCCGGCGCTCGTCGGCTCGACGATCCTCATCGACGAGGAGCCGGTGACGGTGATCGGCGTGCTCCCGCCGTCGTTCGACTTCTCCTCGATCTTCGAGCCGGCGAACAGCGCCGACTACGTGTTGCCGTTCCCGTACAACGCCGAGAACGAGCGCAGCGGCAACACGCTCGCGCTGGTGGGGCGGCTGGCTCCCGGGGCGACCATCGAGCGGGCGCAGGCGGAAGCCGAGCTGGTCGTGAGCCGCCGCGAGAGAGAAGGGCGAAACGACTTCGCGCCCTTCGTCACGCCCCTTCGCGAGCGGGTGAGCGGCGAGTTCCGCTCGGCGACGCTTTTGCTGGTCGGGGCGGTCGCGCTCGTCATGCTGATCGTGTGTGCGAACCTCTCGAACCTCCTGTTGTCGCGAGGTCTCGCACGACGCCAGGAGCTCTCGATCCGCGCGGCGCTCGGTGGCAGTCGGGGCCGTCTCACCCGCCAGCTACTGACGGAGAGTCTCGTGATGGCCGTCGCCGGCGGACTCGTCGGGCTCGCGATCGCGCTCGGCGGGACCCGGCTGCTCGCTCGACTCGATGTCGGCGTCGCATTGCTGTCCGGGGTCCGGGTCGACGCCGCGGTGCTCGGGTTCACGCTGGTCGCGGCGGTCCTCACGGGGGTCCTGTTCGGCGTGATGCCGGCTCTCCGTCTGTCGCTCTCCTCGCCGGAGGGGATCCTGCGGGAAAGAGGCCGGGGCACGTCGGGCGGTCGCGGACAGCGCCGTCTCCAGAGCTCGCTGGTCGTGGCCGAGATCGCGCTGGCCTGCGGTCTGCTGGTCGGGTCGGGGCTGCTTGTGCGCAGCTTCGCCGGCGTGCTGGGCGTCGAGCGGGGGTTCGTGGCCGAGAACGCGGTCGCCATGCGGATCGACCCGTCGACGCCCTTCGAGTCGGAGGAGGCCCGGGTCGCGTATCTGAACGAGTCGATCCGCCGCGTCTCGAGCGCCCCCGGGGTCGAGGCGGTCGGCGTCACCGACATCCTCCCGCTCGTCTCGTTCAACCGACGGTGGTGCATCGATCGCGGCTGCCCGATCGTCCCCTTCGTACGCGTCGTGACCGAGGGGTACTTCGACGCGCTCGGCACGGATCTCGTGACCGGCCGCGACTTCACGGTCGATGACGATCGCGACGCGCCCCTCCGGATCGTCCTGAACGAGCTCACGGCCGGGCTGGCATTCCCGGAGGGCGGTGCGGTCGGTCGTAGCGTCAGGATGAACGGGGAGGACTGGGAGGTCATCGGCGTGGTACGGCCGACCCGACACGTCCACCTCGAGCAGGAGCCGGGGCCCGAGGTGTTCGTCTCGATGCGTCAGATCGCCGATCACGCGTCCCTCTTTCTGATCGCACGCGGCGGCGGATCGGCGGCGGACCTCATCGACGCCGTGCGCCGTGGGATGACGGTCGTGAACCCGGAGCTCCCGCGGAACGACGTCGTGTCGCTCGATGGGATCGTGCGAGAAGTCACGTCGCCGAGACGGCTCGTGTTGTGGCTGATGGCGGGATTCGCCGGGTTCGCTCTCCTGATGGCGTGCATCGGGATCTACGGAGTGGTCTCCTACTCGGTCCGACAGCGGAAGCCGGAGATGGGGATCCGGCTCGCGCTCGGCGCGTCGCCCGGATCGCTACGCCGGCGGGTCATGCGTGAGACCCTGGCCCTCGCCGCGGCCGGACTCGCCATCGGGCTGTTCGTCGCCTGGGGTCTCGCGCGCGCCATGTCGGGGCTGCTGTTCGGCGTCGAGGGGCTGGATGCGGCCACGTTCGGCACCGCGGCGGCCCTCCTGCTCGCGGTCGCGGCGCTCGCGGGCTTCGTCCCGGCCACCTCGGCCGCCGCGGCCGACCCGACCGAGACCCTCCGCGCCGGGGGCTGACGCCGACCCCACGCCGCCGGCGGGCAACGCGGCCCGCCGGTGACACGTCAGAGATGGAAGAACACCGCGCCCCGATCCCGCCTGCCTCGTCGCCGGTTCGATCCTTGAGACGCCCGGGCGGGCGAACCACATTGCGGTCCCACTCGACACGCTTCCAGGAGGCAGGATGAACCGCCGTCTCTCGCTCTCTTCCGCGCTCGCCGCCGCGACCCTGTTGTCGCCGTCGCTCGCTCCCCTCGCCGGACAGGCCGGCGATCTCCCCGTGACCGCGTTCGAGGCCGTCAACGTGGTCCCGATGGACAGCGAGCGGGTGCTCTCGAACCAGACGGTCGTCGTGGTCGGCGACCGGATCATGGATGTCGGCCCCGCCGCCGAGGTCGACGTGCCGGCCGGCGCGGCCCGCATCGACGGGGCGGGGAAGTACCTGATGCCCGGGCTCGCCGAGATGCACGGCCACACGGTCGGCGGCAACGCGAGCGAGGAGTTTCGGCGCCAGGTGATGTTCCTGTACGCGGCGAACGGCGTGACCACCGTGCGGGGGATGCTGGGACTGGCGGGCGATCTCGAGCTCAAGGCGATGACCAACACCGGAGAGATCTGGGGTCCGACGCTCTATCTGGCCGGCCCGAGCTTCAACGGAAACACCGTCACGTCGCCCGAGCAGGGCGCCGCGCGCGTATGGGAGCAGAAGAACGAGGGATGGGACCACCTCAAGATCCACCCCGGTCTCACCCGCCCGCAGTACGACGCGATCGCGCGGGCCGCCGGCCAGGCGGGGATCCGGTTCGGCGGCCACGTGCCGGCGGACGTGGGTGTCGTGCACGCGATCAAGATGGGGCAGGAGACCTTCGACCACATCGACGGCTACCTGCAGTACACGGGCGGCATGAACGGCGCGATCGACGAGGGTCGGGCGCGAGAGCTGATCGATCTGACGATCGGCGCCGGTGCGTGGGTCGTGCCGACCATGGTGCTGTGGGAGCGCGCCGTGATCGGCCTCGGCGACCCCGATGAGCTGGCCGCGCTGCCCGAGATGCGGTACTGGCCGTCGCAGGGCGTCCAGAACTGGGCGAACGGGATGCGGAACAGCCAGTCGCAACCGAGCTGGGATGCCGAGACGGCGATGGCCCACGCCGAGAACCGCAAGCGCATGCTCGGGATGATGAGCGACGCGGGCGTCGGGATCCTCATGGGGACCGACTCTCCCCAGATGTTCAGCGTGCCGGGGTTCTCGCTGCACCGCGAGATGGAGTCGATGGTGGAGTCGGGGATGTCGCCCTACGAGGTCCTCGTGAGCGGGACGCGGAACGTCGGCACGTACTTCCAGGCCTACGACACCTTCGGGACGGTCGCGCCGGGCCGGAGGGCCGACCTCATCCTCACGAACTCGAACCCGCTCGACGACGTGGCGAACGTGGCCGACCGGGCCGGCGTGATGATCCGCGGGGTGTGGAAGTCGGAGGCGGAGATCAGGCAGGAGCTGGACGCGATCGCGACGAGCTTCGGCAACGAGTAGTCGCCGCACGGCGGCGACGTCGGGAACCGGCCGGGCTTCGCCTAGAAGAGCCCGCTCAGGATCCGGAGGATCGTCGCGGCCGTCATCACGATCATCGGGAGCACGAACGTGAGCCCGACCGAGAAGACGAGCCCGTTCCGAAAAAGCGTCGGTCCGAGAGGGAGCAGACGGCGTCCGAACACCCGATTGGCCAGGACCTCCGCGATCGGGCCGAGCGTGTAGCACAGGTTCGCCATGACGCCGACGGCGAGGATCGGGCCGAACGGGAAGGGGCCGGAGGCGGGCGTGAGGAGCATGGCCACGCCCACAGTGGCGAGCCCGCCGGCGCCCACGATCACGTTGTAGGCGAACCGGCGCTTCTCCCACCACGCGACGATCGCTCCCGCGCGCCGCTCGGCCGGCGCCGGGAAGAGAAACCTCACCAGCGGCGTCTCGCCCGCCGCCACCACGTCGTAGTCACCGCGCTCGTGCATCCGTGATCCGCTCCGTTCTCGGCGTCCGTGAGGATACTCGGGAGGGGCGGCAAAGTTCGAGCCTCCGGGGCGCGTTTCCGCCTCTGTGGGGTAATATCGAGATCGGGCCGCGACGCCGGCGCGTCGTGAGTCTCCCGCTCCGCCTGCCCATGGGGGATGCGCGGTGCCGAATCGAACCTTTTCGATACGCCATGTGCACGAGCCGGTCCTACGGATCAGCCCGCCGGGCGGCATCCGCCCCGATCCCGGCGCACCCGAGACCGAGAACGAGCGGTTCAAGCGAGCGCTGTCGCCGGCGGTGCGGTACGGCGTTCTGGCCGCGGTGGCGGCGCACGTCATTCTCGTCGCGCTCGCTCCGACCTTCGGGGCGGTCGAGCCAACGCTCCTCGCCGCTCCACGGCTCACGGACATCCGCATCCCCCCGAGGGTGTCGATCCCGCCGGCTCCCCAGCCCGTGGCCCGGCCCGCCCGACCGGACCTCGCGACGCCCGCGGTCGCGCGGACGCTCTCGGTCGAAGCTCCTTCGGTGGCGGCGACTCTCGAGCCCGTTTCCGGGGCCGAGCTGGCGCCTCCACCGGTACCGGCGGCGCGCGCCGCGGATCGCCCCCCGTACATCCCCTTCGAGGTCGCGCCGACGCTGAGGAACCGCGAGAGGGCCGCGACGCTCCTCCAGCAGGTCTACCCCGCATCCCTTCGCGACTCGGGCGTGAGCGGGAGCGTGCAGCTTTGGATCTACATCGACGACGCCGGCGCCGTCCGCGACTGCCTGGTCGCCGAGTCGAGCGGCTACGAGGAGCTGGACCTGGCGGCCCAGACGGTGGCGTACGCGATGGTGTTCACGCCGGCCCGGATGCGCGACAGACCGACCGCCGTGTGGATCTCGCAGCCGATCGACTTCATCGCGAGGTAGCGCAGCGCCGCCGGGGGGTGCCTTCGCGCTGCGGCGCGACCCGTCGGGAGAGGGTCAGGTCGCTTCCGGCACCGGGTCGACCGTCGCGGCGGCCGGCTGGTGCGACCTATCCTCCGGAGTATCGGGCGCGAGGCCTTCGTAGACCTCCGACTTCTCGAGGTCCTCGGTCGGACGGACCTTCTCGTTGCCGTCCCGCACGACGCGGGCGAAGAGGTCGAGGTTGCGGTCGAAGATGAACTTCATGAACAGCTTGCCCCACGACTGGTGCGCGAGGAGATCCTCGTAGTACTCGGGCGCGGCCTCTCGCACCTTCGGAAGCTTGTGCCACGGGACCCGCGGGAAGTCGTGGTGCTCGTTGTGGTACCCGACGTTGAACGCGAACACGTTCATCGGGCCGTAGTAGCTGAACGTCTCCTGGTCCGACCCCTGCTCCATCAGGTAGTGCCGCTGGATCCACCGTGCGCCGACCGGGTGGATCCCGGCAGAGAAGAAGAACGAGACGAGCAGGTACAGGACGGCCGTCGGACCCGCGAGGAACCAGATGAGGACGTTCGTCGTCATGACGATCGACCAGTTGAGCACGACGTACCGATCGATCTTCCGAACCTCCTTGATGCGCATGATCCGCGTCATCGAGAGGATCGGGAAGAGCGCGAGCCAGATGATCTTCCGGATCGGGGATGTCCCCACGACGCGCGCCTCCCAGGCATTCGGGATGTCCGCGTCGAGGTGGTACTCGCCCTGATGCCAGTGGTGGACCAGGTGGTAGTTCTTGAACGTCGCCGAGTAGGGCAGGACGCCAGGGATGTTGGCGAAGATGCCGGTCAGGACGTTCGAGATCTTCCGCTTGAAGATCAGGTTGTGGCACGACTCGTGGATGACGACGAGAAGCGCGTGGTTGACCACCGCGCCCAGCGTATAGGCGACGAGCAGGAAAACCCACCACGGCTTGCCCACGATCCAGAAGGCGGCTGCGAGCTGGATCGCCACCAGGAATGCGGTGGGGACGAATGTCCAGGCGTTCTTCCCGTTCAGCTCCCGGATCTCGGGGTGCGCCTTCGCGATCGCCTGCGTGCGCGATCGATGCGGTTCCGCGTGGTCCGAATGCTGGAATCCGGTCCGTGCCGTGGCCATTCAGTACGTCCTTTGTCTTGTCCCCGAGGGGCCGGAGAGGCCGGCCCCCGCATCCTGTGTCGCGCAATATAGGCCGGGCATCACGTTCTTGCCGGGGCTCGCCGCTTGAGGGATGCTTCGCGCCGCCGCTATGGTTGCGGAATCCGCGGGGTCGGCAGGATCGTAACCGACCGGGAAGACCACCGCGCGCACCCCCAGGCGAGGAGCGGACAGATGTCGCAGGCGCCCCCCGACGGCGAGGGCATCGTGGAGAAGGCGGACGGCATCACCGTCGTGCGGGGTGGTGGATCCACCAGGGCGTGGAACGGGATCCGCTACAAGTCGGGGATGTGGGCGGAGAACGTGGGCTCCCGCGAGCTCTCGATGAACGTCGCGACGATCGCCCCCGGCGCCGTGGCGAAGGCGCACATCCACGTCGACTTCGAGGTCATGCTCTACATCCTCCAGGGACGCGTGCGTCACGAGTACGGCCCACGGCTGGAGAAGACGATCGACAACGAGGCCGGCGATTTCATCTTCATCGAGCCGGGGGTGCCGCACGAGGTGTTCAACCTGAGCGACACCGAGCCCGTCATCGCGGTCGTCGCGCGCTCGGACCCTCGCGAATGGGAGAACATCATCGACTTCCAGCGGCCCGGTTGACACGCCGTTGAGCGCGGAACGTCCGCGGTTCGCCTCGCGGATCGGGACGCTCCTGACCCTGATCGGGGTCGCCGTCGGGCTCGGCAACATCTGGCGGTTCCCGTACATGGTCGGCGAGTTCGGGGGCGCCGCGTTCGTGCTCCTCTACCTCGTGATGGCCGGCGGTGTCGGCGTGCCCGCGCTCATGGCCGAGTGGGCGCTCGGTCGCCGGACACGTCGCGGGACCGTGGGCGCGTTCGAGGCCGGCGGCCTCCCCGCCGGAAGATTCGTCGGGTGGTTCTTCTTCCTGGTCGTGTGCGCGGCGACCGCGTACTACACGAACGTCGTCGGCTGGGTGCTGTACCACGCCGCCGCGGAGGTGGCGCGGCTGCTGGGCGGCCACATCGAGGCGGCGCGGATCCTCCCGCCGGACACCGGCTTCGACCCGGGCTCGTTCGCGCGCCAGCTCGGGATGACGCTGGTGGTCGTCGCCCTGTGCGTGACTGTCCTCCTGCGCGGGCTCCGCGAGGGGGCCGAGCGTGTGAGCACCGTGCTGGTGCCGGCGATCCTCGCCATGCTGATCGCCCTCGTCGTGCGGTCGCTCACGCTCCCCGGGGCCGGCGAGGGGCTCGCCTGGTACCTCGGCAAGCTCGAGTGGGGCGCGATCTCGCCCTCCGTCGTGCTCGGCGCGCTCGGTCAGGCCGTGTTCTCCATGTCGCTCGGCGGGACCTTCATGGTCGTCTACGGCTCGTATCTGGACGATGACACACGGCTCGGCCCGAGCGCCGGGCTCACGGCGCTCGGCGACACGACGGCGGGGCTGCTGGCCGGGCTCGCGATCTTTCCGGCCGTGTTCGCGCTGGGGCTCGA
>JAWWCR010000069.1:0-21946 GCA_033720355.1 Gemmatimonadota bacterium
GCGGTTCTCCCGGCTGGAGCTGGTCCACGTCACGTACTGGCTGATCATCCGCGCGATCGGGTCGCGCACGAGATAGAGCAGCTTCACATCCGGCAGGTTCCGTCCGATTCTCTCCGCGATCTCGGGGCACTCGGGGTAGGTCGTGTAGAGCGGAGAGGCCTCGCCGTTGACGGCGAACGACGGGTCGAAGTGAGAGGCGTACCAGTCGAGACCGCGCGGCCAGTTCCACTCGTCGGCGAAGAACGTGAGCTCCTTGGGCGTCGACATGTGGATCTCGGGGTGGAGCCTCAGATAGTGGTAAAGGCTCGTCGTCCCGGCGTTCATCGCGCCGATGACCAGCAGGTTGGGGAGACACCCCTCGCGCTCAGGCACCGGTCCTCCCCGGCCGAACCCGGATCCCGGCGAAGAGCGCGAGATCGCGCACCCGCGGGCGACCGTTCGTCACGGCCTCCCGGAGGAGGGCAGGGAAGGCGCCGTCGTCGCCGCACCGTCGCGCATCGGCGCCGACCTGCACGAGAAGGAACGCGGCGTAGGCCCGGGGCGTGAACAGCTCCCGGTTCTCACGAGCCCAGGTCATGCTGTCCGTCCATGTCGCCCGCTCGCCGGGGGCGCTCGCGCGCGGACGAGCCGAGTCCACACTCCAGACGGCGACGGGGGTCTCCCCATCGACGAACACCGGTCTTGCTCCGCGCTCGCGTTCCGCTCGGAGCAGCCAGTCGAGGTCCTCGTGCCGCCACATCCTCCGAAACGGAAGGCCTCTCGCGAGATCGGCCTCGATGAGCCACGTCGACGTGTGGATCAGCGCCTCGCCCCACCGGGCGCCGCGTCGCGCGAACAGGTATTCCGAGAGCGGCTCGTCGGACTCCGGAAGCCGGCGCGGCCACGCCTGGGCCTGATCCCGGCCCGATCTGGCCACGACCCGGCCGACGATCACGCGGTTCGGCCCGGGCATCCGGCCCGCCGTCTCCAGCTGCCGGGACAGGCGGTCGGGAAACCACTCGTCGTCGTCGTCCAGAAACGCGATCCATTCGCCGCGGCTCTCCGAGACCCCCGCGTTCCGCGCCGCTCCGGGACCGGACCTCGCCTCCAGCTCGATCCACCGCAGGCGGGGGTCGGGGATGGCGGCCACGGCCTCCCGGGTGGCCCGATCGGGTCCGTCGATCACGACGACCACTTCCAAACGGGTGTGTGTCTGTGCGAGCGCGCTGCGGACCGCGCGGACCACGAGGTCGGGCCGGTCGGCCGACGGGATCACGGCCGACACCAGGGGCGCCTCGCTCATTCGAAGAAGCGCGCGGCCGCCATCGCCCGCTGATCGCGCTCGGTCATGTTGCGGTCGCGGCGGAACTCGAACTGGCTGACGAGGGCGGGGGAATCGCCGGGCCCGAGCGAGTATCCGACGGCCTCACCGAAGGCGCTGACGACGAGCACGGTCCCGAGCGCCGGGATCAGCCGCAGCATCGACGGCGGTCGCTCGACCCGGCGGATGTCGCGCAGACAGCGCCGCATCCGGACGGCCGGGATGAGCGGGCTGGCGGCCGTGTACAGGACACGCCGGACGAGCGAGGCGCGCGAGTCGCGAACGCGGCGGGCCGCGAATGTCCGCGACGTATGGAAGGACGCCGCGATCCACGCACGCATGCTCGAGAAGGAGAAGTGGTTCGTGCGGGCCTCCGGCTCGAGATACAGACGGGCGCCCTTCGATCGCAGGTCCCAGTGGAGGACGCTCTCGGCCTCCAGCCACGACTCGAGCTCGTCCCCGTACTCGAGCAGCGCGTCGCGCTTGTACGAGCTGTTGTGCCCCGGCAGGTACTCCACCTCGCCGCCGGGGTGCGGGTAGAGCCACGGTCCGTACCCAAGCAGCGAGTCCGACCACGCCACCGTCCCCGGGGAGTTGGCGTGTGCGACCACCGGCCCGACGGCGGCGTAGGGCCCCTCGTGACGGGCGAGCAGCGCGGCCGCCCAGCCCGGCGACGGGAAGCAGTGGTCCTCGCCGAACACGACGATCGGCGCCCGCGCGTTCCTCACGCCCTCGGCGTATCCGTGCGCGTTCGACCGGAGGACGCCGACCTCGACCACCTGCCACTCGCCGAGACCCTCGAGGGCCGTCTCGTCCAGGTCGAACGCACCCGCCGACGGCACCACGAACACGGCCTCGATGCGGGAGGCGATGTCCTGCGCGCGCACGTGCCGCAACGTCTGGAGAAGCGACCCGAAGGGGTCCGGGGTCACCAGGATGATCGAGATGGCCGACGGAGCGCTCACGACCGGGCGCGCCCTTCCCGGGACACGAAGCGGAGCGTCTCGCGGTCGATCGGCGTCGACAGACCCGTCACGCACCCGCGGAGGAACGCGAGCAGCCTCGCGGCGGCGAAGCGGTTCCCGCCCAGCCGGGCCGGCGGGTGCCGCCTTCCGCTGAGGAAGCGCAGACCGAGACGCGCGAAGAGCCTCGGGATGTGCGGCGTCCCGGCACGCAGGTGCTTGGTAAGCATGGCCCCGGTCCCGAGCGCGTACCCGCAGAGCAGATCACGCGCCTCCGGCCACGCGCGGTACCCGTGGTGGACGACGCTGATCGCGGGGGTCTCGGCCACCGCGAACCCGGCGCGCAGCGCCCGAACGGCCAGATCGCCGTCGTTCGCCGCCCGGAGCCGCGTGCCCGCTCCGAGCATCTCGTCGAACCCGCCCACGCACTGCCACACCGTCCGGCGGAAGGCCATGCACGCGCCGAGGCCGTCGATCACGACTTTGTCCTCGAGGGTCCGGGCGACGACGGGCTCCGCACGGACGTATCCGGTGATGAGCCCGGCGCGGGAGTCGTGCTCGGCGGGCACGGCGTTGCCGAATACGAGCCCGATCTCGGGATCCTCGAACGCTCGCGCGATCGCCCCGATCCAGTCGGTCGAGACCTCGCAGTCGTCGTCCGTGAGCGCGACGATCTCGGAGTCGACCTGTCGGATGGCGAGGTTGTGCGCGCGCGACAGCCCGCGAACGGGGGTCCCGAAGCAGACGCACGATCCCGAATCCTCGTACGGGCGAAGCGCCTCGCGCGTCCGCTCGTCCGAGCTCTGGTCGACCACCCAGATACCGTCGGGGGCCACCGGGTTCGCGAGGATGCTGTCGATCGTTCGCACGACGGCGTCACCGCGATCGCACGTCGCGATGACGACCCCCACTGTCGGCGGTGCGGTCACGGCGGCCAGACGACCGGCTCGACGCCACCGCTCGCAGCTGAGCGTTCCGCCGCCTCGATCACGCGCAGACAGGCGATCCCGTCCTCGGCGTCGGGCGCGAACGGGTGTCCTCCGGATACTGCCGACAGGAAGCGCTCGAGCGCGATGCGGTGCGAGGGCTCGTGTCCGGGAGTTCGGCGTTTCTCGAGAATGTAGGGGATGTTTCGGATGGCCTGCCCCACGCGCAGCGACGGCGTCTCCCGTGGTCGCGCCCCCCGCGACAGGAACACGATGTCCTGATATCGCGTCCGGTCCACGATCAGCGTGCCGTCGTCTCCGTCGATCTCGAACCGCTCCTGCGGATCCGCGCGGAGCGAGAAGTGGCCCGATGCCTCGATGCCGTTCTCGAGCCGCATGCGGAGGTCCGCCACGTCGTCCTCCGACTCGACGGACTCGATCCGCGCGGACACGGCCTCGACACGCGCGTCGAGCAGGAACATCAGGAGGTCGATGTGGTGCGACGCCAGATCCAGCAGGGCTCCACCTCCGGTGACTCGTCTGCGTTTCCATTCCGGGAGGGTTCCGCCGGCGACGCAGAAGGACGATCGGACGCGCCGCACGGGTCCGGCCCGTCCCGACGCGATCTGCCGCCGCGCCTCCGCGTAGAGCCGGTTGAACCGGTAGTTGAAGCCCACTGCACACATCGCGCCCGCCGCCGCCTCCCGCACCTCCGTCCCCTCGGCCACCGTACGCGCAAGCGGTTTCTCGACATACGTCGCAACGCCCGCCGCGAGGCAGCGTCGGGCGGCGGCCGCGTGCAGGGAGCTGGGTAGGGCGACCACCACAGCATCGAGGGCATCGAGGCCATCGACGCTCGCGTAGTCCGCGACGCCCCTCGCCGCCGGCGCGGAGGCGAGCGCCTTGTCCAGGGCGCGCGGGTCGGCCTCGGCGATCAACGCGACCCGCACGCCGTCCAGACCGAGGAGGATGGGGAGCTGAACCCTGCCGGCGTGGGCCCCGCAGCCGAGCAGGCCGACCGAGAGCTCGTGCGGAGAGTGGGTGTGGGCGTCCACTACGCGTCGTGACGGTCCATCTCGGGGTTCTTGCCCATCGGGCCTCCCTGGTCGGTGCGCATCGCTATGTGAGACAAGCCTGTCAGCCCCGCGGCCCTGTCACGACCACTCGCCTCGTCGATTCCTGCACATCGAAGGTAGACCTGTGAACGCGTTACCGGATGAGCGTCAGCAAGAGTCCGAGTGTGGCGGCGCTCGCCAGCGTCAGGATCATGCCGACCCGGTATCGCAGCATGGTGATCGTGGCGGCCAGCGCCAGCCCGGCAGCGGCCCAGCTGATCGTCGCCGGATCGGGCACCAGCAGCCGCAGACGAAGGCCGCCGCGCCGAGCGCGACGCTGCGCCTGTCCGTGAGCGTCCTCCGGCCGATCCGCACGAGCGCCTCGAGCACGACGGCGATCACTGCCGCCTTGAGACCGAAGAAGAGACCCTCGAACAGAGTCGTGTCGCGGAACTCGGCGTACAGGACGCTCAGGGCGAAGATGGAGACGAACCCCGGGAGCACGAACAGGAGCCCGGCGACGAGTCCCCCCCGGGTACCGTGGAGAACCCAGCCCAGATAGGTCGCGAGCTGCTGCGCTTCGGGTCCGGGGAGCAGCATGCAGTAGCTCATGGCGTGGAGGAACTGGTCCTCGCGCACCCACTTCTTCTCCTCGACGAGCAGGCGGTGCATCACGCCGATCTGCCCGGCGGGCCCCCCGAAGCTGAGCGCGGCGACCTTCGCCCACGTCGGGAGCGCCGCCGACAGCGGTACCGGACCCGACGTGTCGGACGGCTGTGGAGGGGACGACGTCACGTTGCCGGGGCCCACCGGGCGGTCAGGCGCCAGAGGCGATCCGGCGTCTCCGGTCGGACTCGATCGCCCGCTCGTAGACGACCGCGGCGGCCGCTACGGCCCGGCGGGCCAGCGCGAGGGTCTCGAGGTCGGGGACATGCGCCTGCGACACCGGACGCGGACTCCACTTGGAAGATTCTCCAAACACTGCTGAGATATTGCCACTGTATCATACGAGAAGGGCCGCCGGCCAATGACGCGCGTCGGTGGGTCAGGGAGGCCGGGTCATCGGGTCTCTCTCAGCTGCAGCGGAAAAAGACGTCCGAGTGGGAAGGGGTGCGGAGCAGTGCGTGCAGCATCTCGTGCTTTACCGTCCGTTCGTTTTCGACGAGGGCTGCCGACAGCAACACCGAGTCGGGCGGCAGCCACACGCCGTTACACCGCTGCCCGTCAAAACAGGGGAACTGCGGACCGTCGAGGGGCGCCGTCACCCTGAAGAACCGCACGGACGCGATGTCCCCCTCGGCACCGACGCACTCCTCGACCTGCTCCCACCAGAGTACGTGCAGTTTGCTGGAGCTCAAGGCTTCGAGTGTCAGGCGGTGCACCCAGCCCTCGGGGGAAAACGCTGGTCCGTCGCACGCGACGACGAGGCCGAACGCTGCGACAGCGAGCAACGCCGGTCTGCTGACAGCCCGGGGTCGGCATTGCCCGGGACGGGACTCCCCTTGTCGATGACTTTCCATGTCGGCACCAGTACGTCACGCGTCGAAGGGGTAGGGCGTTCAGCGTATAACGTCTGGCCATCGGTCTCGAAGACGCCCACGCGGAGCTCGACGTGAAGAAACTCGAACTGCTGCTCGTGGCTTTCGCCATCGTCGCCATCGGGGGCTGCGGCGGTGACGACGCCCTGACGGGGCTTCCCGAGGTGCCCGATCTCGAGTACGGGGGAGGGGACTTTCTCCAGCTCATGGACTACCAGGGGCGGGCGCGGGGTTACACGGTCCACATCCCGACGACCGCGAGCGAGGATGTCGCGGCGCCGCTCCTCATCATGCTGCATGGGGTGGGGCAGGATGCGCCCGGGCTCCGGTCGCTCGCGGGCATCGAGGAACACACCGACGACCTCGGGTGGATCGTCGTCTACCCGGACGGGATCGACGAGTCGTGGGCCGTGGGGACGGAGACATCGGCCGACGTCCAGGGCGTGGACGACGTGGGGTTCATCGATCGGATGATCGACCGGATCGACGCGCGGCTCAACATCGATCGCGAGCGTGTGTTCGCGGCCGGGCTCTCGAACGGGGCGCTGATGACCCACCGGCTGGCGTGCGAGCTCGGCGGCGACATCCGGGGGATCGCGAGCGTCGCCGGGGCCATGTACACGGGGCTCGCGAGCGGGTGCAACCCCTCGCGCCCGGTCCCGGCGATGTTCATAAACGGCGACGACGACGACTTCTTTCCGTGGGGCGGATTCCCCGCGGGCGGGGGTGAGCGGATCATGGGCGTCCTCGAAACGGTCGACTGGTGGGCGGTCGAGAACGGCTGCGGATCGCCCGTCACTACGGATCTTCCCGACGTCGCCGCTGACGGAACGACCGTGGAGCTGATCGATTACGTCGACTGCACGTCGGGTGCGCCCGTGCGGCTCTATGCCGTCGAGAACGGCGGGCATACCTGGCCCGGCCGCGGCGGGATCGGCCGCACCTCGCTCGACATCGACGGCAACGTCGAGATCCTCGGGTTCTTCGGGGCGTCGCTCCCCTGAGACCCGTCTCCCGCGGCCGGTGAGCCGACCGCCGGCCGCGCTACGTTTCGAAACCCGAACGGGGCGCACATCGCCGGAGGGTCGGATGAGCATCGACCGTTATCGAGCACGATTGGGAAGCGGGTTCCTCTCGCTGGCGTTGCTTGCCGCGCCGGCGGGCCTCTCATCGCCGTCGGGGCTGTCGGCCCAGGATCCCTCGACCCCGCCGGCCGGCGAACGCCGCCCCGTCACCGATGCCGACCTTCAATCGCTGCACCGTCTCTCCGGGCTCGCCCTGTCGCCCGACGGGGAACGCATCGCGTTCGCACAGGATGGCGGCGTGTGGGTGCTCGACACGGCCCCCGGCAGTTCGCCGCGCTCGCCGCGCAGGGTCGCCGAGGGGACGAATCCGACGTGGTCTCGCGACGGCGATCGGCTGGCGTTCTACGCGCGGGCCGAAGACACGGGCGAGCTCCAGGTCTTCACCGCGAGCATCGACGGCGGCGTGGCTCGACAGGAGACGCGTGTCGACGGAGGCGTCGTCCCCGACCGCATCGCGTGGTCGAGCGACGACGTGCTCGCCTTCGTGGTCGCGGCACCCCGCGCCCCCGCGGCCGATGAGGAGGGGGCGGCCCCCGAGCCCGCTTCTGCCGAGCGCGGCTTCCCCCTGATCCTCGCGCCCGACAGCCCTGACGGGTACGCGTTCGAGGGGCTGCTGGAGGGCGTGGCCGCCCCGCCCCGCCCATCGCCCGCCACGAGGGAGCTGTTCGTCCACGACCTGCGGACCGGCGAGACGCGACAGCTCACGCGCGACGGCGTCGAGTACCTCGGGCCGGCGTGGTCGCCCGACGGCCGCACGCTTGCGTGCGCGGCCATGGACGGGTTCCACCGCGGTCAGGTCGTCTCGACGATCTTCCTCATCGACGCGGCGACGGGGGAGCGACGCCAGATCAGCGGCAACGGCGTCATGTCGACCAACCCGAGCTGGTCGCCGGACGGCGAGAGCGTCGCCTGGGTTCGGTACTCGCGGACCGGACCGACACGCAACAGCATCTCGACCTTCCAGCCGGGTGGCGACGGCGACGGCGCGAGGAGGATCTACTCGTTCTCGGCCACGATCGGCGACTTCGCCTGGACGGCTGATGGCCGTACGCTGCTGATCACCCAGGTGGACGGCGTGACCCGCCCCGTGGGCCGCGTCGATCCCGCGACCGCGGACGTCGAGACAGTCGGAAGCGCCGGGTACGTGACGGTGGGCGGGACGCTCACGGTCTCGGCATCGGGTGCCGTGGCCTGGGGCGAATCGCGTGGCGACACGCCCGTGGTGATTCGGCTTCTTCGACCAGGCGACGACGAGGCGGAGGAGATCTACGACCCCAACCCGCAGCTCGCCGAAGTCGAGCTCGGCCGGCAGGAGATCGTCCGCTGGCGGAACGCGGCCGGGGATGACCGGGAGGGCGTGCTGATCCTCCCGGTGGGGTACGAGCCCGGCACTCGCTACCCGCTCATCGTCTCCGCCTACTCCGAGGGCAGCCACCTGAACGCCTTCTACTCCGACGGATCGCCCGCGTTCGGCAACCAGCGGCACGCCGCACGCGGTTACGCGGTCTTCTTTCCCGGGCCACGGGTGCCCTGGATGTACGGAGGCGCCTTCGTTTCGGGGCACGTGGGCGGGTCGGCGGGCTGGGGTCAGATGATCGACGACGTGGAGTCCGGGGTCGACGTCCTGATCGAGCGGGGCCTCGTGGATCCTGACCGCATGGCCATCATGGGGTTCAGCAACGGAGGCGCCGCCGCGGCGGCCATGATCACGCGATCGCACCGGTACCGGGCGGCCGTCGCGGTCGCGCCGGCGAACCTCAACTGGGTCGAGTCGGCTCTCCGCCAGGACAATACGGCCGAGCGCTGGATTCCGACTGCCACATTCGTCGGGATCCGGGAGGATGTGCTCGAGAATCCGGCGGAGTACGTGCGAGGGTCGCCGGTCTTCGAGATGGGGAACGTCGAGACCCCGCTCCTGCTCGCGGTCGGCGACCGGGACGACGCGTCGTTCACCATCCCGACGGTCGAGATCTATCTTGCGCTCCGACGTCTCCGGAAGGAGGTCACCCTGCTGCGCTACGCGGGCATGGCGCACGGGTTCTTCGGACCCGCGGCCGATGATCTGAACGAACGGATCGCGGAGTTCCTCGAGCGACACCTCGACCCGGACGGCTGACCGCACTCCCGGCAGGGTCGCGGTCGGGTCGATCATGCCGGATCTCGCAAGGGCGAAAGGCGAATGGGGAAGCGACCCTGGTCCAGAGCGTGTGTGCTGTGTACGGTCCTGACCGTCGGGTGCGGGGAGGCGATGCAGGCTCCCCACCCGGATCCCGGTGGGCAGGACGAGCTGCCGACGGCATTCGAGGGACCCGATCCGGGCCGGCGGGGGGAGGCTCTACAGACCGACACCCTGGAGTACGAAGCGAGGCGTGTCGCACCACTCGGCCCGGGGTGGGAGTACGAGTTCGAGGTGGCCGCGCGATTCACCAACGCGGGTCCGGACTCCCTGTTCGTGCAGACGTGCGGCGGCGCGAGTCCGATCTACGGTGTCGTTCCGGCGAGCGGCGACGACGATGTCGAGTCGGCCTTCGACCCGGCGTGGGCCTGCGCCGGAGGTGGCCTGCTTGCCGTCGCTCCCGGCGCCGCGCGCGTCGATACGTTCACTATCACGGGACCGACCGCCCTGTCGATCACGTTCGAGCCGCTCGGTGTCTTCGAGGGGTGGTGGAGGCTGGTCTACGACGTACGGCGCGACCGCGACGACGTCCTCGCGCCCTCGGACAGCGTCGGAGTGTCGAACGTATTCGCGATTCACCTCGAGCCCTGAGGATTTCTGCGCGCGAGAGCGACGGGTCGGGCGCGACGCCGCCTCGGGAAGATCCTTCATCCCCGGGCCCTGGCGCTTTCTTTCGATTCGTAAACTCTCGTATGCGCGCCCGGAGGAGGGGCATGTAATCGCCGCTTCCCGAGCGGAGCATGTTCGCGGTGAGGCGACCTGCTGTGGTGTCTCGGCGGTCCCAGGCCATTCGGCTGGCGCTAGCTCTCGCGCAGCGCGTCCACGGGGTTCGAGCGGGCGGCTCGCTGAGCGGGGACGAGCGCCGCGGCGAGGACGACCGTCAGCAGGAAGGCGCCCGCCGAGGCATACGCGAGCGGGTGCAGCGAGCTGATGTCGACGAGGAGAGCGTCGAGCACGCCGCGAGCGGCGATCGCCAGCAGCACCCCGATGGCGGTCCCGGCGAGGACGACTCGGAGGGCGCCGGCGACGACCAGCCCGACGATGCCTCCTCGCGAGGCCCCGAGCGCCGATCGGATCGCCACCTCGCGGGTCCGCCGCTGCACGGCGAAGGACAGCACGCTGTAGACGCCGAGCGAAGCGAGGACAAGCGCCGAGACGGCGAAGGTGACGAGGAGGCTCGAGATCAGCCGCCGCTGCCGCAGACCGCGACCGAGCCGGTTCTCGAGTGTGGCGACGTTCACGGCGAGATCGGGGTCGACGCCGGCGACGCGGGTGCGTATGTCTTCCATCCGGGCGTTGGGATCGGCGCCGACGCGGACGACTGCGGTCATGCTGCGGGCCATCCACGGCATCTGCCGGTGGGGGACGTACATCTCCGAGCGCGTGTCCGAATCGAACCCGCCGTGGCGGATGTTCCCGACGACCCCGACGACGGTGCGCCACGGCGCCTCGCCGTCGAACCAGTACCCCTCCATGCTGGGCGCCCGGACGCGTTGTCCGATCGGGTCGACGCCGGGCCAGAACTCGTCGGCCATTGCCTTGTTGATGACGGCCACCGGCGCCGAGCCGGCCCGGTCCTCGCGAGCGATCGCGCGCCCTCCCAGAAGCGGGATCCGCAGGGTCTCGAAGTAGTTCTCCGAGACCAACCGGTAGCCGGCGCCGGCGTCTTCGGGGCCACCGGGAATCTCGATGAAGCTCGCCCCGCCACCGCCGGTGGGGATCCAGTTGCCGAGCCCGACGCTCCGGTTGTCGGGCCCGGCTTCCAACTCGTCGAGAACGCGGTCCCAGTAGGCGATCACCCGGTCGAGGCCCGGATCGCCGCGGTATTGCGGCGAGACGAGGGTCACGTCGGCGGTCACGACCGGGGTCGGGTCGTATCCGAGGTCGCGGCCCGTCAGCGAGCGGAGGCTCATGAGCAACAGGGCGCTACCCGTCAGCAGGACGACCGTCACGGCGATCTGGCTTCCGACGAGCACCGCACCCGGCAGCGTCCGTCCCCGGCGTACCGGCCGGAAGGATGCCGTCAGCCGCGCGCCGCCACGCCGCGCCGAGGCCAGTGCCGGCGGAAGACCGGCGATCGTCCCGGCAAGGACCGACGCGAGGAAGCCGGCGCCGAGCACCCGGGCATCCATGGGCGCGTCGCGCAGACGCGGGATCGTGCCGCCGATCAGCTCGACCAGCGGTCCGCTGCCGAGCCACGCGAGGCCGATCCCGAGCAGACCTCCGAGACCGGCGAGCGCGAGATCCTCGGTCAGCAGTTGACGCACGATGCGCCCCGGGCTCGCCCCGATCGACAGCCGAACGGCGACATCGCGCGCCCGCTCGCGCCCGCGGGCGAACCCGAGGGCGGCGAGGTTGGCGCACGCGACCAGAAGGACGAGAAGCACGGCGCCCATGAGCATCCCGAGGTACGAGCCGGCATCGCCGATCATGGTCTCGCGTAGCGGTCGCACACCGACGCCCCAGGAGTAGATCGCCTCGGGGTCGCGCTCGCGGATCCCGGCCGCGACGGTCGCGAGGTCTGCCCTGGCCTGCTCGGCGGTCACATCCGGTGCGAGGCGGGCGACGGATCGGTAGTTGATGTTGTTGCGGGCTCCACCGGTCTCGGAGCCGTAGGGACGAGGAATCCACAGCTCGACGCCCTCGGGCATCTCGTGACCCGATCGGACGACGGCCACCACCTCGCGCGGTACGCCATCCACCGTGAGCGCGCCCCCGATCGGCGTCACCCCGCCGAGGACCCGGCGCCAGAAGCCCTCGCTCACGACCACGACGGTCTCGCCCGCCTGGACCGCGGCCTCCGACGGCGCCACGCCCGCTACCAGCGAGGGGCGAAGCGTCGCGAAGAAGGCGCCGGACACCGTGACGCCCGGCACCGTGAACGCGCCCTCCGGGGTCGCGATCGTCGCCTCCCGCTGGACCGCGCCGTATAGGCCCGTGCTCTCGAGCGTCCGGTTCTCCTCGCGCCAGTCGTACCAGTTCCCCATCGAGACCCAGGGGAACGAGTCACCGTCCTCGGGCACGGACTCGAGCGCGACGAGTCGGTCGTCCTCGGGGAAGGGGAGGGCCCGCAGGAGGACGTGGTCGACGAGCGAGTACATGACGGTCGTGAGACCGATCCCGAACGCGAAGATCAGCACGACGAGCAGCGAATGGCCCGGGTGCGACCGCATCCGCCGGCCCGCGAGCACGAGGTCGCGGCGGAGACGCCCGAACCAGTCGGTCCACTCGAGCCGCCGATCGCGCTGCCGCGCCGCGGCCTCGATGTCGGCCCGGGCGCGGCCGAGGTCGCCGAACCGCGCGATCGCCTGCTCGCGTGCCGCCTCCGGCGAGAGCCCCCTGAGAATCAGATCGTCGATCCTCATCTGGAGATGCGCCTCGATCTCCTGCTCGGTCTCGCGCCGCCGCTGCGACCGGGTGCGCCAGGGGATCCCGCGGGGCCCGCGTTCGCCGGGCATGCCGCTCACTCCGCCGCGCTCAGGCGGGAACGCCGTCGCCGGCCTCGAGCAGCCGACCGACCCACTCGACGTACCGCATCCAGACCTCCGCCTCGTCTCGCAGCTGTCGCCGCCCCGCGGCGGTCAGCGTGTAGAACCGGGCGCGGCGGTTGTTGTCGGTCTTCCCCCATTCGGCCTCGACGAGGCGACGCCCCTCGAGACGTCGGAGCGCCTGGTATATCGCGCTGTCCTCGACGACGATCTCGCCCTTCGACCCACGCTCCATCCACAATGCGAGCCCGTAGCCGTGCATCGGCTCGACGCTCAGCGCCTTCAGGATGAGTAGATCGAGGGTCCCCTTGAACAGCGGCAGAGTCTGGTTCACCGTCGCTCCATATACCGTGAGTGCTTAGGGGAGCGTACTACGGGGTGGAGGCGTGCGCAAGGACGCACCGGACCGCTCGCGGGCGGGCCGGCGCGCCGGCCGCGACACGTTCGGCGTCAGTCGCTCAGCGGTTCCTCGAGCGCGAGCCGCGTCTTCGGCGGTAGCTGTCCTTCGTCGATGTACCGCGTGACGAGAGCAGCGCGAGGAAACCCGCAGGCCCGCGAGCTCCGGAAAGGTGACCCGCCGGGCTGGCGACGCCGGCCGGCCGCCCATCGCAGGGCTCGGCCGGCGCTCGCCAGAGCACCATCGGACCGATTTGGATCAGTCGGGCGGGTTGAAGATGAGGGGGACCTGCTGAGCGATCTGGAGGTCGAGCAGCGTCATCAGCTGATTCTCCACCTGGATCGCCCGTGCCGCGACCGAGGCCCCGAGCTCGCTCTCCACGCTAGAATAGTAGGCGCCGTACATCTCGAGCCGCTCGTTCTGGAGCTGGAACCACGTGTGGGCGAGCTCGGCGGACGCCTCGTCCGTCATCGTCTCGAACTGCTCGGCGTAGCTCTTGATGGCGGAGAGTCGACGGTCGGACCAGCTGGCGCGCTGCTGCTCGTATTCCCGGTAGATCGGCCAGAAGCGCTCGGCCTCGGCGTCGGGCAGCAACATCGCGACTGCGGTGATCTGTTGTGCGTCGGCCCGCAGGTCGGACCGGAGCATCTCCATGATATTCGCCTGGCCGTCCACGGCGGCTGGAGCCGCGACGGCCGGGGTCACCGCCAGAAGGGCGGCGAGCAAGATCTTCTTCGACATCCTCGTTCCTCCAAACAGAGACAGGTCTTGAACCGCACCGATTCTAGCCCTGCACCCGGGCGGGGGTAAGTGGCGTTCGCGCCGCGGACCCGGGCGGCGGAACCCGGTCAGTCGGAAGCGCACCGCTGAATGCGGAAGCGGGCCATCGCGCCCGGCGCCCCCCTCACTTGTTCGGGCCGACCGTCTCCGGACGCTCCATCCCAGAACCGGACACGAACCGACGTTGCTCACGACCGTAGCCACGGTCGTAAACGACTGAATACCAACATGTTACGTGACAGCGAAACGGCGGAACGCCGCTTGCCTCGAAGGTCGGTGCGACCCCGACGGCCGGGGTCGGATCGCGTGGACGTTGATCGCAGGATGATCGCTGGAGGCGAGCATGTTCGGACGGATCGGCGGAGACCTCAGGTTCGCGTTCAGACAGCTGGCCCGCCGGCCCGGCTTCGCGACGGTCGCGATCCTGACGCTCGGTCTCGGGATCGGGGCGAACACGGCGATCTTCTCGGTCGTCGATGCCGTCCTGCTGAGGTCGTTGCCGTTCGAGCACGAGGATCGACTCGTCTCGCCCGCGTCGATGCCGCTCTCGCTCGAGGGGTTCCCCGAGGGACCGGCCGATGCGTTCGAGTTCGCGGACGAGCTCCCAGCGTTCGAGCGTCTCGCCGCCTGGACGCGATCCAATGGTGTCAACCTCATGCTCGGGACAGAACCGGTGCGAGCCGAGGCATCCGAGGTCACGCTCGGCTTCTTCCCGACGGTGGGGGTGCGGATGCAGGAGGGCCGATCCTTCTCCGCCGCGGATGACACACACGTCGCGGTCCTCGGTCACCGGCTGTGGCGCGACAGGTTCGGTGGGGGGGACGTGGTCGGGTCGACGGTCTCGGTAAACGGTCGGCCAGTGACGATCGTCGGCGTCGCCGGGTCCGACTTCGAGCTTCCGGAGGGAACCGATCTCTGGCTGCCACTCTCGACCGGCCCCGACCGGGTCGTGGAAGGGACGCGGTCGGCGACAACGGTCGGGCTTCTGCGCGAGGACGCCACGATCGAGCAAGCGCGGGCGGAGCTGGCACTCTTCGCGGAGCGCCACCTCGAGGGATCGTGGATGCAGGACGGCGTCTCGCGGGTCCGGACGCTGCGTCAGGTGATGGTCGGCGATTCGCGGACTCCGCTGATGATCCTCCTCGCCGCGACCGCGCTCATCCTGCTGATCGCGTGTTCGAACGTGGCCAATCTCTTCCTCACGCGGGCCGTCGGCCGCGGTCACGAGCTTACCGTTCGTGCGTCTCTCGGCGCGGGTCGAGGTCGGCTCGTTCAGCAGCTGACGACGGAGGCTCTCGTCATCGCCGTGGCCGGCGGGCTCCTCGGTCTCGTGCTCGCCTTCTGGACGCTGGACGTCATCGTGGCGGCGGCGCCCGCGGACTTCCCACGGTTCGCCGCGATGGGCATCGACGTCCGTATCCTCGGCTTCGCGGCGGCGCTCAGCGTGGTCACCGGGCTGCTGTTCGGCATCTGGCCCGCCCTGCGCGGCGCCCGCGTGGACCTCGCGGCCGGCATGAAGACGGGTCGCCTGGGATCGGGGTCCGGTGCGGTGCGGAACGGCCCGCTGGTCGTCGGACAGGTCGCCCTCACGCTCGTCCTTCTCGTCGGGGGCGGTCTCCTGCTCCAGAGTCTGATGCGCATGAGAAGCGTGGACCCCGGGTTCACGCCCGAGGGAGCCATCACGGCGTCGGTGTCGCTGCCCCGCGCCGACTATCCGGATGAGCCGATGCGGGACGGGTTCATGGCGCAGCTGCTCGAGCGGATCCGGGCCACGCCCGGCGTCGAGGCCGCAGGGGGCGTGAACTTCCTCCCCCTCTCGACGGCCCTCGGGTTTTCGGCCGCGCTCCAGATCGACGGCCGCCCCGATCCTGACCGGCCCGACGACTTCGTCGGCTTCTTCGCCGCGACTCCCGGGTACTTCGACGCAGTCGGGCAACCGATCGTCGAGGGGCGGTCGTTCGACTCGCGCGACGTGGCCGAGGCGGCTCCGGTCGCCGTGATCAGCCGCTCGCTCGCCCGACGACAGTGGGGCGATGAGAGCCCGCTCGGCGCGCGGGTGCGCTTTTCGGAAGACGAGGAGTGGTACACGATCGTCGGCGTGGCTGGCGATGTCCGTACCTGGGGACTCGCCGATGCCGCGCCCCTCCAGATCTATCTGTCGTCGAACCACACGGGCGTGCTGCCGGGACGGCTCGTGGTTCGGGGAGCCCGCGCGGCCTCGATCGCCGCGGTGCGCGGAGCCGTGGCGGGTCTCGATGCGTCGCTGCCCGTGCACTCGGTCTCGCCGCTCTCCGACGTGGTGCGCGCCCGCATGGCCGAGCAGCGATTTCTCGCCCAGCTCCTGACGACCTTCGCGCTGATGGCCCTCACCCTGGCGGGCGCGGGCATCTACGGCGTGCTCTCGTACCGGGTCGCCTCGCGACGACACGAGATGGGAGTCCGGCTCACCTTCGGCGCCCGGTCGACCGACGTGCTGGGTCTCGTGCTCCGAGAGGGGGTGCGTCTCGTCGCCCTCGGCGTCGCGATCGGCATCCTCGGCGCGCTCGCCTCCGGGCGACTCCTGGCAGGCGTCCTGTTCGACGTCGCGCCGACACACCCGGCTACGCTGCTCGCGGCGAGCGTCTTCCTCGTGGGTGTCTCGATCGCGGCGTGTCTCGCCCCCGCGACCCGCGCGTCGCGGGTCGATCCGGCGGTCGTCCTGCGGGAGGACTGAGCCACGACGACACACCCCCACCGCGCCGCGTCGCCGAGTTTACGAATCGTAAAGAAGCGTTATGGCGCGGCGTCGGAGGGGCGGTTTCACGGTCGAGATGCCTGTGGGCCCCCAATTCCTGGCGGACCTACAGGCCGACCGGTCAGAGCATGTCCGGCGTCATCTCCTTCACCTCGACGATCTCGCTGAACGGGATCTGTGCGCGCTCGTTAAGCTCTCGGACGGCGTCGGCGTCGGGGGCGTCGAAGTAGCAGTGCGTCTGCTCGGTCTCGGGCAGGAAGAAGCTTCGCACCCAGGTCACCTGCGTGCCCTCGCCGGTCATGTCGGCGGCGCAGGTCTTGGCTCGCAGGCCCGCGCCCTGAACGGCATCCGGGGTGATTCCGGGCAGGTCTCGTTTCACTACGAATGTCGGCATCGGTCGTCTCCGTGGTCTGGGGTCAGTCGCCGACGGTGGCGGGGAGTGACGGGCGATCCGGCCGTGCCGGTTCGTCGTCGGAGTCGCCGGACGGCTCCAGCGGCTCGAGAAGGTCGTAAAGATCGGATGAGTAGATCCGGATGGAGCGCTCCCCCGCGATGCGGTACGCGGGGAGCTTGCCGGTCTTGATGTAGCCGCGAACGGTCTGTGCGTGGACGCCGAGCGTCTCGGCGGCCTGATCGACGCTAAGCACCCTGCGATCCGGTGGCCCATCCGCGGTGTCCGGAGCCGTCTCGCGGTCCCAGGCCGCCAGCGCGGCGCGCCAGCCGCTCTCATCGAAGTCGTAGCGCCCCATGAGTCGGGCCATGAGCCCGCCGGGCGCGCCTCCGAAGGCGGCGAGCAGGTGGACGAGTCGCACCTTCGCCTCGCCATCCTCTCTCGCGAGCACCGCCGCGCGGTCGAACAGCGCGGCCGTCGCCGGAGCGTAGCGCGGCCGGACCGGGTCGTTCCCGCGGCGCCCCGCGGCGCGCGACTCCGGCGGCCGCGGGGAGCGCTCCTCGGACGGGAAGGGCGACAGCTCTCTGAGGTCGATCACGAGCGGTCCGAGGATGACGACACCGAGACGCGATGCCGTTTCGAGGGCCCCGAGAAGGAGGTCGTCGGGCCTCACATCCGCGTCTCCGCGGTCGCGGGCATGCGCGATCGCGAGCGTCGAGGCGGCCATGATCCGATCAGGCATACTCATTAAATCTCATTCATACTAAGCCAAACTACGTATGAAGTTCCGAGAACGCTAGCCTGGCCCGGAGGAGGTGTCTGCGGGGCATGCGGCGCGCCTCGCCCGCGACCCGCAGATTCGCTCGCATGAGCTCGTTCCGGCCGGATTCGGTGATCGGGGTCGTCCCCGCGGCGGGGTCGGCGACGCGGTTGGGGGGGCGTGCGCTCAGCAAGGAGATCGAGCCGGTGTACCCCGCCCCTCCGGGCCAGGCGCGGCCGATCGCTTTCTGTCTGCTCGAGCGGTTGCGGGCCTCCGGTGTCGACCGGGCGTTCGTCGTGTCGAGCGCCGACAAGGTCGATGTGCGCGACACGCTCGGCGGTGGGCCAGCGGGGACGCCGGCGCTCGACCACCTGATCGTCGAGGCCTCGCCGGCCGCCGCTTACACGGTGTCCATCGGCACGGCCGCGGCGGGCGAGGCGACGGTCGCTCTCGGGTTCCCCGACGTCTTGTGGAACGATCCGATGCGCGATGGCGAGGGCGCGTTCGCCCGTCTGGCGCACGCCCTCGCGGAGTCGGGTGCCGAGATCGCCCTCGGGCTCTTTCCGCCTTCACCGGACTACGCGACGGACGGCGTCGTGGCCGGGGATGACGGCGTCGTCGCCGGGTTCGAGCCCGGTGATCGCGCGGAGGGCCTGGCCACCTGGACGCTGGCGGTCTGGCGGCCGTCGTTCAGCCGCTTTCTCGAGCGGGAGGTGGCCGCCCGTTACGGCCCGTGGAGCGGCCGGACGCCGCGCGGGGAGCTCACGATGACGCAGGCGTTCGCGCTCGCGATCGAGGCCGGTCTGTCGGCCACCGCGGTCCAGGTGTCGGACCACCCGTTCCTCGATATCGGTGAGCCGGCGCGTCTCGAGGCGGCGCGCGCGGCTTGCCGCTCGGCGATGGACGCCGGAGGTTCGGCGGACTCCGGGAACCCGACCGACGACCGAGCCCCGTTCGCCGAATGACCGATCACACGCTCTTCATCCTGACCGTGCTCTCGCTCGTGATCGTCGTGACGGAGTGGGCGGTCCGACGGACGTGGCTCAAGCACGTCGGCACGGCGCTGCTCGTGATCGTCCTGACCGCCGTCATCGCGAACCTCGGGCTGATCCCCACGACATCGACCGAAGCCGCGCCGGTTCCCGCGTACGACGTGGTGTTCGGGACGGTGGCGCCGCTGGCGATCGTGTGGCTGCTGCTCAAGGTGAACCTGCGCGACGTCATGCGTGCGGGCGTGCCGATCATCTCGCTCTTTCTGATCGGGTCGATCGGCACGGTCGCGGGTGTTCTCGTCGGGATGTGGGTCGTGAACGGGCCGGTGCGGATCGGACCGAACTTCGCCGCCCTCGGCGGGATGTTCACCGGCACCTACACCGGCGGTAGCGTCAACTTCAACGCGATCGCCATCGAGTACGACATGATGCGCGAGGCGGTGCTGTTCGGCGGGGCGGCCGCGGTCGACTCGATCATGACGACGGTGTGGATGGCGTCGACCATCGCGTTGCCCCGCGTGCTGCGGCCCCTGTGGACGCGGCGCACGGCCGGAGCGCACGGTCCGGCGATCGCCCGCGAGGTGGATCTCGGCGTCGAGGAGGACACGGAGAACATCCACCCGGTCGATCTCGCGCTCGTGCTCGCGATCGGGTTCGGAACTCTGTGGGCGTCGAACGCGCTCGCGGCCTGGTTCGGCGGGCTCGGCGTCGACGCCCCGGCGATCATCATCCTCACGATCATCGCCCTGGTGCTGGCCCAGATCCCGTCGGTGGCGAACCTGGCCGGCAGCCGAACGCTCGGATTGTTCTCCGTCTACCTGTTCCTGTGCGTGATCGGCGCCTTCTGCGACGTCGGGGCCCTCGCCGAGATCGGTGGGCTCGGTCTCACGCTTCTCGCCTTCACGTTCGTCCTCGTGCTGGTCCACGGCCTGATCACGTTCGGTGCCGCCTGGGTCATGCGGATGGATGTGGACATCGCGGCGGTCGCGTCGCAGGCGAACGTCGGTGGCGGCACGTCCGCGCTCGCTCTGGCGCGCAGCCTGGGCCGGGGCGATCTGGTGTTGCCGGCCGTGCTGATCGGATCGTTGGGCACCGCGGTCGGGACCTTCCTGGGATTCCTCGTCGCCCGGACGCTCCTGCCGGGTCTGCTCGGATGAGGGGTTCCCCGATCAGAGGCGGCAGACCATCCCCAGGTCTCGGTGTTCAGCGCTTCCGTACCCGGCAGGATCTCCCCGGGCGCGATCTCGATGGCGGCATCGAGGGTGTTGAGCAGTCCGCCCAGACCGATCTCGGCCCAGCGGGCGACGCGGCGCATGGCCGTCACCTGCATGCCGGACTGCATGAGGTCGATCTCGACGTCCCGTCCCGTCACGGGCGATGCGCGGATAGCGCGGGTGACATCCCGCCGCCCGGATCCTAGTTTCGGGCCGGCGCTGCTGACCCTCGAAGCAGAGAAACCACCTGCGCGGGATCTCCCCGCAGCATCTCCCAGGGACAACCCCTTCGCCGCACCCGCAAGCGCATTCGTCAAGGAGGCGATCGTGCGCACAAGACACATCAGGGTCCTCTGCATGTCTGCCGTTCTCGCCGTTTGGCCCATCGGGATCGTGGCGCAGGAATCCGACTACGACATCGTCCTCGTCGGTGGCCGCGTCATCGACCCCGAGTCGGGCCTCGACGCGGTGCGCAACGTCGGCATCGTCGGCGGCTTCATCGGAGCCATCACCGATGACGAGCTGACGGGACACGAGGTGATCGACGTCGCGGGGCTCGTCGTCTCGCCCGGGTTCATCGACCTGCACGCGCACGGGCAGGACCCGTTCAGCGCCGCACTCCAGGTGCAGGACGGGGTGACCACCGCGCTCGAGCTCGAGGGCGGGACCGACGACGTCGAGGGCTGGTACGCGAGCCGCGAAGGGGCGGCGGTCATCCACTACGGTGCGTCGGCATCGCACGGCCGAGTCCGAGGCGCCGTCTTGGGCGGCCAGCAGGCGGCGGTGCGGAACGCGGCGTCGCTCGAGCAGCTCGAGCTGATCGAGGAGCGTCTGCGCGATGCCCTTGCGGCCGGCGCCCTGGGTGTCGGCTACGGGATCCAGTATACGCCTGGCGCGCGGCGCGAGGAGATCTTCCAGCTCTTCCGAATGTCGGCCGAGGAGGGCGTCGCCAACTTCGTCCACATTCGGTACGCCGGTCTCGTCGAGCCCGGAAGCTCGATCGAGGCCGTTCACGAGATGATCGCCGACGCCGCGGGGACCGGCGCGAGCGTGCACATCGTGCACGTCGGCTCGAGCGGACTCAGCCAGGTGCCGACCATCCTCGAGCTGATCGAGGGCGCGCGGTCGCGTGGTCTCGACGTGACCACCGAGGTCTACCCCTACACCGCGGCCTCGACGGGCATCCAGGCCGCCATCTTCGACCAGGGGTGGCGCGAGCGGTTCGACGCCGACTACTCCGACATCGAGTGGGTCGAAACGGGCGAACGTCTCGATGCAGAGTCGTTCTACGAGAAGCGGCAGACCGGCGGCACCATCATCGCGCACATCATCCCCGAGGATGCTGTGCGCACCGCCCTGGCCCACCCGCTCGTCATGGTCGCGAGCGACGGCACGCCGTTCGTGAACGGTCGGGCGCACCCGCGAGGCGCCGGCACGTTCGCGCGCGTCCTCGGACGCTACGTCCGCGAGCAGGGTGTGCTCACACTGCCCGAGGCCATCCGGAAGATGACCATCATGCCCGCGCGACGGCTCGAGGACTTCGTGCCCCAGATGCGAAACAAGGGACGCATCCGCGTCGGCGCCGATGCCGACGTAACCGTGTTCGACCCCGCGACCGTCATCGACAACGCGACGTTCGCCGAGCCCGCCCGCCCGTCATCGGGGATAGTCCACGTCCTCGTCGCCGGCACACCCGTCGTTCGTGACGGCGCGCTGCAGGAAGGAGTCACACCGGGGCAGCCGATCCGTCGCAACCGGTAGCCCGCCATTCGCGACTCCAGACGCGGCCGCCGTCCCGGCGACCAGGAGTCCGGGCGCGGCCAGACACCCCGGAGCGCCCAAACACCCCGGCGCGGCCAGACACCCCGGCGCGGCCAGGCACCCCGGCGCGGCCAGACAACCCCACGCGACCAGACGCCATGGCGCGACAAGTCACGCCAGCTACCGCGGCGCTCACGGCGGCTCCCGCGATCGCCGCTCTTCCCGCCGCCGGTGCTCCTCCCGCCACCGGAGCTTCCGCCGATTGGCCTCGAGCTGCCTCCGCAGCTGCGTCCGCAACGACTGGTGCGGACTCAGCAGCGACCGCACCCCGCGCCGTGTCGGCGGCGTCGGCGGCAGCCCGTCACGCCGCGGCCACCTCAGCATGCC
>JAWWCR010000070.1:0-21877 GCA_033720355.1 Gemmatimonadota bacterium
CCGCGGCGCCGAGTTTGAGGAAATCGCGCCGCTCGAGGTCGCCGTGGGCGCCGGCCGGGTGGTCTGTCAACGGCGCTCTCGCGCCGGGGGGGGCGCGCCGGGGGGACGGGGTCGAGTCCGCTCAGCCGGGTGTCGGCGACAGAGTGCGCGCGGATCCGGGGTGGCGCAACGCACGGGCGCCGGTACGGTGTCGGCGGGGGTCCCGACCGTACGATGCGCGGGCTAGGTTCGAGCCTCCCGAGTCGCCTCGAAGCGCGCGAAGCAGGGAGGGAGTCGTCAACCGGATCGGAAGCGACCTCAAGGAAGGCGTTCGCAGGCTCGGGCGTCGCCCGGCGTTCACGCTGCCGGCCGCCGGCACGCTGGCGATCGGCCTGGCCACGAGCGCGGCCGTCTACACGTACGTAAACGCCTACACGCGACCGCTGCCGGGCGCCGCGGCGGACGACCTCTACCAGGTGTGGTTCGCGACCGAGGATTCCCCCTGGGGCGCCGTGTCCTTCCCCGACTACGAGGACCTCGCCGCGCCGGGCGGCGACGAGCTCGCCGTCACGGCCGTGAACGGCGGGTCCTTCGCGGCCAGCGTGCGGCACGGCCGGTTCACCGACATCGAGTACGGTCAGGCCGTCGCGGGACGGTTCTTCTCGATCCTCGAGATCGCGATGACGGTGGGGAGGGGGTTCTCGGAGGCCGACGACCGGCCCGGCGCCGACCCGGTCGCGGTCGTCTCGCACGAGTACTGGGCCAGGCAATACGAGTCGGACCCCGCCATCATCGGCGAGACGATCCTCCTCAACAACGAGGCGTACACGATCGTCGGCGTCGCGGGGCCGGCGTTCCTCGGGGCGAACGAGGCGTACCGCCCGCAGTTCTGGATCCCCTACGAGCAGTTTCTTCGCGTCTACCGGGCCCGAAGCGACACCCGCGTGAACCGCGAGGCGGGAGCGGTCATACCCATCGTGCGGCTCGCCGAGGGCGTGTCGGAGGCCCGCGCCGCGGCGGCGATCGATGGACTCGCCCGGAGCCTCGATGACGAGGCGCCGCTGGCCGAGCGGACCCGCCGGTTCGTGCTGGAGCCGGCGACCTGGATCAGTCCGTTCACGCGGCAGGAGGAGGCGTCGACCACCCGGATGATGATCGCCGCGGCCGCCTTCCTCCTCCTGCTCTCCTGTGCGAACGTGGCGAATCTGGTGTTGTCCGACGGCGCCCGACGACACCGCGAGATGGCGGTCCGCAGCGCGGTCGGCGCGTCGCGGCGGCGGCTCGTGCGTCAGCTCGTCACCGAGAGCCTCCTGCTGTCGGTCATGGCGGGCGCCTCGGCGCTCGCGTTCGCGGGCCCGATCGCGGCGCGGCTCAGCTCGTACTTCGCCAGCCCGAGCGTGTGGGGTGCCAACGTACCGCGCGAGCTGGTGGTCGACCCGCGCGTCCTCCTGTTCGGGCTGGCCGCAGCAGTGGTCACGGGCGTGTTGACGGGGCTCGTCCCGGCGTGGCGGGCCTCAGCGCTCAGCCCGGTCGATGCGCTGAGGGCCGGGGGGGCGCGGGGCTCGACGCCGTCGGCGGCGTCCCGCCCCGCCGGCGCATCGCGTCGCGGGTGGCTTCCGCGGGGTCGCGATCTTCTGGTATCCGCCCAGATCGCGATCTGCGTCGTGCTCCTGTTCGTCGCGGGTCTCGTGTTGCGCACACTCGAGACTGCCCGCGAGGTCGACGCGGGGTTCGATACCGATCTCACGCTGGCGAGCTATGTGAGCACGAGCAGCATGGGCGTCCCGGTCGAGGAGCGTCACGCCTTCTTCGAGGGACTCATCCTGCGGTTCGAGGAGCTGCCGTGGGTGGAGGCGGCGACCGTCGCCGAGTACGCGCCGCTGTCGGGACACCCGGGAGGGGAGTTGCGCGCCCCGGGCGCGGGAGACCCGATCCGGGTCACGGCGGCGCGTGTGTGGACGAACCACTTCGGGGTCATGGGGATGGAGATCCGCCACGGACGGGGGTTCGTCGCGGCGGACACGGTCGGCGCGACGCCGGTCGTCCTCGTCAACGAGACCCTCGCGAGTCGTCTCGCGCCGGATGGCGACGCGGTTGGCCGGACCCTGACCTGGCCGGGAGCCGGCGAGGACCCCGAGCGGCGCGTCGAGGTGGTGGGCGTCGTCCGCGACGTCAGACAGGTGACGCTGCTCGAGGACCCCCGCCCCGTGGTCTACTTCAACCTGCGGCAGGAGTACTCCCGGCCCGGGAACGCGCTCCTCGTCAAAGTCCGGGACGACCCGATCGGGGCGGTCGAGTCGATGCGGCGCGAGCTTCGCGATGTCGACACGCGTCTCGCGATCGTCAACATCCTCCCGTACCGGGAAGTCGTCCATGGCTCGCTGTACACGCAGCGGATGAACGCCGAGCTGTTCACCGCCATCGCCGCCCTCGGGCTACTGCTCGCCGCGGCCGGTGTGTTCGCGGTGGTCGCGCGCGCCGTCACCGGACGGCGGCGCGAGATCGGCATCAGGATGGCCATCGGCGCCGGCCGGCTCTCGGTGGCGAAGGCGGTGCTCGGGCCGGTCGGCGTATCCGTGATCATCGGTCTCGGGGTGGGGTTGGCCGGAGCGTTCGCCGCGACTCGCTGGGTCGGGAGTCTTCTCTACGGCGTGGCGCCGGCGGATCCGCTGGCGCTGGCGGCCGGCGTGGGGCTGCTGCTGCTCGCCGTGGCGCTGGCGGTCCAGATTCCGCTCAGACGCGCCATGGCGGTCGATCCAGTGGGATCGCTTCGGGCGGAATAGCGCCGGGGTCGGAGGCCGCGCGCGCCAGGCCGGCGACGTGCCACGGCCTGGCGCGGGCCTCGCGGCAGGGCTCTCGGACCTCTGCCTCGGGCGACCCTCCTCAACCGGATGGCGGCGTGAACCGGGCGTTGAGAAACAGGTGTTCGGTCGTCTCGAGCACGACTACGGGATCCGAGAAGTCGATCCTCGCCCGGATGAGCTGTCGGCCTCCCCCCGGGCGAAGGGAGTCATAGAGGATCCACAGTCCGTCATCGGTGACATCGGACAGGCCGATGTAGTGTGATGGATCGGGACTCGGCAGCTCTACCAGGTCCGCGCCGTCCGGCCGGATGGAGTACGTGAAGTAGCCTCTCGAGCGGTCGTGAACCGTGAAGAACACTCGATCGAGCGCGTCTACATAGATCGGGTCGAACAGATTCGAGGTTGTCGCGTACAGCTCGTGCTGGGGCGATCCGTCCGATGTGTATACGCGGAGCGCGTCCTGCTCGAACCGTCCCTGGGGAGAAAAGGTCGTGACCTCCACCACGAAACGGCTGGCATCCGTCCACCAGTCGGATTGTCCGAAACTCTCGAATTCCTCGTCGAGGAGGAGAAAGGCTTCCGATCCGTCAGCCCGCGCGACCCAGTAGTCGAGGCCGAAGCTCTCCTGCAAGGCGAAGGCGACGCGGTCACGGTCGATCCAGGTGGGTGCCCACGCACCGGTGGTTCCATTCGATGGCGCGACATCCCGACGGTAGCTGCCATCAACCGCGGCCACGATCGCGCCGCCCGTCAGACCCCCCGCCTGCCCGAGTATGCGTCGGCCGTCGGGTGAGACCTGGATCGAGAAATACCCGCCCTCGCCCGGGAAGAGTTCGGTCTCGACGCCATTGCCGAATTCACGGAAGAACGGGCGATCGGCGAAGCCTCCGAATCTCCGCGAAAATGTGAATCCTCCGACGAGGGCCAGGGGACAATCCACGCCGAACTCGAACGTGGCTCCCGCGAAGACCTCGATGACGCGGTCCACACCACCTTCGACGTCGCAGTTGGCCTGGACGCCCGAGACCTCGAGCTCGCGCGTCCCGAGTGGCAGTTCGAAGACCGTGGTGTCGTTCGGCCGGGCGGCCCCTCGATCGACTCCGTCGACCGAGATGCGGTAGCCATCGGCGTCGGGCGTCGCTCCCGTAGTCGTGAAGACGACCTGGGCGTCGACGAGAACCGGGGGCGGTTCCTCGACGGGCCCGGTCGGTGCCTCGCCTGTCGCGCATCCCGTGACCAACAGGCACACGAGTCGAACGGTGCGTGAACGAATATCGAGCGGTTCCATGCGACCTCCGCGCTCAGTGCCGAGCAGCCGTCCGCGGGTCGCGACGCGAAGTCGTCGGCCCCGTCATGTGTAACGCGATCATGACCTGTCGCGCGTCACGGCTCCTGTCGGTCGAGGCAGGCGGGACGGGGTCGGAGCCGGGGGCTCGGCCGGCCCTTTATCTTGACAAAGTCCAGAATTGGACTCAATCTATTGGCATGTCTCGAGATGACGCGGATCTCCTCCGTCAACACGGTCTCCAGGTCACGGCCCAGCGTCTGGCCGTCCTGCGCGCCGTATCGGTCCGACCTCACGGCACGGCCGACGAGGTCGCCGAGGTGGTGCGTGGCGAGATCGGCGCCATCTCGCGGCAGGCGGTCTACGATGCGCTCGGGGTGCTCTCCGAGAAGGGGCTGATCCGCCGGATCGAGCCGGCCGGGTCGCCGGCCCGCTTCGAGGACCGGGTGGGCGACAACCACCACCACCTGATCTGCCGCGCCTGCGGCAAGACGGTCGATGTCGACTGCGCGGTCGGAGCCGCGCCGTGTCTCACCGCCGCCGACGCCTCGGGCTACGAGATCGACGAGGCCGAGGTCATCTACTGGGGTCGCTGCCCCGAGTGTCGCGCGCGCCCTCCGGACGCCACCGCCGTCTGAATCCGAGATAGAGCCGTCCCTCGCGTCCCAGCGAGCGAGACGGTCACGCCCGAAGCACCAATCGACTCACGATCCAAGCACAGGGGGGAATCACGTGTCAGAAGGCCTGTCCCGCTGCCCGATGTCGGGCATCCGCACGACGACCGGAGCCCAGACCCACCACGACTGGTGGCCCAACCAGCTGAACCTCCGAATCCTGCACCGGAACTCTCCGTTGTCCGACCCGATGGGCGAGGACTTCGACTACGCCGCCGCGTTCGCCACGCTCGACCTCGATGCTCTCAGGGAGGACGTCATGTCGTTGATGACGGACTCGCAGGACTGGTGGCCGGCCGACTACGGGCACTACGGCCCGCTCTTCATCCGGATGGCGTGGCACAGCGCGGGGACGTACCGCGTCGGCGACGGCCGGGGCGGCTCGGGCACCGGGACGCTCCGTTTCGCGCCGCTCAACAGCTGGCCCGACAACGCGAACCTCGACAAGGCGCGCCGGCTCCTCTGGCCGATCAAGCAGAAGTACGGGCGCAAGATCTCGTGGGCCGATCTGATGATCTTTTCCGGCAACTGCGCCCTCGAGTCGATGGGACTCGAGACCTACGGGTTCGCCGGCGGGCGCGAGGATGTCTGGGAGCCCGATGAGGACATCTACTGGGGACCCGAAGACACGTGGCTCGGCGATGAGCGCTACACCGGAGTGCGGGACCTCGAGAACCCCCTCGGCGCCGTCCAGATGGGTCTGATCTACGTCAACCCGGAGGGGCCGAACGGCGAGCCCGACCCGATCGCGGCGGCACGCGACATCCGTGAGACGTTCTCGCGGATGGCGATGAACGACGAGGAGACGGTCGCCCTGATCGCCGGCGGCCACACGTTCGGCAAGTGCCACGGAGCCGGCGATGCCGCGCTCGTGGGGGCCGAGCCGGAGGGCGCCTCGCTCGAGGAGCAGGGGCTCGGGTGGAAAAGCGCCTTCGGATCGGGACGCGGCGTCGACACGATCACGAGCGGGATCGAGGGCGCCTGGACCACCGCTCCCGCGAAGTGGGACAACAACTACTTCGACAACCTGTTCGAGTACGAGTGGGAGTGCGTGAAGAGCCCGGCCGGCGCGTGGCAGTGGACGCCGAAGGACGAGGCCGCGCAGGGCACCGTGCCCGATGCGCACGACCCGACGGTGACGCACGCTCCGATGATGCTCACGACGGACCTGTCGCTCCGGATGGACCCTGTCTACGAGCCGATCTCGCGGCGCTTCCACGAGAACCCCGACGAGTTCGCGGATGCGTTCGCCCGGGCGTGGTACAAGCTGACGCACCGCGACATGGGGCCGCGGGCCCGGTTCCTCGGGCCGCTGGTGCCCGCCGAGCCGCAGCTCTGGCAGGATCCCGTCCCCGACGTCGACCACGAGCTGATCGACGACGCGGACGTCGCCGCCCTCGAGGAGAAGATCCTCGCGTCGGGACTCTCGATTCCGCAGCTGGCACGGACGGCCTGGGCGTCGGCGGCGACGTTCCGACGGACCGACAGGCGCGGAGGCGCGAACGGCGCGCGCATCCGGCTGGCGCCCCAGAAGGACTGGGACGTCAACGAGCCGGCCGAGCTCGCCGACGTCCTGCGGGCCCTGGAAGAGATACGGGCGGACTTCAACGCCGCCCAGACCGGTGGCAAGCGCGTTTCGCTCGCCGACCTGATCGTGCTGGGCGGGTGCGTGGCCGTCGAGCGGGCGGCGAAGAACGGCGGGCACGACGTCCGGGTCCCGTTCTCGCCGGGGAGGACCGACGCCACCGCGGAGTGGACCGACACCGAGTCCTTCGACGTCCTCGAGCCGCGGGCCGACGGCTTCCGCAACTACATCGCCGACGGACACGTGAAGACCGCTTCCGAGCTGCTCGTCGACCGCGCGCACATGCTCACCCTGACGGCGCCCGAGATGACGGTGCTCCTCGGCGGCATGCGGGTCCTGGGCGCGAACGCGGGAGGGTCCCGACACGGCGTGTTCACGGATCGGCCCCAGACCCTGACCACCGACTTCTTCGTGAACCTCCTCGACCCGAAGCTCGAGTGGCGACGGTCCGCGACGGAGGGCGTCTACGAGGGTGTCGATCGTGAGACGGGCGACGTGATGTGGCGCGGTACCGAGGTGGACCTGGTATTCGGCTCGAACTCGCAGCTGCGCGCGATCGCCGAAGTCTACGCGTGTAGCGACGCCGGGGAGGCGTTCGTCCGCGATTTCGTGGCCGCGTGGAACAGGGTCATGAACCTCGATCGGTTCGATCTGGCCCACGGATCATTTGGAGGCCCGGCCCGGCGTACGGCGGAAGAGGGCGTTCACCGTGACACGCTCGCCCGCGTCCGTCGGCACGCGCACGACGGCGGTCGCCGCGGCCGGCTCGAGGCCGGACGCCGAGAGCCGCGCTTCGAGGGCCGCGGCGTCGATCAGGAAGACGCGCCCTGAGCGGAAGCCCGAGTACATACCGCGGTCGTTCGGGACGGGCGTGCCCCGGCGACCATCGGGCGCCGTCTCGGGGTGGAACGAGGCGTACAGGAGGAGGCCCCCCGGGGCGAGGACGCGCGCGGTCTCGTCGATCGCGCGCGACCACTCCTCCCCCGAGTCGGCCTGGTGGTAGATCCCGAGCCCCAGCACGAGATCGAACGTCCCGTCATCGAATCGTGACAGGTCGTCCATCCGCCCGATCGCGACGCGCGCCGCCGCTTCGTCGTCGCCCAGGACGTCCGCGACCCGCTGCCGCGTTCGCGAGACCATGGCCCCCGAGCCGTCCACCGCATGCACGTCGAAGCCACGCTCGGCCAGCACGACGGTATTGCGCCCTCCCGCACAACCGAGATCGAGCACGCGCGTCGCCGGCGGATCCTCGCAGCGGTCGAGCACCTCGAGCATCCGGAGGTCCGGGTCGCGCGTGGCGAAGCGCTCGACGAGCTCGGGCCGCTCCCAGAAGCCTCCCACGCGACAGTCGCCGGGATGCAGATCGTCAGTCATGGACCAAGCGTAACGGGATGGTCGTCGGCCGTCAGCCTGCACGGGGATCTTTACAGCCGCGCAAAACACGCGAGATTCAATGGCGGTGGTCGCGATGCGCGGCATCGGCCCCATTGGCCGTCGGTCGCGACGGCAGGTCGAGGATCACGTTGTTCGAAGTGTTCGCGGGCGCTCGCCGGGCGTTCCGCAAGGCGCCCCCCGACGCCCTCGACGCGCTCCAGCGCGCGCTTGCCAGACGCTACCGCCTCGGCGAGAAGCTCGGGCAGGGCGGGATGGCGGATGTCTTCCGCGCCGAGGATCTGCGGCACGGACGGACGGTCGCCATCAAGATCCTCAAGCCGGATCTGGCGGCCATGGTGGGCGCGAAGCGCTTCCTCGCCGAGATCCGACTCACCGCGGGCTTTCGACATCCGAACATCCTCCCGCTCTTCGACTCGGGGGAAGCGGACGGGGTTCTCTACTACGTGATGCCGTGCGTGGAGGGAGAGACGCTCGCCGACCGTCTCTCCCGTGAACCGCAGCTCCCTCTCGACGACGTGGTGGCGATCATCGGAGACACGTCGGAGGCGCTCGACTACGCCCATACCCGCGGCGTCGTCCACCGGGACATCAAGCCGAGCAACATCCTTCTCGAGGGCGGGCACGCCGTCGTCTCCGATTTCGGCATCGCGCGCGCCGTCGGCGGGGTCCGCGACGGCGAGGACGGTCGGCTCACCAGGACCGGCGGTGCGATCGGGAGCCCGCCATACATGAGCCCCGAGCAGGCGACCGGACGATACGACCTCGACGGCCGCTCCGACCTGTACAGCCTCGGGTGCGTGGCCTACGAGATGCTCGCGGGGCAGCCGCCGTTCACGGGGCCCACGCCCGTCGTGGTGCTGGCGCGTCACGCCCTCGACCCGGTGCCCCCGCTCGCGACCGCCCGTCCGGGCTTGCCGCGTCGGGTGGTCGACTCCGTCGAGCGCGCGCTCGCCAAGACACCCGCCGACCGCTTCGCGACGGTCCGCGAGTTCGCGGCCGCCCTCGCGGCGGCCGGTCCGATCACGTCGTCGAGCCCGGCGGTCTTTGCCAGGACGACGACGCCGACCGGGTTGGCGGCGCGTCGCCCCTCGGTCGCCGTCCTCCCCTTCGAGGACCTGTGCGACGACTGCACGCAAGCGTTCTTCGTCGCCGGGATGCACGACGCGGTGATCGCTGAACTCTCGAGGATTGCCGGGCTGCGCGTGATCTCGCGTACCAGCATGGCCCGGTACGCGAGCACCACGGAGCCGCTCGCCGGCATCGCCGAGACGCTGAAGGTGGATGCGATCATGGAGGGCTCCGTCCTTCGCATCGCCGACAGGGTCCGCATCACGCTTCGACTGCTGCGCGCGGGCGATGAGGAGCGGCTCTGGTCCGACACGTTCGAGCGAGACCTGACAGATGTCCTCGAGATCCACGCCGACGTCGCCCGCGCGGTCGCCGCCGCCGTGCACGCGAGCCTCACCGAGGCCGAGGTGGCTCGTCTGGCGAGCGCGTCTCCCATCGATCCGGGCGTCTACGAGCTCTATCTCCGGGGTCGACACCAGAGCGCGTTGATCCCCGACGAGGCGAGACGTGCCGTGAGCTATTTCGAGCAGGCGATCGCGCTCGAGCCCGGGTTCGCGCCCGCGCACTCGGGGCTCGCGCGGCGTCTCGCGTGGCTCGCCTCGCTCGGCCTCGATGCGGGGCCCGAGCCCCTGGCGCGCGCGGTGGAGGCGGCCGGCCGCGCGGCGGAGATCGATCCGGACTCGGCCGATGCGCTCGCAGTGCTCGGATACCTGAAGTTCGTCGTTGAGTGGGATCCGGTCGGGGCGAGCGAGCTCCTCGACCACGCGATCGCGCTCGAGCCCGGCAACCTCGACGCGCTCATGGACTACGCGTTTCTGCTGTGCTGCACCGGGAGGTGCGACGACGCGGAACGCATCGTCGCGAGGATGGGCGAGCTGGATCCCCTGAGTCCTCCGACGGCCCTCCACCGTGGGTGGTTCCTGTTCATGGCCCGAAGGTTCGACGAGGCGGCCGCCCACCTGGCGGCGGAGGTCGAGCGCTACCCGTGGTTCGCGTACCTCCAGGCGTTCGCCGGCCTGTCGGAGGCGATGCGCGGCGATGTCGCGCGCGCCGTCGAGTGGGCCCGCGCGGCGGAGCGGGCGGGGACCCTCGGGCGGAGTCTGGACTTCCTGAACGGGCTGTCGGTGCTCTACGCCCTCGCGGGGCTCGAAGATGATGCGCGTCGCGTTCTCGGACAGCTCGAGTCGCAGGTCGAGGGCGAAGACGCGGCGTGGTTCCGCTGGAACGCCCGGTTGCTCCTCGGTGACGAGGCCGAGGCGATCCGGTGGTTCGACCTCGCGATGGAGCAGCGAAATCCGATGCTCGTCCTCCTGCCCTGCCATCCGATCGTCGAGCCGGCCCGGCGACACCCGCGGCTTGCAGAGCGGATCGAGGCGATGGGGCTCGTCGAGGCGCTTCCGCCGCGTCTCGTTCTGCCGACAGATCGGCGGGCAGCGCCAGCCGGCGCCGGCTAGCCGTCCAGGCTCCCGGTCACCAGGGACAGACCGAGCCGCTCGACGATCTCCCGAAAGCGGGGGCGATCGTGCAGCGGTTCGAGAAGCGGCTGCACACCGAGGTACGGCAGGTTCTGGTCGCCCTCTTCCAGCGCGACCTCCACCCACTCCATCGCCCGATCCAGCTCGCCGGCCGATGCGTAAAGAGCCATGACCTCGATGGTCGGCGCCCGACGCTCCGACGTCTCGAGCGCCTCGGCCGCCCGGACGAAAGCCAGCCGGTAGCCCCCTTCGTCAAGCCCCCGATCGAGCGCCGCGACCGCGTCGGGGAAACCGTTCCGCTCGAGCAGCGTCCGCCGGACGCGGACCGCGTCGTCTTCCCGCCCGGTCAGGAGATACATGTCGGCGAGCATCCCCATCCCGAATCCGGCGCCGCGGCTTCGCGTCAACATTTCCTCGAAGGTCGCGATCGACTCGTCGTACCGCCGCGTCATCCCGCGCTGCACGGCGTATAGACCGACGATGAAGGGGTTCAGCGGATCGAGCTCGCGTGCCCGCGTCGCGTGCGCATCGGCTTCCGTCCAGCGGCCGAGGATCGTAAGGAGATGGCTCAGGAAGATCCGCGCTTCCGCCTCCACGCGCGGGCTCGTGGCGTACTCGAGCGTACGTCCGAACTCGGCCTCCCCCTCGGCCCAGTTCCGGTTTCCCCAGGTGGCGGTGCCGGCGAGCACCAGGCGCGCCTCGGCGAGCGTGCTGTCGATCGCGAGGGCGCGTGCCAGCAGGGAGTCCCGGATCGGGGCGCTCTCCGCCGGCCTCACCATGCCTGCCTGGGCCCGGAACCCCCATACGCGAGCGATTCCCACGTATGCCGGCGCGTATAGCGAGTCGATCGCGAGCGCGGTCTCGAAGTAGGTCAGCGCGGTCTGGAGATCCTCGGGCGTGAACAGCTGTGCGTGGAAGATCCCGCGTTGATACGCGATATATGCCTCGGGGTTCACGGTCGGGGTCTCGGTCAGCCGGGTCACCTGCGTGGGCGACAGCGAGGCCCGGATCTCGTTCGCGATCGACCGCGTCACGTCGCGATACAACCCGAGAATGTTCGTGATGTCACCGTCGAACGAGCTCGACCACAGCGATTCCTCCGATCGGCCGTCGAACAGGGTGGCCGAGATGGACACGCTGTCGCCCACGGGTACGACCGAGCCCTGAACGACCGCATCGGCATTCACGGCCTCGGCGATCTCGCGGATCGTGAGGTCCGAGTTCGCGAACTGGAGGACGGATTGCCGCGCGATCGCCGTGATCCCGGCCTGGGTGAGCTCGTTGATGAGGGCCTCGTGGATCCCGGCGACGAGGTATTCCTGCCCGGCGTCCGGCGAGCGGTTCGCGAGAGGGAGCACCGCGAGGCGCTCGAACCGCGGGCCTGCTTCGCGTGTCATCAGCCAGCGGCCGCCGACGATGGCGCCCGCGGCGGCGGCCACGAGCAGGGCCGTCCTGCCCCACCGGGCGCGGCGGCGACGTCGCTCCTCTGCGGCGATGGCGGGTGCGGTGGCCGCCTCGCGGAGACGATCGGCCAGGTCGGCGGCGCCGGGCGGCCGGTCGCCGGGCTGCTTGGCCAGGCCCTCCCTCAGGGCACGGTCGACCCCCGCCGGCACTTCCGGGCGGACGGCCCGAATCGATGGCGGGTCTTCCGTGAGGTGACGGCCGATCACCGCGGCCGAGGTGTCACCCGAGAACGGGGGCTCGCCCGCCAGCATCTCGTAGGCGATGCACGCGAGGCTGTAAACGTCGCTCGGGGGACCGACGTCCCCACCGCCTGCGGCCTGTTCGGGGCTCATGTACGTCGGGGTCCCGAGCGACAGGCCCGTCTGTGTCAGTCTGTCGCCGTCCGTCGCGGTCACGGCACGCGAGATCCCGAAGTCGCCGACGAGAGTGTGCCCCGCGTCGAACACGACGTTGCCGGGCTTCACGTCGCGGTGCACGACGCCCCGCTCATGGGCGTGGGACAGCGCCTCCGCGATCTCGCCCGTGATTCGAATCGCCTCGTCCACGGGTAGCCGACCCTCGTCGTCGATTCGATCGCGTAGCGATCCCCCCTCCACGAACGGCATCACGAAGTAGAGGAGACCGCCCGCCTCGCCCGAGTCGAACAGGGGCAGGATGTTGGGGTGGCGAAGCCGTGCCGTGACGGCGATCTCCGACAGGAAGCGCTCGGCGCCCATCGCGGATGCGAGCTCGGGCTTGAGCACCTTGAGCGCGACCTCCCGGTCGTGGCGCTCGTCGCGCGCCAGATAGACCGTCGCCATCCCGCCCTCGCCGAGCTCTCGCACGATGGAATAGCGTCCCTCGAGCGCCTCGTCGAGGCGCCGGACCGTGTCGCTCATGGTCAGCCCTTCGGTGTCACGAGCCGGTCGAAGTCCGGGTTGCCCCGCAGGGCGTCGAAGTCCCGGGCGACGTGCAGGTGATGGCGAGCCGCAGCCCCCCGTCCGCGACCGAACGCCTCGCGTAGAAGGTCGAGGGCCGCCTCATGGTTGCCGAGCGCAGCTTCGATCCCGGCGCGCTCGAACGCGATCTCTCCGAGATCGAACGGCTCATCCCGGGCCGCGAGCTCGGCCGCCGCCGCCCGCGCGGCGGTCACGTCGGCGCTTCTCGCCGCGAGACGTCCACGCAACCCGAGCAGCCACGTCTCGCGACCTCCGGCGGGAACCTCGCGGATGAGCGCCCGGGCCTCGTCCCACGCCCCGGTCTCGTAGAGAACCTCGATCGCCTCTCTCAGCGCCTCGCGGTCGGTATCGGCCTCGTCCGCACGTCGGATCTCCTGCTCGAGACGGCGCGCGGCCAGGCCGTCGGCGGCCTCGACGAAGCCGTGCGCGCGGAGCTCGACGATCGCCGTGTAGAGCGCGCGGATCCCGGCGGGCGCGTCGCCCTCCAGCGCCGGCGCGTTCCGCAGAGCATCCAGTCGCTGCTCGAGCGCGTCCAGCCGCCCGAGGGCCGCCAGCGCCGGCACGCCGGGTCCCAGGTGTCCGTAACCGGGGCCCACGAGCTCCATGCCTCGCTCCGCCACACGCAGCTCGGCCTCGTAGTCGCCGAGCCGATGATAGGCGGCGCCCAGGAGGAAGAAGCCGTATCCGGCCTCGGCCCCGAGGCTCTCGACACCGACTTCCTCGAGCGCCGCGATCGCCTCGCGCGGCCGACCTGCATCGCTGGCGGCGTTGGCGAGGGCCAGGACCCAGCCCGAGGTCGGAGCGATCTCGGCCATGCGTCGGGCGGCCCGCAACGAGGCTTCGCCGTCGCCATCGAGCCACGAGCGCATGCGGTCGTACCAGGCTCTCTGGAGCGGGGACATGACATCCCGGAGCGGCTCCGCCACCCGAAGGGCGGAGTCCGCACGACCGTAGTCGGTGAACGTCAGGGCCCAGGCGCCCCACAGCCGCGGTGCGACAAAACCGGGATCGATGGTCGCGGCTCGCCCGAAGCGGATGGCCGCCGCCCGGGGGTCGCGGGGCATGGCGAAGAGCTCGAGCCCCGACGCGAACTCCCGGTAGGCGTCGTAGTCCGGCGGTCGGGACACGGTCTCCGCCCATGTAGCGAGACGGGGATCGTAGCGGCTGCCCAGAGCGCCCAGGACACGCCGTCGCACCGCCTCCACCGCTCCGGCAGGACCGTCCGACAGCGGACTCGCCCCATCGGCGACGCCGATGACCTCACCCGTCGCGGCAGACGCGACTCGCGCGTGCAGCCGCAGGGTATCCCGGACGACATAGACGCGGCCGTCGATCGTCACCTCGGCGCCGGCGCCGGGCTCCACGGTGCGAACTAGCGCGGACCGTACGAGGCCCTCGGTGATCCAGTCGGCGGCCAGCGCGCCGACCGATGCGAGCGCCGGGTCGTCGGTCTCGTCCTCGAAGGGGAACACCGCCACCCGCGGAACGTCCCCATGCGATTCGGGGCCGGTGGCGTTCGGCCATGCCGCCGCGATCGCGCCGACAGACCCGGCGGCCCCGATCGCCAGGCCGATTGCCATCCGCGGCCGGGTGCGTCGCGTGGAGGCTCTCGAGCCATCGGAGGCGGCCGATCCGCCATCGTGCGCGGGCGATCCACCGTCGTCACCCACCTCGGCCGGACGCTCCACGGCATCGCCCGCCGCGGTGGCGGATCCGGTAACGAGGGGGGGGCGGCTCTTCAGTTCCTCCTCGTATGCCGAGACCGACGGGTCGGGCTCGACACCGAGGGCCTCGCGGATGAGGGCCGCGTGGGCGCGAGCGGCCTCGATGGCCCCGGGCCGATCGCCCGCGGCTTCGAGCGACCTCATGAGTCCTACCGCGACACGGGCGCTCAGGGGCCGTGTCGCTACCTGCCGGCGTCGGTACGGAATCGCCAGGGCGGGCTCGCCCTGGCCGTCGGCCTGTTGTGCGAGAAACTCGAGCGTCTCGAGGAAGCCGTCTTCGAGCGCCCGTCGCTCGCGGTCCACCCAGCGTTCGAACTCGGCGGATTTCGAGATGTGGAATCCGTCGAGGAACGGGCCGCCGTACAGCTCCACGGCCAGCCCGTGGTCGCCGTTCTCGAGCGCGCGGGTGAAGTCGCTCACGTCGCTCGTGATGGCGTCGGGCTCGAGGGCGAGGGTCGAGGCACCCGCTCCGAAGATGTCGCCCACCGCCCGCCGGACGACGTAGACCGCCTGGTCCAGCGAATGCCTGGCCCGGTCGGAGTCGCTCTCCGGCCACAGCAGAGCGGCGAGTCTCTCCCGGGTCACGCCCGCGACACCGGCCCGGGCCAGCATCGCGAGCAGCGCGGCGTTCCTCCCGCCTATCGCGGCGCCCGAGAGCCGTCCGCCGTCGTCCAGAACGGCCAGAGAACCGAGCGTGATGAGTCGCGGCATGGGATTGAGAAGAGCCTGAGCGAACGTTGAGGCGTCTCGCCCATCATAGGCCGCACGAGCGGGCGCGAACAACGCCCGATGGAGATCCCGAACCACCCGACCACGGATGGTGCCAGATGAAGGCCACGTTCCACTCGAAGCGAATCGTGCTCGTCTCCGCAGTCCTTCTCCTCGGAGCGGTCAGACCGGGCGCGGCGCAGCTGGATCCCGACAACGTTCCGCGACCTCCCGCCGAACGGCTCGCGGCTCTCGAGTCCTTCTTCGGGTCGTTCGAGCACTCCGGGCAGTACTATGCCGGGCTCGGCCCCTGGGAAGGGACGGTCGACGTCGGGACGGCGGTGAAGGGCTGGTACGTGGAGCTCGTGATCAACACGGTGTTCGGTCCGATCGACCGACAGCTCCGGATGCTGGTGACGTGGGACCAGGAGCTCGGGCGCTATCGGGTGTGGCGGTTCGAGACCAGCCCACAGATGCCGCCGGGGACGGTAGAGGCCGAGGGGTGGTTCGAGGGGCACGCCTTCATCATGGAATGGCGGGACACCCGCGGGCCCGACGGCGGTCGCGGCATCTTCCGGAATACGTTCACCATGGAGGGTCCCGACGAGCTCGTGGTCGTCACCCGCGTGGAGCCCGATTGGGGGGACCCCATCGAGCTCGGCACATGGAGGAACGTCAGGGTCGAGGACGGAGGGTCCAGCTAAGCGTCATGGCCGTGGGGGCTCGACCTCGATGCGGTAGCGCACCAGATAGGGCACGTCCAGCTCGTCGAGCACCACGGCCCACACCCGGTCGCCGCGGATCGCGGGGCGCGGGTAGATCGAGAAGCCGCGGGGGAGCTCGAGCCGGCCGAGGTAGCTTCCGTCGCTCTCGAACACGTCGAACCGACTCGGCTCCCGCCAGCGGGTGGGAGGCGGCGCGTCGGTCCCCTCCTCGGGCGGTTCGATCTCCTCGTCGGGGATCCGCTCCGCGCGCGTGTACAGGAGGACCCACAGCCGGCCGTCTTCGTCGAACATCATCGAGCGGAACGCGGGCTTGGTGTCGGGAATGTCCGGGCCGTCCCAGTTCCAGCCCGCCTCGGTGCGGCGCATATTGTGGATCGTGCGCTCGCGCCGGTTGTCGCGCTCGTCGTCGAGGACCGGGACCGGCTCGAACGCGCGCTCGATGCGGAGGACGCGGTCGGTCCGCGGGATGACGATCGAGTAAGTCGCGGGGTAGCCGAGCGCGATGGCGCCGTCGGGCGAGAGCTCGGTGTCGAGCACCGGCCAGAAGGGAACCGACGTGCTCGACGAGCTGGTTCCGTTCGGTCCCTCGTTCACGGCCATGAGCTGTGGGGCGTCTCCCTGCGGCACCGGCAGGGTGTCGATGGGCTCGCCGGCCGGACTGTGCCGCACCAGCCACATCCTCGATCCGTCGGGATCGAACTCGAAGAGCTGCTGGTAGACGTGGCCGGTCCGATCGACGTAGAGGGGCGTGCTGGTGAAGCTCCCGCCCCGGATCCGCCACTCGGTCTCGTACCCGCCATCGGCGCCGAACACGCTGATCCGTGCGCCCGCGGGGTCGCGCACGAGGATCCGGCCGTCGGGCAGGATCGCGAGCCCCGCGTCGGGTCGGTTGATCTCGCCCGGGCCCTCGCCATGGCCGGCGAGCTGTCGCATGAACTCGCCCTCCGGCGAATAGGCGCGCAGACTCGCCGGTTGCTGATCGAGCACGTAGAGCGTGCCATCCGCGCCCGTGCGGATCGCCGCGATCTGGCCGAAGGTGTACTCCTCCGGCCCGTCGAACTGCCCGATCCGGAGCTCCTCCACGAGGCGCGCCTTCCCCCAGACGCTTCCCGCGACCGTTCGCACGATGATCGTGTCGCCGACGGTGTCACGCGTCGCTTCCCAATCGAGCCGCGCGGTCTCTTCATCGCCGCCGCACCCCGCCGCGAGCCCGGCGGCGGCGAGCCCGACAACGGCCCTCGAGACAGTCGGGCGGAGCAAAGGATTGTGGGAGGCTGTGGGCGTGGGGGCGGCGTCCGGCACGATCAGATCTCCGTCGTCGGGGTGGGGAGACGCCCGTACACGCGTCTCCCCCCCTGAGATGATCCGGGCCCCTCGCTGGTTGGCTCGCCCGTCCGAGCCCGCTGCTACCCGGCGGGGATCTCGAGCAGTTCGACCTCGAAGATCAGCGTCGCGTTCGGCCCGATGTCGGGCGGGCTACCGCCCAGGCCATACCCGATCTCACCCGGAATCCAGAATCGGTACTGGCTCCCGACCGACATCAGCTGGAGTCCCTCGGAGAATCCCTGGATCACGCCGCCGACGCTGAACGTGGCCGGATCGCCACGCTCGTAGGAGCTGTCGAACTCGGTACCGTCGACCAGCGTCCCGCGGTAGTGGATCGTCACCCTGTCGGCCGGCGTGGGGCTGGCCCCCTCGCCCTCGCGCATCACCTCGTACTGTAGACCGGAGTCGGTCGTCACGACGCCCTCGCGCGCCCCGTTCTCGGCGAGGAAGGCGGCGCCCTCCTCGGCGTTCTTCTGCCCTTCGGCCTCGGCTTCCGCCTGCATCTCGGCCTGAACGGTCTGGTTGAACGCCTGCATGACCGCCTGGATCTCTTCGTCGGTGATGCGCGGGTCGCGTCCGGCGACGGCATCCTCGATACCGGCGCGGATCGCGGCCAGATCGATGTGTTCCGATACGGGGGCGAGCTGCCGGCCCATGCCGAGGCCGATGCCGTAGCTTGCCTTCTGCTGCTCGGTCTCGAGCTGGACGGTGGTGGAATCGCCGGCCTGGCAGCCGGCGAGAACCACGGCCAGTGCGGCCGTGACGAGTCCTTCCTTAACGCGCATGATGAACCTGTCCTCCGGAGGTGTGTCGCGATCGAGTTCCCCATGAGAGGCCGTGTTCGCATCCCCCGGAGAAGGCGCGGAAGGTATGTCTCGAGGAGTCGAACTCCAAGACGCCCGACGCCTCAGGCCAGTCGGATCGGCAGCCTCCTGATCCGCTGACCGGTGAGGGAGAACACCGCGTTCGCCACCGCCGGGGCGATCGGCGGCACACCCGGTTCCCCCACTCCGCCCGGCTCCTCGCGGCTGTGGACGATGTGGACCTCGACCTCGGGCATCTCGTCCATGGTGAGCATCGGGTAGTCGTGGAAGTTGCTCTGGACGACGCTCCCGTTCTCGATCGTGATCTCGCCGTGCAGCGCCGTCGTGAGCCCCGTGACGATCGACCCCGCGAGCTGCGCGTCCACGATGCCGGGGTGGATGATCTGGCCGCAGTCGGCCGCGCACCACACACGGTGCACGCGCACCCGGCTGTCGGTGACCGACACCTCGGCGATCTGTGCCACGATGCCGCCCTTGTCCTCTACAAGCCCGATCCCGCGTCCACGCCCGGATGGCGGTCCCGCGGCCCAGCCGGCCATCTCGGCCGTCTTCTCGAGGACGTGCTTCATCCGCGGGTGGTCGTCCAGCAACTCGAGCCGGAACTCGAGCGGGTCGCGGCCGGCGGCATGCGCCAGCTCGTCGATGAAGCCCTCGAGCATGAACGTGTTGCCCGACGGCCCGACCGACCGCCAGTAGCCGGTCGGCACCTGGACGTTCGAGCGGCAGTAGTCGACGACCACGTTCGGGATCGTGTAGGTCATCGTGACGATCCCGTCGACCGCGTTCCGGTCGACGCCCTCTCGACTCCGGCCCCCGCCGCTGGTGACGCCGAGCGGCGGTCCCGCGACGCGGGCGGCCAGCGCGCTCAGCCGCCCGGTCTCATCGACGGCGCCCCTGAAGCGGACCATCGAGGACGGCCGGTACTGGTCGTTCCGCATGTCCTCCTCGCGGGTCCAGACGACCTGCACGGGTCCGCCGACGGCCATCGACGTCTCGACGGCATCCTCCACGAAATCTGTCCGTGAGCGGCGTCCCCACCCGCACCCGAGATACGTGACGTGCGCCGTGACCTGCTCGACCTCGAGCCCGGTCAGCCTGGCCGCGATCTGCTGCGCCCCCTGCGGGTTCTGCGTCGGCGCCCACAGCTCGCACCGATCCGACTCGACGTGCGCGGTGCAGTTCATGGGCTCCATGGTCGCGTGGGCCAGGTAAGGGACCTCGTACGTGGCCTCGATCGCCGACGCGCTTTGCGCGATCGTCGCGGGCGCGTTCCCCTCGTCGACGGCCACGGCGCCCTCGCCGCGACACAGCTCGGCGTTGTGTGCCGAGATGTCGGCGGTGCTCAGCGAGAAGTCGCCGGTCCACGTGCACTCGAGCGCCCGGGCTCCCTCGAACGCCGCCCAGGTGTGGTCGGCCACGACCGCCAGGCCGGAGGAGATGGGGACGACATCGCGGACGCCGGGGACGGCGCGCGCCGCCGAGTCGTCGAAGCTCTCGAGGGTCCCGCCGAGCACCGTGGGCTTCACGACCGTGGCGAACTTCATCCCCGGGACCCGGACATCCATCCCGTAGCCCGCCTGCCCGGTCACTTTGACGTGCGTGTCGACCTGCGGCAGATCCGTCCCGATGAGCGTGAACTCGTCGGCGGTCTTGAGACGTGGCTCGTCCGGCACGGGCATCGTCGCGGCGCGCGCCGCCAGCTCGCCGTATCCCGCCCGCCGGCCCGACCCGGCGTGAACGATCTGCCCGTTCTCGGCGCGACACGCGGAGGCCGGTACGCCCCAGATCGCGGCCGCGGCCGCGATCAGCATCTCGCGGGCGGCGGCGCCGGCCTGACGCAGCGGCATCCAGGCCCCGCCGCGGACGCTCGAGCTGCCTACGGTCATCTGGCGCCCGTACTTCGTCGGGTGCGCGTCGGCCTGCACCGAGCGCACGCGGCTCCAGTCGGCATCCATCTCGTCGGCCACGATCATCGGGAGCGACGTGCGCACCCCCTGGCCCATGTCGGCCTTGCCGACCCAGATCGACACCTCGCCCGACTCGGCGACGTGGATGAACGCGTTCGGCTGAAAACCCTCCGCGGTGGCCGTATCGATGACGTCGGGCGCGGCGGCGAGCCGGCCGGGCGTCGCGAAGCGGACACCGAGGAAGAGACCGCCGCCCGCGGCGGCGCCGAGCTTGACGAAGTCGCGTCGATCTACGGTGCGTGTCATCGGCTCAGCCCTCCCTCGCGGCCCGGTGAATCGCCCGCCGAACGCGCTGATACGTGCCGCACCGGCAGATGTTGCCGGACATCGCCTCGTCGATCTGCTCGTCCGTCGGCGCGGGGTGCTCGGCGAGCAGCGCGGCGGCGGCGAGGATCTGCCCCGACTGGCAGTACCCGCACTGCGGCACCTGTTCGGCGACCCACGCCTTCTGTACCGGGTGCGTGCCGTCCGGCGACAGGCCCTCGATCGTCGTCACCTCGCGATCGCCGACCGTGGACACGCGCGTGCGGCACGAGCGGACGGGCTCGCCGTCGAGGTGGACCGTGCAGGCGCCGCACTGCGATCGACCGCACCCGTACTTCGTGCCGGTCAGCCCCACGAGGTCTCGCAGGACCCACAGCAGCGGCATCGTGTCGGTGGCGTCGACCTCGTGGGTCTGGCCGTTCACCCGGATCGAGTAGCGCGGCATCGGATCTCCTACGGTCGGACACGTACGCGGTGTAGCGGGAGGGGCGTCCCTCGCTGCCCCCTCACCCAATCAACATGTCCACGGCGGGCCGGCGTTGCCAGCGCCGGCGTGTCTGTCGATCCGGAAGTGGCGCGGATACCGTGGATGGAGAGGAGCCACGCACGCCGGCGCCGCTGTGCGCGTCACTGACCGGCCGCGCGGCGACACCGATGCCCAACGAGAGACCGGCGAGGTAGCCGTCATGAGCGACTTCACGCAGGCCGATCGCGCGTTCAGGGTCGACACCCCCCTCGGCGAGGATGTGCTGCTGCTGGAGGGGTTCTCGGGCCAGGAGGCGATGTCGAGCCCGTTCAGGTTCACCCTCGAGCTGCTGTCGAAGGACGACGGCATCGACCCGACGGGGGTCCTCGAGCAGCCGGTGCTGGTGTCCATGCGGCTAGCCGACGGATCGGATCGCTACTTCCACGGCTTCGTCTCGCGCTTCGTTCAACTCGGCAAGAGCGAGGACCTGACGTCCTATGAGGCAGAGATGGTCCCCTGGCTGTGGTTCATGTCGTTGTCGCGGGACTGCAAGGTGTTCCAGCAGAAGACCGTGCTCGAGATCGTCGAGGAGGTCTTCTCCGAGTACGGCAACGCCGACTTCACGAACAACTGCGTGCAGTCCTATCCGAGCCGGGAGTACTGCGTCCAGTATCGGGAGAGCGATCTGAACTTCGTCTCTCGGCTGCTCGAGGAAGAAGGGATCTACTACTACTTCGAGCATACGAGCGACGGTCACACGCTCACGCTCATCGACGACATGAGCCTGATCCAGCCGTGCCCGGTGCAGTCGACCTTCGAGGTGACAGGATCCCCCGAAGGATGGCTGGACGAGGACGTGATCATCCAGCTTCAGTGGGAGCACGTCGTCAACTCGGGGCGGATCACGCTACGGGACTACGACTACCTCCAGCCGAGCAACAACCTCGAGGCCTCGCGCGGCGGCGAGGGACTCGAGGTCTACGACTACCCCGGACGATACGCCGAGGTTGCCGAGGGAGAGCGCTACGCCGACATACTTCTGGAGGAGGAACGCGTCGACCAGCAGACGCTTCGCGGATCCAGCTCGTGTCGAACGATGTCTACCGGGTACAGCTTCGACCTCTCGGGCTACTATGCGGAGTCCGCCAACCAGAACTACGTCCTCACCGGGTGCTGGCACACCGCCCGGGGCGGAGGCTACCGCTC
>JAWWCR010000071.1:0-21830 GCA_033720355.1 Gemmatimonadota bacterium
AGCCCACCTCCATTTCGCGATGGCCCCGAGCGCCCGCGCGGTCACTCGCCGCGTAATTCGGCCGGGACGGGCAAGTCGCCACGCCCCGGCCGTCGCGACCGGTCCACACTGTCTCCCCGGGATCGCCCGAACCGGCTGCCCGACAACGGCTTGCCCACCCGCGGCACGCTGGAGTCGCGCTTGCCCTGACTCGATCGTCGCGGGAGCTGGCCCGGTCCGCTGATTCGACCCGGGGCGAACCACGATCTGTATCGGTTGGTCGGTCGGACCCGGGCCTCCCCGCGACTTTCTCTCCACACCTTCGGGCCCTTGCGGATTGCAAGGATCGGCCGGGGGCGCTAACTCACCCCGTGAGCGTGCAGCAACCGGACGGACCCGATCTCGGGTCGGTGTTGGGGATGGGGGACCACGACGTGCGTCTGCGGTTGGGAGATCCCGTGTCGGATCGGCTCGTCGCCGGTGTGCGCTGGCTCGTCTACGCCGCCGATGGCTGGCGCTTGCGGCTGCGCCTCTCGGGCGCGCCCCGCTCCGACTGCCGCGTGCGCTCGCTCACACTCGACCTCGACGACGGTGGCCGAAGCCTCGAAGAGTTGCTGGGTCGCCTGGGTCTCGAGACCGCCGGGCCGATAGAGCCCGTCCCCCGATCCGAGGGCAGGATGCTGCGGTGTGAAGTCGCCGCGCGGAGCGGTCCGGCCTCGCTGACGGCGCGCGTTTCGGGCGGGTCCATCCGATCGGTCACCGTGTTCGACGAGCCGCCCGACTGGACCGGAGAGGCCAGGGCATGAGCGCAGACCGGGTCCCGCCGACCTCCGATTACCGGCTCGACGTGCGTCGGATCCTCTACTTCCTCTACGCGGGTCGGATGGTCGTCGCGCTGTCCGTGTACGGGGCGGCCCTCGTCATCGGAGGGAACTGGCTCTACCGGCCGGCGGGATTCACGGATGTGAGCGTTCGGGCGTTGTCGGTGGCCGTGCTGCTCGGCACGGCGCTGATGACCGCCTGGGGGTACTGGTTCAGCCACCAGCGGACGGAGGAGCCCGGCACCCGCTTCATGCAGGGGCAGGCTGCGTTCGACGTGCTGCTCGTCACCGGCGCGGTCCTGCTGACGGGAGGCAGCGAGAGCGTCTTCCCGCCGCTTCTCTATATCGCGCTCGTCACCGGGTACGCGCTGATCACACCCCTGGGGACCGGTGTGATGATCGCCGGGGCGTCGGCCGTCGCCTACCTGACCGTCGTTTTCGCGGCCTACTCCGAACAGTTCGGCGGCGGGGTGATCGTTCAGACCGCGATCTTCGCGGGCGTCGCCGTCGCCAGCGGAGTGATCGGCGGACGGCTGCGTCAGATGGGGCGCGAGCTGACGAGCATGGAGCTGGAGCTCGACCGGCTGCGGGTCGGGACGTCAGATATCCTGAGGACGATCGACGCCGCAGTGATCACGATCGACGAGGCCGGAAGGGCGGTGTATCTGAACCCCGCGGCAGCGCGGCTGCTGGAGATCGATCCGGAGGAGTGGATCGGTCGACCCATCGTCCTGCATGTCGAGAAGCGGGCGCCCGGGATCGCCGAGGTACTGAGCGAGACGCTGGAGCTCGATCAGCCCGTCCGCGGGCGTGAGATCGAGGTGCTCGCGGATGAGCCGGGTTCGCTCCCCTATTCGGTGACGACGGCGTTGCTCGAACGCCCCGGAGAGCCGACCCTCGCCACGGTCGTGCTTCAGGACCTCAGGCTCGCGCGCCAGCTCGAGGAGCTGAACATCCGCGCGAGTCGCCTCGGCGTGGTGGCCGAGCTCTCGGCGTCGCTCGCACACGAGATCAAGAACCCGCTCGCCTCGATTCGCAGCGCCGTCGAGCAGATCGCCGACCCCGGGTCCGACGCCGAAGATCGCGAGACCCTGGGACGGCTCGTCATACGCGAGGCCGATCGACTGTCACGCCTGCTGGGCGAGTTCAACGACTTCGCCCGGGTGAACGTCGTCGAGCGCAAGCCCATCGACATCCACCGGGTGATCAGGGAGGCGGTCGAGATCGTCGCGCAGAGGCCCGAGGCGCACGACCGGGCGACCTTCGAAGTAGAGGTCGCGGACGGGCTTGACGATCTCTGGGGAGATCCGGACCTTGTCCACAGAACGCTCACGAACCTGTTGCTGAACGCGATACAGGTCAGTGATCCGGAATTGTCCGTCACGGTGCGGGTCCTCGCGGATGCATTGAGCCCCGAGACCGCGCCGGCGGGGATCGGGGCGTGGGTGCCCGTGCGCATCCGCGTGGTCGACGACGGACCGGGGATCGCGCCCGAGGATATCGGGCGGATCTTCGACCCCTTCTACACGCGGCGTCAGGGGGGGAGCGGGATGGGGTTGGCGATTGCGCACCGCGCTGTTCAGGCTCACGGCGGAGCCCTTCTCGTAAGCTCCACCCTCGGAGAGGGCGCCACCTTCGTGGTCATCCTTCCACGGCGGGAACCCAGACGAAGACGTGCGTTCGAGAACTCGGGAGGCGAGGAGCTGCTCGAGGCGCGGGCGAAGGCGGATCCTCGGGTCGCTCGCGCGAGGCGGCCCGAAGAGATGCCGGCGCTCGACGGAGCGGCGGATCGGCTCGACCAGAGGATGTAGGATCGGTGCGGCTGGCCCCGCGCGGGCCAACGGGAGGAGTCCTTTACGCGATGAGCGACAAACCGAAGGTCCTGGTCATCGATGATGAACAGAGCATCATCGAGACATTGAGCGTCCTCCTGAAGAAGGAGGGATTCGAGGTCCTCGCCGCCCTTTCGGGCACCGAGGGGATCGAGCGGTTCGGCGAGGCGCAGCCGGACCTCGTGCTGACGGATGTCCGGATGCCGAAGGTGAGCGGTGTCGACGTCCTCGAGGCGATCCGCGAGCGCGATCCGACGACGCCCGTCGTGCTCATGACCGCCCAGGCGTCGCTCCAGTCCGCGATCCGGGCCGTGAATCTGGGCGCGACGCACTACGTGCAGAAGCCGTTCTCGAACGAGGAACTCGTGACGATCCTCCGCCGGTCGCTCGACATCGGGCGGGTCGAGCGCGAGAACGTGCAGCTGAAGAAGGAGATCAAGCGGTCGCGGAAGCGCGATCTCGTCAAGCCGATCGGGACGAGTCCCGAGTTCCGCAAGGCGCTCGACATGGCCGAATCCGTGGCCGGCAGCGACTCGACCATCCTGGTCCGCGGCGAGTCCGGATCGGGTAAGGAGGTCTTCGCCCGCTATATCCACGAGCTCTCCACGCGGGCCGACGAGCACTTCCTCTCCCTCAACTGTGCGGCGCTCCCCGAGGGACTGCTCGAGTCGGAGCTGTTCGGGCACGTGAAGGGATCGTTCACCGGCGCCGTCCGCGACAAGGAAGGTCTGTTCGTCGCCGCTTCGGGCGGAAGCTTCTTCCTCGACGAGGTCGGCGAGATGGTGCCGTCGACCCAGGTGAAGCTGCTTCGCGTGCTGCAGCAGAGAGAGGTCATCCCGGTCGGGTCGACGAAGGCCGTCCAGGTCGACGTCAGGCTGATCGCGGCGACGAACCGTGATCTCGAGCGGGACATCGAGCAGGGACGGTTTCGGAGCGACCTCTACTACCGGCTGAACGTGATCTCGGTCGAGCTGCCGCCGCTGCGCGCGCGAATCGATGATATCCCGTTGCTCGCAGACCACTTCCTGTCGAGGGAAGCGGAGCGGTCTGGGGAGAAGCCGAAGAAGATCTCCGAGGATGCCATGAAGGTGCTCCAGGAATACCAGTGGCCCGGGAACGTACGCGAGCTCGAGAACGTGGTGGAGCGGGCGGTCGTGCTGACGAACGGGACGACGATCAGGGAGGATGCGCTGCCGCCGCGTCTACGCGAGCAGCCCGAGCAGCCGCTCATCCAGGAGGCGCCTCCGGCGAACCCCACGCTCGAGGTCATCGAGCGCGCGTACATCGAACACGTGCTTCGTGCGGAGGGTGGCAACAAGAGTCGGGCGGCCGAGGTTCTCGGGATCGATCCGAGCACGCTCTACCGCAAGATCAAGCGGTATCAGCTCGAGGTGTGACGCCGGACGCCCGGAAGGGTGGCGGGGCCCGCGGGATGGCGGTTTTCGTCCATTCGCAGGCCCTGCACCCGACCGTGCATAGTGCAATGCCCGTCCCGGCCGGGCTGGCACGCCCCCATCCGCCGGGAAAAAGTACAACCCCCCGCTTTCCAACGGTTTAGCGCGAATCAGGTCGGTCGGGCACACGCGTTGCCCTTCCAGCCCCGTGCGTGAGGCGGAGTCGATTGGAGACTCCGATGCTCGGATTTCGCCCCGGGTGTCAACCACAGGTAAAGCGAGGAGCAACAATGCTGCGCAACTCAAAGGGTTTCACTCTGATCGAGCTGCTGATCGTCGTCGTCATCATCGGCATCCTTGCCGCGATCGCGATCCCGCAGTTCGCGTCCACGAAGGAGAAGGCCTTCGACGCCGCCGCGAAGAGCGATCTTCGTAACATGATGACGGCCCAGGAAGCTTATTTCTCCGACTATCAGCTCTACACCAACATCACGGCGACGGCTGGGGCGACCTACGACCTCGGTGGCGACGGATCCATCGACGGTTCGGCCAGCCAGCAGGTCACGGTCCAGGCCACGGCCAACACCGACGGCTACCTGATCACGGCGAATCACGCCAGCTCGCCGACGACCTGGTGCGTGGACACGTCCGCCTCGTCGGGTGCGGCCCGGCTCGGTCAGATCGGCGTTTCCGGAACGGACTGCTGATTCGGACGGTGGACACGGGTCCAACCGGACCCGGCGAACAAGAAGGAGCGCGGCCCCGGCCGCGCTCCTTTTTTTGCGCGCGAGGTAGACCACCTTGAGGCGACCGACGGGGACCCAACCCGGAGCGGGGGGCGGTTCGGGGTGCGGACAGGGCTGACGGGAGGTGGTGGTGAACGGGATTGAGCGGACGCTTGGCGCGCGCGGGTGGTGGCCGGCGGCGCTGCTGGCGCTGATCTGCGCCGTCTACCTGTGGGAGATCGTGACGCTCACGGGCGTCCCCATCGCCCGTGACATGCAGGGCTTCTTCGTCCCCCAGAAATTCCAGCTCTGGCAGGCTCTACGCGCCGCCGATCTGCCGCTCTGGACCCCGTACGTCGGCACGGGGGCCCCGTTCCTCGCCAACTTCCAGACGGGTGTCTTCTACCCGCCCAACTGGGCGTTCGCCGCCCTGCCTTTTCTCGCGGGGTTCAACGCGCTCGTGGCGTTCCACTTCGTTTCGGGCGCCGTCTTCGCGTGGCTCCTATCGCGCGAGATGGGGTTCGACCACGTTCCGGCCTTCATCGCGGCCACCACGTGGACGCTCGGCGGCTACTTCGTTTCACTCCTGAACCTGATGAACGCGCTGCAGGCAGCGACGTGGGCCCCTGCGCTCACGTGGGCCGCACTCGTACATCTGCGCCGGCGATCGGCGGGGTCGTTGGCGGGGCTCGCGGTCATCGGCGCCCTCGGGTTCCTGGCGGGGGAGCCGCAGACGTTCCTGTTCGCGATCTTCACGGCGGTCGTCGCGGTGACGCTTGCGGGGGCGAGGCACGCCGAGCTCCGACGGGGCCCGTTCCCCTGGGTGGCCGGCGTCGGGGCCGCCGCCGTGCTGGTGCTGGGTCTGGTCGCCATCCAGGTGCTTCCCACCCTCGAGTTTCTCGTCGAGTCCAGCCGGGGTGGTGGGGGTCTCACCCTCGACGAGGCGAGCGCGTTCCCGCTCGAGCCCGTGCGTCTCGTGCACCTCATCGTGCCTCCCGACTACGGCGATCCCGACTTCGCGTTCGGATACCGCTCTGTCATCGGGGCTCGCGCGGCCTGGCTGTACTCGATCTACATGGGTCCGGTCTGGCTGCTGCTGTACTGGTTCGCCTGGCGCGACCGGGACCATCGGCGCGAGGTGGTCGTCTGGACGGCGATGGGGGTCGCCGGCACGGTCGTGGCGCTGGGAGCGTACACGCCCGTCTATCCCTGGTTGTTCGAGCATGTCCCCGGTTTCGGGGCCTTCCGCTTCCCCGAGAAGTACTTCTTCGTCACCGCGTTCTCGTCCATGCTGCTCGCCGGCTACGGAGCACGGGCACTCCTCGCCCGCCGGGGGGGGTGGGCGGATGCAGCGGGCGCGCTCGCGCTCCTCGGGGTCGTCATCGCGGCCCGCGTCGCCTTCGCCCTGGGCCGGGACGGGGTGGAGGCGTACGCCGCAACGCACTTCGCGAACGCGCGCATGTTCATCGACTTCGACTACGTGTACGGCGTATGGGGGGACAATCTCAGCCGACTCGTCCTCCTCGCGGTGATCGCGGTACTGCTGACCTGGATTCATCGTCGAGGTTGGCTGCGCACATCGATGTTCGGGGTCCTGCTCGCCGTCCTGCTCGTCGTCGACCTGTTCACGGCGCACCGGCATCTGAACCCGGTCGCGGACCCGGAGTTCTACGAGCGGGCGCCGCTGATCGCGGCGAGCTTCCCGCTCGACGACGTGCGGCTCAACTACCGCTACCGGGCCACCGACTTCGGCGAGCAGGCCGGCCGGCTCCTCGTTCGCGGGGATGCGTCGTACGAGTCGCAGAAATGGCTCTGGCAGCAGACCATGGCGCCGAACGTCGGCCAGCGCTGGGGGGTGCTCCAGCCGGACACGTGGGACGCCATCAAGCTGACCCGCAACGAGGACGAACGAGCCCTGTACAGGATTCTTGCCGACGACGTGCGGCGGTGGCGGCTGCTGCGACTCATGAGCGTCCGGTACCTGTACAACCAGGATCTCCCCCATGCCGAGGGACACGCCCGACCGATCCCGCTCGAGGAGTCCCTGCCCGGGTATCTCTACGAGCTCGAGAACCCGCTGCCCCGAGCCTACACGGTATTCGAGGCCCGCACCGTGCCGAACCGCGTGGCCGCGATCAACGCGGTGCTCGACGACGCGTTCGACCCCACGAAAGGCGTGATCCTCATCGACCCGACCGCGGCGGCCTTCTCACCCGAGGTCTCGCCGGATCCGGCTTCGCAGTCGGGGATCGAGGGTGGGTCGGCCGGCGGGGCGACCATCGTCTTCGACTCGGGCGACGAGGTACGGGTCCGCCTGGAGGAGAACGGAGACGGACACCTGGTCCTCACGGACAGCTGGTTTCCCGGGTGGCGCGCGTACGTGGACGGCCGGGAGCGTCAGATCGAGCTGGCGAACTTCTTCTTCCGGGCCGTGCCGATCGAAGCCGGTGACCGCGAGGTCGTGTTCCGCTATCTGCCGAGCTCGTTCGAGACCGGACGCATGATCTCGGTCATCAGTCTCTCGATCGCGTCGCTCGTCGGGCTTCTCGGGGTCGTCGGCATCGGTCGTCGTGGCGCTCCGTTCCGGCCGAAAGGACCGCAGAACGCCACCTAGCAGTCTCGCACATCGCCAGAATCCGCAGTCATAGGCGACCGTTCGCGTTCCCTCGCGCTCTGCCCGTGTACCGCAACCGCTTTCCGCGTCGACGATTGGCTCGAACGGCATATCGGTTGCCTAGGATAGATCACGGAATGACGTAGCGGCACGGTGGAACGGCATGACTCGAGAAGACTACGCGCACCAGACGCGCCGAGGGTTGGTACATATGAAGCAGGGGAACGGGTTCACGTTGATCGAGCTGCTGATCGTGGTCGTGATCATCGCGATTCTCGCGGCGATCGCGCTCCCGCAGCTCTTCGGCACCAAGGAGCGCTCGTACGTCGCCTCGATGCGATCCGATCTTCGGAACCTCATGACCGCGCAGGAGGCGTACTACGCGGACTTCCACCTGTACAGCGGCAGTCTCGGAGGCCTCGGGACCCTCTACATGTCGTCGCCGAACGTGAGTGTCGCGGTCGACAGCGCCTCGGGCACGGGATGGGGCGCGACCGCTGTCCACAGCTCGAGCGCGATCGTATGCACCGTCGCCGTCACGAGCAATTTTGCCGGGAGCCCGATCTGTTCATAGGCCACGGCGCTCGATCCGCCCCGTCGCGGGCGATGATCGTCGTCGACCCGCCGGGTTGATCGCGCGGCGTCCCTCCACGCCCCGAACCCTTTCTTACCTCCACCGCCGTCCTCCACGACCATCCTCGATGATCGAGAGTTGACCTGCGCCCGGACCCTGGGACGGAAGCGGGTCTCCCGGCCACGCCGGCGAACCCGGATCGCGCGACCCGTGGGTGGAGGAGAGGCGTGCCCCGTCATGCGACCGCCGGTTCACGGACCGGATTCACGCTCGTGGAGATGGTTATTGTCATCGTGCTCTCGGGGCTGTTGCTCGCTGCCGTCCTTCCCGCCTCCGGGATAGTGGACCGCTGGTCGCTCTCCAGAGCGGCCCGGGTCACGGAACGCCACCTCGCCGGAGTGCGGCTGCGCGCCGTCGCCCGCCGCGAGCGTCTTCGCGTCCGCGTGTCGGGACCCGGCACCCTCGAGACGGTCGACCCCGCGGGCCGGGTGATCGAGCGGCGCGCGCTCGGCCCACCCGGTGCACGCTACGTGGACTCGATCGTCGTACGTCCGCGAACCCTCGGGTTCAACCCGCGCGGACACGGCGCGGCCGGGAGCGTCTATCTGTACCGGGGGGACCGCGGGATCCGCGTGGTCATCAACTTCGTGGGCCGCATCCGGCGGCATGCCTTTCGCCCTTGATGCATGCAGATCTTGCGGACTGCTGACCAACGCATGCGCAGACCATGAAAAAAGTTCAGCCATCCGGGAGCCCGCAGCGGACACATGTGACTACGAGACTTGCACTTACGGCAAGGCCGCTTTCTTGCCCCGGGGTCCTTCGCATCGGTCACACGAGAACGGCGAGAGATCGGAAGAACCGGCGGATCGCCAGATGTGACGGACCTCGCGAGTCCGGACGATGAGAGAATGAGACGAGACAGCCGACAAAACCGACACACGCTGGACGACCGCGGATTCACGCTCGTCGAGTTCGGCATCGCGATGAGCGCGTTCGCGATCGTCGCGGCGGTGAGCATAGGAGCCTTCCGGCAATACGCGGAGGCCACGGCGGCGCGAAAAGCCGCGGTTCAGATGGCGGCCGACGTAGCCCTGACCCGCAGCTTCGCGATCCAGCGTCGCGAGGACGTGTCCATGGTCGTCGACGAGACGAATCTCAGGTACGTCATCCGGGATGCGGCGGGCACCGTCTTCATGCGACGCGAGTTCGGCACGACCACCGAAACGCCGCTCTCCGGGCTGCGTGTGAGCACGACCGGCGATTCACTCACGTTCAACTCGCGCGGGCTCCTCGCCCAGGGGACGGCCCAGATCAACGTGGCGCGCCAGACGCACACCCAGCAGCTGAGGATCAACGCCCTCGGCCGCACGGACATCAACTGATGCGTGGCCACGAGGAGACTTCGATGGATCGACCGATGACATCCCTTCGCGCCCGGCTCGCCGACGAGTCGGGGCTCGGGCTGATCGAGGTTCTCGTCTCGATGATCATCCTCTCGGTGGGGATGATGGCGATCGCGGGGATCAGCCTTCAGGTGGGCACGCAGACGAAGCTGTCCACCTCGCAGACCGACCAGTCGCTGGCCGCACAGCAGGTGATGGAGACGCTCCTGGGGGGCGGGTACGCGGCCGCCGCCAGCGGCAGCGACACCGTGTCCGTCGGCAACCGCGTCTACCAGGTGACCCGGTCGGTCACATCGCCGACTTCCCGCGTCAAGCTCGTGCAGCTCACGGTGACGCCGATCACCGGCAACGGATCGGCCCGCGTCTACACGAGCCGCATGTACGAGAACCGGCAGCTGCCGGCCGCCCCGGTACCGTGAGGAACGTCATGCCGACACGCAGGATCGGAGACCGGCGGATGGCCCTGCGCGGCTTCACGCTGATCGAGGTGTTGATCACGATCGTCGTTGCGGGCGTCCTCGGCGGCGCCCTGCTCGTCCTGGTCGTGGGCCAACAGCGCTTCTACACGACGAGCGACAACAACCTGCTCGCGCAGCAGAACGTGCGCGCGGCGGTCGACCTCGTCGCGGCGGAGCTCAGGATGGCCTCGCCCGAGGACATAATGCGGGCGCGGTCCGACTCGGTCGTGATCCGGTTCGACCTCGTTCGGGCCGTCGTCTGCGACACGTTGCCCGGAGGCACGGCGTACCTCTTCGTCTACGACACCGTGACGAACGCGAACCTGACGTCCTCGTTCCGCGGGACCGCCTACTCCGGTCCGTACGACTCGGCCTTCAACTACACAGAGCCGTACACGCCGACGGTGAACTCCACCGGCGGCACCGCGGAGACGACATGTCGAAACAACGGCGCGGATTCCGCGAACGTGGCGGCCAGCACCGATTTTCGCACGACGAGCAACTGGAGCCCGACGCCGCCTCGCGGATCCCTGGTCCGATGGTACGGCGAGCTGGCGTACAGCTTCGGCGCGTCGTCGAGCGTGTCGGGATCCGATGCGATCTGGCGCAACGGACAGGAGCTCGTCACGCCCTTCGAGTCGGGCGCGCAGTTCCAATACGTGATGGCGAACGGATCGGTACAGAGCAACGTGGGGAGCGGACAGCTCGCGAACATCCGCGAGATCCGCGTAGTGGTGACCGCGACGGGCGACGTGTCGGCGTTCAACGTGCGCCGGCCCGTCACGTACGACATCCCGCTGCGAAACTAGGGTGAGAGAGCGCATTCGGAGAGTCTGACGAGGTGAGGCGAGAGGGCGGTATCCCCAGCTATTACGGGGATTTGACCCGCCCGGGGACGCGACATAACTTGAGCCGTCCCGCCACATCTCGTCCGTGAGAACAGCTGAAACGGACGAACATCGATGCGGCCATTTGGGTTTGGGCGGAAGAAGACGACGGTTGGGCTGGATGTCGGTAGCGGCTACATCAAGGCTGCCGTCATCGACCACAGCAAAGATGCTCCGCAGCTCGAAAAAATCGCGGTAAGTCCCCTCGAGGGGGACGCGATCGTCGACGGCGACATCGTCGACCCGGGTCTCGTCGCGGATGCCATCTCCTCCATGTTCGAGCGCGAGAAGATCGATCAGCGCGATGTCGTGATCGGCGTCGGTGGACGCGACGTGATCATCAAGCTGATCAAGATGGATCGCATGGAGGAGGAGGAAGCCCGCGAGGTGATCCCGTGGGAGGCCGAGCAGCACGTCCCGTTCGACATGGACAACGTGCAGCTCGACTTCGAGATCACCGATCCCGACGGCGACGGGCTCCAGATGACGGTTCTCCTGGTGGCCGCCAAGCGGGAGCTCATCGAGACCCGCATCTCGCTCCTTCAGCAGGCCGGATTGAATCCCCGCACGGTGGACGTCGAGGCATTCGCGCTCCACAACGCGCTCGAGGTGAACTACCCGAACGCGATGGACGGGATCACCGCGCTCGTCAACATCGGGCACGACACCACGACGGTGAACGTGCTCGACAACGGCGTCCCGGTGCTCACCCGCGACCTGACGTTCGGCACTCGCGGTCTGATTCTCGACCTCCAGCGCGAGCGGTCGCTCACGGCCGAGCAGGCTGAGGCGGTGCTCCGTGGCGAGAGCGACAACGCGGCCCTGCGCGACTTTCTCGTCGAGCGGTCGCAGGAAGTGGCCCGCGGCGTCGAGCGGGCGGCGGCCTTTCTCGAGACGGATGAGATCGGCCTCGGTGTCGGGCGGCTCTACCTGTGCGGAGGTGGCGTCGGCGTGCCGTCGCTCTCCGAAGTGCTGGCGGAGCGTCTCGGCGTCGAGACCCACATCGCGAGCGCCTTCGAGCGAATCCAGGTGAAGGCCGACGCGGTGGACTACATGCAACTGCAGGAAATGGCGCCGATGCTGATGCTGTCGGTCGGCCTCGGACTCAGGGCGGCATAAGAGACCGGTCACCGTAGACGGGCGGACGGGCACTCGGGGGATCGAGGAAACACGGATGATCGAAGTCAATCTTCTTCCGGAATCACAGAAGTCGCGCAGCAAGAAGTCGAAGCGCGCGGCTGGTGCGGGTGGTGGTGGTCTAGCGGAGGCCATCAAGGTAAAGAACCCGTGGAACACGGCGCTTACGGTCGCGTGCATCGTCGTTCCCGCGATCGGCGGCTACATGTGGTGGTCGCAGCGCAGCACCGCCGGGGAGCTCGAGACCAGGCTCGACGTGGCCACCGCGGATTCGGCGCGTCTCGCCGAGCTAAGGCTGGTGAGCGACAGCCTCAACGAGCGCCGCTCGCGTATCAGCGAGCGCGTCGCGCTCGTCGAGGAGCTGGACCGCAACCGTTTCGTGTGGCCGCACCTGCTCGACGAGATCAGCCGGGCCGTCCCTCAGCTCGCGTGGCTGAGCGGTCTGCGGCAGACCTCGCCGCTCCCGAGCGTCGGGGTCCAGATCCAGGGCATCGCGGCGAACCCGCTGGCGATCACGGAGTTCGTCCGGAACCTGGAGGCGTCGGAGTACGTGACGGACGTCCGGATCCTCGGGAGCCAGAAGCAGACGCTCGACAATGGTGACCTTTCGGTCCAGGCGTTCACGCTCACGGCCCGGTTCACCGAGCCGGCCGGCGGGCCCCCGCGCACCGAACCGATCATCGCGACGACGGGATTCTGACCATGGCATTGCTACCAGAAGACCCACAGGACCAGTACAAGCTGCTCGGCGTGATCGCCCTCGTGGCGGTCGGTGCGCTGACGCACCTGTACGTGCTGAGCCCGCGGGCCGACCGGCTCACCGAGATGCAGCAGCGAGTCGAGCAGATCGAGCGGGCGAACGAGCTCGCCGAGGCTCGCATGCAGAACCTCGACGCCGTGCGCGAGGAGCTCGAGCTCGGTGAGCGACAGTTCGCCATGCTCCAGCGGCTCGTACCCGAGGAAGGCGAGGTTCCGGCGATCTACGAGGCGATCGCGGCGGAGAGCCAGTCGCTCGGGCTCGAGCTCGTGAACGTGACGCCGGCCGAGCCGATGCCCGACAGCGCCGGCTACTTCATGCGGCAGAACTGGTCGATGCAGATCGAAGGCGAGTACCACGACGTCGGGGAGTTTCTCGCACGGGTGGCGTCGTTCACCCGGATCGTGCGCCCCGAGGTCGAGGAGATCCGGCCGTCTCGCGAGACCAATTCCGGCCGGCAGTTCGTGACCGCCCGATTCCAGCTGGAGACCTTCGTTCTCCCGCCGGGCGGCACTCCAGTGCGGGAGGGCGGATGATGAGGGCTCATTCGAAGGGCCGTCGGGTCCGGTGCGCGGCGTTCGCCGCGGTCGGTGCGGCGGTGATGCTGCCGGTGACGGCGGCTCCGACTCAGGGCCAGGCGTCGACGGCGTCGACCGTCTACGAGCGGGAGGTGTTTTCCTACCCCTCGCTCGGCCGCCGGGACCCGTTCCGGGCGCTCAACGCGGGTGAGCGGATCGGTCCGCAGTTCATAGATCTGCGGCTCAGTGGCGTGCTGTTCAACCCGAGTATCGGGAGCGTCGCGACGCTCCTGGATGAGAGCACCGGACGCCGGTACCGCGTGCGCGAGGGCGAAGTCCTCGGTGATGCGCGCGTGGTCGCGATCCGGACGGATGAAGTGGATTTCTTGATCACGAACTACGGAATCAGCCGGCAAGAGACCCTTCGGGTGAAGCGAAACAAGGAGAGTGAAGGATGATGGCTCGGACCGTCCTGGCCTTCGCGTTCGCGGCGTGGTTCACGACCGCGTCGACGGACGTGCGGGAAGTCCAGATCACCCCGGCGGGCTCTCAGACCGAGATCACCGTCGTGGTAGGGAGCGCCGACGTGTCGGTCCACCACTTCATGCTCGAGGAGCCGCCACGGCTGATCCTCGACGTGGAGGGTGCGAGCCACGCGCTCGGCCGGCACAGCTACGAAGCGATCGGTCGAGGTGGCGTGATACGCATGCGGTCGAGCCAGTTCCGACCGGACGTCGTCCGGCTGGTGTTCGATCTGACGCGCAAGCTCGACTACGAGGTCGATCAGTCGACAGGCAACGTCCAGGTTCGCTTCGCGAATCCGGGCGAGGCGTTCAGCAGCTGGTCGACGAACATCGGCGCCCCGGCGGATGCGGGGGTGACGTCGAGCACGTCGCTCGTCAACGACAATGCGACCGGCGCCGCCCCTTCGGTCATGTCGGCGCTTCAGCAGGCTCAACCGCGCATCTCGGTGGCCTACGACAGCGCGTCGATGCTCGACGTTCTGGCCGGCTTCTCCGAGTTCGCCGGCGTGTCGATCGTGCCGAACGGTGAGATCGCCGAGGTCGGCGTCCGGGGCATCGACATCAACAACCAGCCCTGGGACGTCGCGCTCAGCGCGATCCTCTCCGCGCAGGGGCTCGGCTGGCAGACGAACGAGAGCGGAATCATCATCGTCGATCGCCTTCAGAACCTGAAGGACCGGGACGACCTGCTCTCCGAGACCCGGGTGATCCGGATCAACTACGCGAGCGCGGACTCGATCGCGCAGATGATGAGGAGCCTGGTCACGCCAGAGCGCGGCCAGGTCGTGGCGCACTCGGGGACCAACTCGGTGATCGTGACCGACGCGCCGTCGGTCGTCGCGCGGATGGACACCATGATCACCGCGCTCGACAAGCGGATGCCGCAGGTCGCGATCGAGGCGAAGCTGGTCTTCGTCGATCGGACCGACGTCATGGAGCTCGGGATCGTCTACGATCTCAAGGAGCGGGATGGCGGGTTCGTCGAGCAGGGCATCAACGACGTGATCGAGGTGCCCGATCCGAACGAGCCTCCTCAGCTCGTCGATACGGATGGGGACGGGATCCCGGACCAGGCGTTCTTCAAGCGCACGAACGAGACGCTCGTCAACATCGGCGGTGACGCGATCGCGTCGCTCGCCAACGCGAACGATCGCGTCGTGTCGCCGGCGCTCCAGATCCTGACCGCCGTGGCGTTCGGGGACTTCTCGCTATTCGCCTTCATCGAGGCGCTCGAGTCGCACCAGCTCTCCGACGTCCAGGCCGCACCGTCGATCCAGGTGGTCGACAACTCGCGCGCCCGGATCCAGGTGGGTGAGCGGACGCCGGTTCGGGTGCTCGACGTGGGCGCCGATGCGGCGGAAGCGCAGGCGACCGTCCAGTTCGAGGACACGGGTATCATCCTCGAGGTGACCCCGCACGTCACGAACAACAATCAGGTACTGCTCGATCTGTCCGCCGAGCGGTCGGGTCTGCAGGTGGGCGTGGCCGACGTCGGGTTCATCTTCGAGAAGCAGATCGGCAGCACGCGTCTGCTGCTCGACGATGGCGAGACGGCCGTGATCGGTGGTCTCACGCTGAGCGAGGTGAGCCGCAGCGAGAGCGGGATTCCGGGGCTGATGAACATCCCGCTTCTCGGGGCGTTGTTCCGGACGACGAAGGAGAACGAGATCAAGCAGGATCTGATCATCCTCGTCACTCCGCACATCGTCCACCCCAACGACACGTCCGGCATGTAGGACGACCGGCGCTTGTTCGCCGACCAGCGCAGCACCACTTTCGGGGGCCGGCGTTTGCGCCGGGGCCCTTTTTCCTGTTCGCCCGTTCACCCCGGTCCCTGGATATCCGCGTGCTGAGGTGTCTGCGACTCACGACCGCCGGCGAATCGCACGGTCCCGCGATCGTGGCGATCCTCGAAGGCGTGCCGGCGGGTCTGGCGCTCCGCCCGGCCGATGTCGCGTTCGAGCTCGCGCGCCGGCAGGGCGGGTACGGGCGGGGCGGCCGCATGATGATCGAGAAGGATCTCGGCGAGATCTTCGCGGGCGTCCGGCTCGGGGAGACCATCGGGGCCCCGGTGGCGATCCGGATCCCGAACCGGGACTTCCGGAACTGGGAGGACGCGATGGCCGTCGAGGCGCCCGACGACGAGGACGCCGGGGCTCTGCGGCGGGTTGTGCTCCCGCGTCCGGGGCACGCCGACCTCGCGGGGATGATCAAGTACGACCGCACGGACGCCCGGGATATCCTCGAGCGGGCGAGCGCCCGCGAGACGGCGGCCCGCGTCGCGGCCGGCGCCGTGGCGAAGCGGTTTCTCGCGGAGTTCGGGGTCCGCGTGGAGAGCCACGTGGTCCGCATCGGCCCGGTGGAGGCGCCCGGAACTGAGGAATGGCCGGAAGAGCTGAATGGCATCGCCGACGACTCGCCGGTCAGGTGTCTGGATGCGGTCGCGAGCGAGGCCATGGTCTCGGCGATCGACGAGGCACGGCGAGCCGGCGACTCGCTGGGAGGCGTGTTCGAGGTCGTGGTGCGGGGAGTGCCCGCGGGTCTCGGGAGTCACGTTTCGTGGGAGACGCGGCTCGGAGGCCGACTCGGCGGTGCACTGATGTCGATCCACGCGATGAAGGGTGTGGAGATCGGGTTGGGGTTCGGCGTCGCCGCGCTGCGTGGCTCCGACGTCCATGACGAGATCGACCGGGATGACGAGCGCCGGGCGACCGGCGGTTTCGCGAGACGGCGAAACAACGCCGGTGGCCTCGAGGGAGGCATGACGACGGGTGAGCCGGTCGTGTGTCGGGTGGCGATGAAGCCCCTGAGCTCGCTGCGTCGTCCCCTCGACAGCGTGAACACCGAGACGGGCGAGCCGGCGAAAGCGATCCGCGAGCGAAGCGACGTCTGTGCGGTGCCGGCGGCCGGGATCGTCGGTGAGGCCATGGTGGCCCTGGTGATCGCCGATGCGTGGATCGAGAAGTTCGGCGGCGATGCGATCGGCGACATCAGGGGCAACGTCGGGCGCTACCTCGAGCGGATCCGGGCGATCGGTCGCGGGAGCGGCGGTGGCGGGAGCGCGGCGTAGCATCTGGCTCGTCGGTCTCTCCGGGTCCGGCAAGAGCACGGTCGGGCCCCTGGTCGCCCGTCGGTTGGGATACGACTTCGTCGATCTCGACGAGCTCGTCGAGCGGTCGGAAGGGCGGACGGTGGCCGAGATCTTCGAGGATGACGGAGAGTCCGCCTTCCGCGACGCCGAAGCGCGAGCCAGCGATTCGCTGCTCGGTCGAGACCGCATCGTCGTCGCGACGGGAGGAGGCTGGATGGCCCGGGACGACATCGCGAGAGGGCCCGACGGTTGCGTCAGGGTCTGGTTGCGCGTAAGCCCTGTGGCGGCGTTCGCTCGTCTGGGAGCGGGGGGCCACGGCCGGCCGCTGCTCTCGGGAAGGGACGGCGAAGCCGCGCTCTCGGCCCTTCTGGGGGCTCGCGAGGCGCGGTACGGGGAGGCCGAGATCGCCGTCCAGACGACCGGTCGGACGCCGCAGGATGTCGCCCGCGCGGTGGTCGACGCCGTGGGCGGGCTGGTCGATCCCTGACGAATCGGCACATGACGCGCGGTTTGCGGTATGCTCGTGCGACGGGTCGTCGACGGGGTCGGCGGATCCATCGACCGCGGGGAGCGGACGGAACGAACGGAGTGCGGAGAGAGACTTGAAGAATCTCGTGATCGTGGAGTCGCCGGCGAAGGCGAAGACGCTCGAGTCGTATCTCGGAGACGGATATCGCGTCGAGGCATCGGTGGGGCACGTGCGCGATCTGCCCCGGAGCGGTCTCGGCGTGGACGTCGACGCCGGGTTTGAGCCCGAGTACGTCACGATCGACGGCAAGGGCACGATCCTCAAGAAGCTCAAGAGTGCCGCCAAGGACGCCGAGACCGTCCTCCTCGCGACCGATCCCGATCGCGAGGGCGAGGCCATCGCGTTCCATATCGCGCACGTGCTCGGCTACGAGAAGGCGCCACCCGAGCGCTTCCGCCGGATCACGTTCAACGAGATCACGAGGACGGCGGTCCAGGCGGCGATCCGCGACCCCGGGCAGCTGGATTTGAGGCGCGTCGAGGCCCAGCAGGCGCGACGCATCCTCGACAGACTGGTCGGGTACAAGCTGTCGCCCCTCCTGTGGAAGAAGATCCGCCCCGGTCTGTCCGCGGGCCGCGTCCAGTCCGTGGCGGTGCGGCTCCTCGTCGAGCGCGAGCGCGAGAGGCGCGCGTTCCGGCGTGCGCAGTTCTGGGACCTGCGCGCCCACCTCACGGCGGATGGGAAGGCGCTTACGGCCGACCTGAAATCTGTCGGCGACCTTCCCGTGGCCGCCGGTCGCGACTTCGACGAAAGGACCGGAGCGCTCAAGGAGGGGCGCGAGGTCGTCCACCTCGACGAGGCGGCGAGCGCCGCGTTGCGCGACCGGCTCGCGGAGGAAGACTTCGCCGTCAAGTCGCTCGATGAGCGCAGCTCTACCCGCAGCCCGGCTCCGCCGTTCACGACGGCGACCCTCCAGCAGGAGGCGAATCGCAAGCTCAACCTCAGTGCGCGTCAGACGATGGCGATCGCGCAGGGGCTCTACGAAGACGGGCTGATCACGTATATGAGGACGGACTCGGTGAGCCTGTCCGAGCAGGCCATCGCGGCCATCCGACATCGGGTCGAGACGCGGTACGGGAAGGAGTACCTGAGCCCCGAGCCACGTCGGTCGCGCACCAGGTCGAAGGGGGCTCAGGAGGCGCACGAGGCGATCCGACCCGCCGGGACCGAGATGCCGACGGCCCGCGAGCTGGGGCTGGGCGGCCGGGCCGCCTCCGTCTACGAGCTGATCTGGAAGCGGACGGTGGCCAGCCAGATGGCGGACGTGCGGCAGCGCCACCTGACGATCGAGGTCGAGGCGGACGACGCCATCTTCCGGGCGACGGGGAAAGTGATCGAGTTCGCCGGGTATTTCCGCGCCTACGTCGAGGGTTCGGACGACCCGGACGCCGCGCTCGAGGACCAGGAGGTCGTGCTGCCCCCGCTCGCCGAGGGACAGGCCCTCCACTGTACGGAGCTGGAGAGCCTCGGACACGAGACGAAGCCGCCGGCCCGATACACGGACGCCACGCTGGTGAAGGAGCTCGAGAGCGACGGCGTCGGTCGGCCCTCCACCTACGCGTCGATCATCTCGACCATCCTCGACCGGGGATACGCGGAGCGCCAGAACAAGCAGCTCGTCCCGACGTTCATCGCGTTCGCGGTCACGGGGCTGCTGGAACGGCATTTCCCCGACCTGGTGGATATCGGTTTCACCGCCGAGATGGAGGGGTCGCTCGATCACGTGGCGGACGGATCGGTGGACTGGCGCGAGTATCTGCGCGACTTCTACGCGGGCGAGAACGGGTTCGAGCGGCGTCTGTCCGTGCGTGAAGAGAAGATCGACCCGCGCGAGGCCTCGACGGTGGTCTTCGACGACATGGCGCCGCGCATCCGAATCGGTCGCTACGGGCCCTACATGGAGCTCGAGCGGAACGGCGAGCGGATGACGGCCCCGCTGCCGGAGGGGGTGCCTCCCGCCGATCTGCTCGAAGCCGAGGCGGTCGAGATCCTCGAGCGACGCGCCGAAGGGCCGGATGAGCTCGGGCTCGACCCCGAGACGGGCGAGAAGATCTATCTGATGACCGGGAGGTTCGGCCCGTATGTGCAGCGTGGCGAGATGGTCGAGGGCGAGCCCAAGCCGAAGCGCTCCTCCCTCCCCGACAACGTGGCCTACGAGGACGTGACGCTGCCGATCGCGCTCAAGCTCCTGTCGATGCCCGCAGAGCTGGGGAAGCATCCCGAGACAGGAGACCCGGTGAAGGTCGGGATCGGCCGCTACGGTCCGTACGTCGTCCACGAGGGCGATTACCGGTCGCTTACGGCCGACGACGACCCGCTGACCGTCGAGCTTCCCCGAGCGCTCGAGCTGCTCGCTCAGCCGAAGCGCGGGCGCGGAAGACGCGCCCCCGCGAAGCCGCTGCGCGAGATCGGGAATCACCCCGATGACGACGCGCCGGTCGCAGTGTACAGCGGCCGCTACGGGCCATACGTGAAGCACGGGAAGATCAACGCTTCGCTGCCGAAGGGCGTCGAGCCCGAGGATGTCTCGATGCCGATGGCGATCGAGCTGCTCCAGAAGCGGATCGAGAGGATGGCGACGAAGAAGGCGAAGAAGAAGCCTGCGGCGAAGAAGAAGTCGTCCGCGAAGAAGTCGGGTGGGACGAAGAAGAGGGCCGCTGCGAAAAAGAAGCCGGCGGGAAAGAAGACGGGCTCGAAGAAGAAGACGGCCTCCTAACGCTTCCGGCCGCCGCCGCGCCGTCGCGATAGATTCCCTCGCATGAACAGTCGCGATCTCTGGCTGGAGGACTTCCTTCGGTACGCCGGGAAGGAGCGGCGCCTATCGCCCAACACCATCGACGGCTACCGGCGCGACCTGGGGCAGTTCTCGACGTTTCTGGACGGCTATCTCGGGTCGGCCGACTGGGCGTGGGAGGCCGTCGAGCGGTTGTGGATCCGGTCGTTTCTGGGGTCGCTCGAGGCGCGAGGCCTGAAGAGGTCGTCGGTTCAGCGGAAGCTCGCCGCGATCCGCGCCTTCTACGCCTTTCTCCACCGCAGCGGACGCACCGATGCGAACCCGGCGCGGCTGGTCCGCGCGCCCCGCCGCGAACGACCTCTACCCGGGTTTTTGACGGAAGACGGGGCCGAGACGCTCTTCGGGCTGATCGAGCGCGTCGTGAGCGAGGAGGGGGGCGTTCTTCCGTTGCGACGTCGCGCGACGCTCGAGCTGCTCTATTCCTGCGGTGTCCGTCTGGCCGAGCTCCAGCGCCTCGACGTCGCCGACCTCGATCTCGAGCGAGGCCAGTTGCGGGTACTGGGGAAGGGGAGTGTCGAGCGTGTCGTGCCCGTCGGATCGCGCGCCGTCCGCGCCGTCCGCGAGTATCTGGCTGCCCGACCGGAGGCGCCGAACGGCCCCCTGCTCGTCTCGGCCCGCGGCACGAGGCTTTCGCGCCGACAGATCCAGCGTGACGTCGGGACCGCGCTGGCGGCCGTCGCCGACGGCGAGCGGTTGTCGACGCACTCGTTGCGCCACACGTTCGCAACCCACCTGCTCGACCGCGGCGCCGATCTGGTGTCCGTGAAGGAGCTGCTGGGGCACGCGAGTCTCACGACGACCCGCATCTACACACATACGTCCGTGGAGCGGCTCAAACGCGTTCACGCCGAGTCGCACCCGCGGGGAGGATAGACGGCTGTCGAAGACGCAGATCCGGGCGACGACCATCCTGTGCGTCCGCCGCGGCGACGATGTCGCCATGGCGGGCGACGGACAGGTTACGATGGGCGATACGGTCGTCAAATCACGTGCGACCAAGCTGCGGCACATGCGGGATGGGCGGATCCTGGCGGGATTCGCCGGGAGCGTCGCGGATGCGCTCACCCTGTTCGAGAAGTTCGAGTCGCAGCTCGAGCGGCACCCGAAGAACCTCACGCGGGCGGCGGTCGAGCTCGCCAAGGAGTGGCGCGGAGACCGATACCTGCGGCGGCTGGAGGCGCTGCTCGCGGTCGCCGATCGCGACACGAGTCTGCTCATCGCCGGCACCGGCGAGGTGATCGAGCCGGACGACGGGATTCTGGCGCTCGGCTCGGGCGGCTCGTACGCTCTCGCCGCCGCGCGCGCCCTGTCGCGGGCGACCGACCTCTCGGCTGCGGAGATCGCGAGCAAGGGTCTCGAGATCGCGGCGGAGATCTGCGTGTATACGAACGACGAGATCACGGTGCTCGAGCTTCGGGACGACTGACCGAGCCGCCCGGCGAGCTGCCAGGAATCAGAAGGGTGTCGAAGAAGTACGGTGGGTCTCGCGCGGACCCGCTAGAGCGGGTGCCCCTCTCGCGCGGTTCAGGCGAGGAGTGACGACGAGTCGTAGCTTTGAGCTACGGCGAGGAGGAATGACGATGGATCAACCGCGTGACCCCCCTGCGCCGATCATGAGGCATGACAAGGGCAAACACGGTGGACGGTTACGGCGGCACAGCCCCGTCTCCATCGTCAGAACTCCTCGACGTAGCTATGGCTATGTCTTCGTCGTCCTTCCTTGGATCCGGGGCTGTGGCGCGCGTAACGCGACCCGCCGTACTTCTTCAACACCCTTCTAGAGCGATGAT
>JAWWCR010000072.1:0-21740 GCA_033720355.1 Gemmatimonadota bacterium
CCATCCAGAACTACACCTTCGACTACCTGATGCTCGGGTCGAACCGGAACCTCGGGGCGACCAGTGAAATGTACCTGCACTGGCGATCGATGAAGGTCTGGGCGAACTGACCGTGACTCGCTCGGGTCCCTGTGGTTGTCGAGGGGGAGCGTGGCCAAGCCGCCTCGTTCCCCCTCCGGCTTTCACCGCCGCCGGCGGGCTCTGGCGCCGTCGGAGCTAACCAGAAGTCAGGGGCGATCTTAGCGAAAAAGTCGCGCCCGAGACGGTCGACCGGGGTTTGTCATGCGGTCTGAGAGCGTGCTAGTCTCGGGGGTGGACCACCGGCCGCTAGGCGTTGACATGGAAATGGCACGAACTGCTCCCGTTCCCCCTAGAGAGCCTGCCTCTCACGACGATTCTCCGACCAGGACCCTCGTTGTGGGTTACTTCGCGACGGCTCTGGTCCTCCTCCTATCCGCGGCGTGTCACTCCGAAGGTCCCGTCGAAGCTGTCATCGCCCCGCCCCTGGCTTGGGTACCGCCCGGCGAAGCGATCTACGACGTCGACTTGACGCAATTCACGACATGGGGTGCGGTCATGGACTCGGCCCCGTTCGCGAATATGCAGCAGCTCGACAACTGGGGGCGGAACCAGATCAACGTGGAGGTGTCCCCGGACGGATACGGGACGACGGGCCAGGGCATGTGGTATCGGTTCGCGGCGCGGCCGAATCATTGCAACGATCAGATCGTCGGGCAGGCGAAGATCCCGCTCCCCAACGGGACGAAGCACGTCTGGGCGGAGTTCGACGTGGCCTTCTCGGCCAACTGGACGAACGTGAACGCCAACTGCGCGTCGCCCGCACCCGACTACAAGTTCTTCCTCGCCTGGTTTGCCGAGACGGTATCGTGCGGCCATGGCCGGGCCGAGGTGAAGATGGGCACGACCGGATCGAGCGTCCATGCGAGCGGGGCGGGCTTCCCGGCGTGCGACGACGTACCGGTGAACCCGGGTGGTCTCCTGAACGGCGTCCCGACGTACCCGCCGAAGACGGTGCGCAATCCGATCGCGCGGCAGTTCTTCGATGGTCAACCGCACCACTTCAGGGTCTACTTCGGCAACGAAGGGGACGGTCAGTGGTCGGTGTACGTCGAGATCGACGGCGTCGTCACGCACAACTACGTGACGAGCACGATAAGCCAGGAATTGACCTTCGACTACCTGATGCTCGGGTCGAACCGGAACCTCGGGGCGACCGAGGACATGTACCTGCACTGGCGATCCATGAGGGTCTGGGCGGACTGAGCCACAGCGCTCTGGTCCCTGTCCTCTCCAACCGGGCGCGGCGTCGGCGAGACGGTTACGTCACCGGCGGAAGGATATGCCCCACGATCGCGAGGTAGTGGAGCGCACAGCCCGCGATCACCATCACATGCCACATGGCATGGTGGTACTTGAACCGCTTGGCCCCGAAGAAGAGCGTTCCGATCGTGAATGAGAGTCCCCCGGCCGCGATCAGCAGGAACGCCTCGAAGCCCGCGGAGTCGATGACGGTCTTCACCAGGAAGACCCCGAGCCAGCCCATTACCAGGTAGATCGCCACGGACGTGCCCGGGTAGCGGAACCGGAACTTGAGCTTGAACGCGATCCCGAGCAGCGCGAGCGCCCACACGGCAGCGAAGAGAAGCCAACCCGGCTTGCCCCCGACAAGCCCGATCGCGAGCGGCGTGTAAGAGCCGGCGATCAGCAGATAGACCGCGCAGTGATCCGCCACACGCCACCGGGCCTTGCGAACCTCGCAGCGGAGGCTGTGATAGACCGTCGTGGCCGTGTACGAGAGCACGAGGGTCAGGCCGTAGATCGTCCCGCTCACGAGCGCGGCGGTGCTGCCGAGCTGCGTCCCGAGATCGATGAGCATGGCGAAAGCGATCAGGCTCCCCAGAAGCCCGATCGCGCCGGTGACGCTGTTCGCCAGCTCCTGCTGGTGACACACGTCCGGGAGATCCTCGAATGTCCGGTCGCCCCACCCACCGACCGCGAACAACCGCTCTTTGGCCTGTCTCAATTCGTCCCGTCGCACCTGTTCTCTCCGTGAAATCCACCGCCCCGCCGCCACCCGGGTCCACAATGTACAGGGATCGTGCCACGCGTGTTCCGTTTCACCGCGGCGACGGCTCTTCCGGTCGCCCCCGCCCGGTCGACAGCGCGCCCAGCGCGATGATCGACACGATGATGTTGGCCACGAGAAACTCGGTGACGGGCGCGTATCCGACATGCGCTCCGGCGATCGCGGTCATCAACGGACGAGCCGCGCGGACCGCCATCACACCCGCTACCAGACCGCCCGCGACCGCGGGCACGAGGTTGCCGACGTCCCACCGCGACGCCCCGACGGCGATCAGGCACAGGGCGAGGATCCCCGTCGCACCGCTAATGAGTCCGAGCGCCCGAGCGGGAACGCGGCGTGAGCCGATGAGCTCGCGTACGGTGCGGCCCCGGTCCGCCGGAACTCCCGGATCGATGGTCGCGACGGCCCGCCCGATCGCCGCGACCGCCGCGCGGGGATCGTCGGATCGCGCGATGACGAATGCGCGCGACGCCTCCGCGTGCGCGAACGAGACATAGGCGGTCGGGCGCACTCCCAGCTCGGGCCCGCGCTCGGCGACGTCCTTCACGACGCCGATAACGACGTAGGCGGGCTCGCTGCCGCCGAGCCGGAATCGCGATCCGATCGCGCCGCCGTCGGGCCAGAACCTCCGGACCATGGTCTCGTTGATGACGGCGACGGGTCGCGATGCGCGGATGTCGGCGTCCCGGATGGCTCGTCCGGCGGTGACATCGAACCCGAGGAGCTCGAGGTAGGTCGCGTCGACGGCGACCCGGTCGGCGCCTCTTCGTCTGGCGGCCGGGTCGAAGGGCTGACCCTCCACCGAGACGGAGTAGTGGAGGACATCGCTCGTCGGCGGTACGGACTCGGACAGTGCCACCTGGTCGATCCGCGGGTCGGCGCGGACGGCGTCCACGACCAGCGAGAAGAAACGGCGACGCGTCTCCGGTGTCGGGTAGGTGGCCCGGGGCGGCTCGACCCGCGCCGCGGCGAACTTCCCGACGTCGAAGCCGAGGACGTCCGCGTCGGGTCCGCGCGAGACGCCGACGAGCTCGATGCCGACCACAATGAGGGCGAAGACCGCGGCGGTTCGACCCGCCCAGGCCAGACGGGGGAGTCGGTCGCGTCCCCCCGTGACGGCTCCGAGCGACACGGCCGCCGCGATCAGGGCCAGGGTCAGCGTCAGGGAATCGATCCGCACCGGATAGACCTGCGTCGAGCCCGGAAGGGTGGCCGCAAGGACGAGCCGGGCGCCCACGGCTCCCGCCGCGACGGCCGCCACGAACCCGATGACGCACGGGATCGCTCGCCGCGTAACCGCGTGGAGGATCGGCGAGCGGCCCGCGGCAGCGGCGCCGAGCCGGACATCGGCCACGAGTCGGCCCCACGGTTCGCGTCCGGCCGCTCCACATGCGAGGAAGAGCGCCAGCGCGCACACGGCTCCGAGCGCCCAGGCCCTCCGAACCCCCGGATGCTCGCTCTCCGCCGGCGACGAGATGACCGCTTCCCAGTACATGTTCGTCTCGGGGTGCCGTCTCGCCAGCAGGGTCGAGACTCCGGCGAGCCGGTCCTGCGCGGCACGGCGCGTGACCCCGGCCGCCAGCCTGGCGATCGCGTGGTTGCCCCGTCGAGAGCGCCCCGCGGGGAAGTCCGCGAGGTCGGCCGGCAGATAGATGTCGGTCGCCCATCGACGCGGCGTCGGCCGCAGCACACCGATCACCTCACGGTCGGTGTCGTCGAGCAGGATCGGTCGGCCGAGGATCGCCGGATCGGCGTCGTAGAGCTCGGTCCAGATCTCGTGGCTAAGCACCACGTAAGGGGTGCCGGAATGGTCTTCGTCGCCTGGTCCCGTCACCGCGGGCGACCCGATCGCGTGCCGGAAGGGAGGCTCCAGCGATCCGATCAGGGCGGTCTCGCGGAGCAGCCCGAAGTACCCGTCGGTGTATGTGGTCGCGACGATGGTGCGTGCACCCCCGGTCGTGCGGAGGGCCAGGCTGTCGTGGCGGAACAGGGCCGTCCGATCGAACAGTCCGGTCTCGTCCCAATCGCGAAAGTCGGGGACCGACACGCCGGCGATCCCGACCCCGTCGAACCGGGTGACGATCTCGAGCAGTGTGGCGTCCACCCTCGCCGCCGCGGGACGCAGCACGGTCGCGTCGGCGAGCATGGCCAGTCCGGCCAGTCCGGCCGTCGCGAGGACCCCCGCAAAGAGTGGCCGACCCCGGACGATCAGAGAGGCGACGGTCGTGCCACAGCGGATCGTCGTGCAGACGCGCTCGATGCGCCCGCGATCCCCGAACCGGCGTTCCGCTTCGCGTCTGGCCTCCGAAGACGGCAGCCCGGTGCCCTCGAGCTCCCGGGCCGTCATGGCGACGTGGAAATCCAGCTCCGCCCGCACCTCCGCTTCGAGCCCCTGCCGCCGCGCGGTCGCCCGGCGACGACCTGCTCGACCGCCGCCCACCGTCAGCCGGTCGCGAGGCCGTCGAGGTCGATGACCCGGCCGGCGGCGACCTGGAAGCGCTCCCACCGTCGAAGCTCGAGGGCGAGCCGTTCGCGGCCCTCCGGAGTGAGGGAGTACTGGCGAGCGCGGTGACCGGTATCGCTTCGGATCCACTCGCCCTCGATCCAGCCGCGCTTCTCCATCCGGTGGAGCGCCGGGTAGAGCGACCCCTCCTCGACGGCGAGGACCTCGTCCGTCGCTCCCCGGATCGTGCCGGCGATCGCGTACCCGTGCATGGGACGCAGGCTGAGCGTCTTCATGATCAGCATGTCCAGCGTGCCCCGCAGGAGCGGCAGCGGCGACTCCATCTGTCCTCCGTCGGCCGGCGGATCGACCTACCTGACCCCGCACCATATCGCCGATGGCATGGGAATCCCAGGTAAGTGTCCGGGAGCGAAGTGGAGATCAGGGCAGATACTCTCTCATGAGGTCCCAGAAGTCGGCCTCGTACTCCGCCAGATCGATGCCGAACCGGTGTGCGAGCGCCTCGGGCCACGAACGACCGGCCCGGATGTCGAGGTAGACGTTCCGCATGTCGGACAGATCGCCCCCATGGCCCTCCGGATCCACCAGATACTGCACCGCCAGCGCGAAGATCGCGTAGTAGGTCCCCTGCTGCCCGCTCGCCGAGACCTCCGACGGAAAGTCCGTCCACAGGTGGACGGCGATCGGATTTCCACCACCCGCGAGCGCGGCCTGCCGGGCGCGCCAGGCGTCCACTTCCGCCATGGTCGAGATCAGCGGGGTCCCGCCGGGCGCGAGCCCGGCCACGTACGTGGCGATTCCCTCGCGCTCCCACGCGTCCGTGGCGTGAAGCTGAAGACCGGATCCGCGCAGCAGGAAGCCCACTACATGCGTGAGCTCGTGGGTGACCAGCCCGCGATACCGCGCTGGATAGTAGCCCTGTGTCACGTACCGTGGCGCGTCCGGAGCCATGACGATGAGCCCGTCCCGGTACGCCCACCCGTTGTGCGGACCGTGGAGCTTGTCGGCGAGCACGTGGATCTTCCCGTCGGCGTTCGTGAAGTCGAACTCGTCGTCGCTCAGGATCCCGAACGAGTCCTTGATCGCCTCGAGCGCCTCCTCGAGCAGATCGCCGAGCGCGACGCGCGAATCGGTGCTGCTGAAGTCGCTGAACACGATGAAGTGCTCGGTCTCGTGGGGCTGTCCGTCGTGGCCGATGAACACCTGGCCACTCGTCCCTTCGAGCCAGGATCCGTCGTACACGAGCGTCGAGGTGCCGATGACGACCGAGATCGAGAACCGGTTGACCGTCGCGCCCCCCGCTCCCTCGGCGACGAGCGTGACCTGGTGCGAGCCGATGTTCGACTCGCCCGGAGTTCCGCTGAGGCGTCGCGCCGCGGCGTCGAGCGTGAGCCAGGAGGGGAGTCCCGACGCCCGCAGGGTGGGGGTGGTCCCGGTCGGGTCGCTCACCGAGACCTCCCATTCGTACAGCTCGTCGTGCCCGATCTCGCCCGGGGGTGTAGTCGTGAAGACCGGCTTCATCGAGCCGGTGGGCTCGGTGGCGCTTTCGCCGCCACAGGCGAGGGCGGCCACGACGAGCAGCGAGGACGGTCCGATCCGACGTCGGTGCACGCGCTCCTCCTTTCTATGCATAGAATATCTATCTAATAACGTGCGGAGCCCCCCGATGGGGACATCGTCGGTGTGTCAGGCGGGGTCGGGGACGTCCGCGGGGTAGTCGAACCCGTCGTCTCGGAAGGCTCGAAAGGTCCAGGCGATCATCGAGAGGACGCCGATCGAGAGACCGACGATCACGCCCAGATCGATGATCCCGCGCCACGGCTGATCGAGCTGACGGACGATGAGGACGAGCGCCGCGATCCCGACCGTGAGGATGGTCGACCGGATCTTCCGATCCGTCGTCGCGTGGATGAGACCGAGACAGTAGATGGGTGCGAGGAGGACGTGGAGAGGACGTGGGTGGCCCGCGAGGTGCAGGGCTCGCGCGGCGACCATCGGAGAGAAGGAGCGGTGGAAGCCGCGGTACCCCTCGGCCCAGGCCATCATGGGCACCCAGGTCCACAGTAGAGCCCAGTGCCCCCACTCGAAGGGGTGCTCATACGCCGCGAACCCGATCGTGATCATCCTCACGAGCGCGCCGACGATGAACGCCACGAGCCCGCCGACGCCCCACAGGGCGCCCACCACCCCGGGGCCTGTCGCTGTCGTCGTCGTCAACGGGACACTAATCCGACCCGTCGGCGGTGCGGAGTGAATCGGCGTCGACACGGGCGAAACCGTGATCGAGCATCTGCTCGAGCCATACGAGGCCGGCGACCACGCGGTGTTCGAGGCCCGCCCGCACAAGCGCGTGCCACGTGGCGTCGTCGGGCGGTTCGACGCCGACCGCCACCTCGAGGGGAGGGACCTCGTAGATGGCGCACAGCACGACGAGCATCCCGACGCTCACCCGCTGCTCACCACGCTCGATGCGCGCGATCGACCCGTGACTCAGCTGGAGCTGGAAGCGCTCCTCGATGATCCGCGACACGTGACGGGTCGAGTATCGTGCCCGCCGCCGCGCCTTTCTCAGTCTGAATCCGAACGACACGTGCCAGGGTGTGAGAGAACTCACTCCGGACTCCCTTGCGTCTGTGCCGATGACGGCACATTTTGTATCGTGTACGTCACAGATTGCGCCCTTCAGGTCACAAGAGAACGCCTGTCGGGCAAAATGGAAACCCCGACTTACGCGACTCATGACCTATACGATCGGCGCTCTCTCGCGCCGCACCGACATCAGCATCGCCACGGTCCGGTTCTACGAGCGACGTGGGTTGCTCTCAGAGCCCCCGCGGAACGCGTACGGACACCGGCAGTACGACGATTCCTACGTGCGGTGCATCACGTTCATTCGCCGCTCGCAGGCGCTGGGATTCACCCTCGCCGAGATCAAGGAGCTGCTCTCGCTACGCGAGGCGCCCGGGAACGCGTGCGAAGAGGTGAAGCGCCGGGCGTCGCGCCGTCTCGACAAGACGAAGGAGGAGATCGAGACGCTCTACTTCGTAAGGCGGCAGCTCCAGGATCTCGTCGAGCGCTGCGACCGCGCGAGGGAGAGCGAGGGCTGCCCGGCGCTGGAGTTGCTGGAGGTCTGACGGCCCGGGGGGGTGCCCCCGGTCTTGCGGTGCTCGCGCGGACCTCGCTCTTTCACTCGTCGGACCGAGCCCGGACGGATGAGTGCGGGCGCACACCGCGAGGAAAGCTCACATGTTCCAGCCCGTAACCTCCGCGCCGGGACGGCCGCCGCTCGAACCTCGAGAGATGCGGATTACGGTCGAGCCGCACTATCTGGCCGATCACTCCGATCCCGGCGGCTCGCACTACGTGTTCGCGTACGACGTCTCCATCGAGAACGTGGGCGCGGTCCCCGCAAAGCTGTTCTGGCGTCACTGGTACATTCACGATCCCGCCGGAGCGGATCAGGAGGTCGAGGGAGAGGGCGTGGTCGGCGAGTCACCGCGGATAGAGCCGGGCGCGACACACAGCTATCAGAGCTTCTGTATCCTCCGCGGGCAGACCGGGCACATGGAGGGGTTCTACCACTTCCGGCGTGACGACGGGTCGCAGTTCCGCGCGCCGATCCCGAGATTCGTTTTCCACGTACCGCCGGGCGAGGGAGGGACGTTCCCGACCTGACCGGCGGAGGGGGAGCGCCCCACACCCACGAATCCCGGAGTCCGCATGACCGTGCTTGCCGACCGCCTCTCGCGGCTGGGGACCGAGAACGCCTTCAGGCTGGGGGACGACATCCGCCGCTGCGTCGAGCGCGGCCTCGACGTAATCCGCTTCAACCTCGGGGCTCCCGACTTCCGGAGCGCGCGGCACCTGAACGCGGTCGCGATCGCGGAGCTCGAAGCCGGGAACTCGGGCTATTGCGATCCCGCCGGCCTGCCCTCGTTCCGCGAGGCGATCGCCGCGCACGTGGCCGCGACCCGCGGAATCGAGATGACACCGGACCGGATCGTCGTGACCGCGGGGGCGAAGCCGCCGATCGGCTACACGTTCCAGACCTACGTCGATCCGGGCGACGAGGTCGTCTACCCGAGCCCCGGGTTTCCCATCTACGAATCCTGGGCCACCTTCGTCGGTGCGACACCGGTGCCGCTCTTCCTCGAGGAGTCATCCGGATTCGCCTTCACGGCCGACGACCTCGAGGCGGCCGTCTCCGAGCGGACGCGGCTGGTCATCCTGTGCTCGCCCTCGAACCCGACGGGCGGCGTCCTGTCGGCCGCTGAGCTGGAGGGGATGGCGGAGGTGATCCGGACCCGCTGTCACCCGGACGTCCGCGTCTATTCCGACGAGATCTACGAGCAGATCCTTTTCGACGGCGCCGCGCACGCCAGCATCGCGTCGGCCGAGGGCATGGCCGATCGAACGGTCATCGCGAGCGGGCTCTCCAAGGGCTTCGCCATGACCGGCTGGCGTCTCGGGTGGGCGGCGCTCCCGACGCCGCGGGAGGCCGCCGTCTTCAAGCAGCTCAACATCAACACTATCTCCTGCGTCCCTCCGTTTCTCCAGGAGGGGGGACGGGCGGCATACGAGGATCCCCGGACCCGCGAGGTCGTGGCGGAGATGGTCGCCGCGTTCGAGGGCCGACGCGACTGGATCGTCCCGGCGCTCAATGCGATCGATGGTCTCCGATGCCAGAACCCGAGGGGGGCGTTCTACGTCTTTCCGAACGTGGAGGGCGCCTGCGACCGACTCGGCATCCTCGAGGCGTACGATCGGTTGTCGCACGCCGGACGGGCGCGCACGACCCCCGCCGGAATGCTCCAGATGTTTCTGCTCTACCGATACGGGATCGCCACGATGGACCGCGCGTCGTTCGGGCGGATAGGGTCGGAGGGACAGCACTTTCTGCGGCTGTCGATCGCGAACGACATGGGCGAGATCCAGCGCGGTGTGGAGCGGCTGGCGAGCGCCGTGGACGACGCGGACGGGTTCGCGTCGTTCATGGCCGAGGAAGCGATGTGGTCGTGATCGATCGCCTCGCCGCCGGCCGGCCGCACTCGGCGCCGCCGGTCGTCCGCGTCGTCGTCATCGCCCCCCGGGGCGCAGGAACCGGCGGCGTCAAGCCGGCAAGCTCCAGGACCTCGTCCGTCGGCGTAGACACGAGCTCGGCGGCCGAGCGGTTCGACGCGGCCATCGCGAGATCGGCGACGTACGTTCCGGCCCGGTAGCCGATCCACCGACGCCCATCGGGGTGCTCGAACATCCACTTCGCGTACTCCGCGAACCCGCCGGCAGAGCGAAGCTCGTCGACCCAGCCGTCCACGTCGTCGGGGTACACCGCCCACGGGGGCTCCACGCCGGCCGCGTCGCGCTCGAAGGCGGTCGCCATGCCCTCGCTCACCGCCGCGTCGATGATCCGGGTGCCGACCGTCCCGCCCTGGATCGTCCAGCCACGCGCCAGGTGGTGGAGCTCGTGATACAGCGTCGGTCGCAATCGGGCCCGCACGATCGCCTCGACCCCGCCCGCCCGGCCGGGGTCGACCGTCCAGGCGATTCGACCGGGAGCGAGCGCCGATCCGCCATCTCCCGTCTCGGGGATGACCGCGTCGCCCGCCTGCACGGTCAGCTCGACGTGGTCGGGCAACGTCGGAAGCATCTCCGCCACCTCGGCGAGCGTCGTCGTGGCCACCTCGGTGATGAACGCCCTGTCGTCATCCGTGAAAGCGTAGGCCTCGGCATCCACGAACTCGACGTCGAGGACCGGCGCCTGGAGAGGCCCGACGATCGCCTCGACGGGCCCGGCCACCAGCGTGGCGGCCACGCTGATCGCGGCGCGAAGAAGGGCCCCGGGCGGGTGTGTGCCGAAAGGCATCCGGATCGGTGGGCGTCGGTCTGGTGTCATCGTGAGTCCTCGATCGGGCCGGCGACCCCGAACGGGCCGCCCCAATTCCGTCGCAGAGACACGCGCGCCCCTCCGCCCGGTTGCACCGCTGAGCCCCGTTCGAGATGTCGCGGGCGGGTTCACGAGACGCTCGCCGAGCCGTTCCAGGGACAGACATCGACGCGAAACCGGCCACGGACAACCGACGCCACTATCGGGACGTCAAACGAGGTACATGCGGACGAACGACATCGATGCGGGTGCGGAGACGTCACGCCCCGCCAACCATAGATCGACGCTGGCTCCATGGATTCCGACGGGTTTTGGGCGCGTCTCCGAGAGGCGCGGGCGGTTCAGGGTCTCCTGGTATATCTGGGTGCGACGTGGCTGGTCCTCCAGCTGCTCGACCTGCTCATCGACAACCTCGGTCTCCCGGCCTGGACGATGGTCGGGGCCATATCGCTCCTCACGATCGGCCTGGTCATCCAGCTCGCCGTCGTGTGGGTCCAGGCGCTCCTCCTCGCTCGCCGCGAGGGGGAGGGGGAGACCGAGAGCCTCCCCGCCTCGCCCGTGGCGACATCCTTCACGTGGGCCCGCTTCGCTCTCGGGGGCATCTTCGCCTTCGCACTCCTCTTCGGGATCGCGGGCGCTTACGTCCTCGTGACGGGTCCGTCGGAGGTGCGGGCGAGCTTCGCGGCCGACGACGGCGCGGCGCCCGGTCTGGCGGTCCTCCCCTTCAGCGTCGCCGGGTCGGATCTGGAGGAGCTGGGGGAGGGGATCGTCAGCCTCCTCGCGACCAACCTCGACGGTGTCGCGGGTCTGCGCGCGATCGACAGCCGCACGGTGCTGGCCAGGTGGGACGAGCTCGTCGGCGATCGACCGCGGGCCGATCGCGAGACGAATCTCGCCGTCGCGCGGGCCGCGGGGGCGCGGTACGCGCTTCTCGGATCGGCCGTCGAGCTGGGCGACAGCGTGCGGCTCCAGGCGGACGTCTTCGATCTGGCGACCGAGGGCGCGCTCGATCACCGGCAGATCGAGGGGTCCCCCGACAATTTGCTCGGGCTCGTCGACCGTCTGTCGATCGAGGTAATCGACGTCATCCTCGGGCAGCAGCCGGATGTCGCGCAATCGCTGAGCGTGGCGACGGTCACCACGAACTCCATCCCCGCGCTCAAGGCGTACCTCGACGGCGAGGCCGCCTACCAGCGTGCCGACTTCGAGGGGGCGCGCGCCGCCTACGAGCGCGCCATCGCGGGCGACTCCACGTTCGCCCTCGCGTACTACCAGCTGGCCAACGCGTGGGGGTGGAGCAATGGACCCGCGCACCCGCAGGCGATCGAGAACCGACGCCGGGCCGTCGAGCTTTCCGATCGCCTCCCGATCCGGCAGTCGCTTCTCGTCCACGCCACCGACGAGGTGTTCCGTGGGGATCTCGGCGCCATAGAGAGGCTCCGGATGGCCGTCCAGCGTTACCCCGACCACGCCGAGGCGTGGTACCTGCTCGGAGACGCGTACTACCACCTCGGAGCCCGCTCGCTCGCGAGCCTCGACGACATGTCGGAGGCGTTCGGGCGCGCGATCGAGCTCGACCCCGGGTTCGCGCCTTTCCACATCCACCTGCTGGACCTGTCGTTTCCGCAGGGGGACAGCGCGAGCGCGTGGAGCCGGATCAGGCGATACGGTGATCTCGCCCCCGGTAGCCAGTTCGACGAGCGGACGAGGCTCCAGTTCGCCCTCGCCTTCGGCGACTCTGTGAACCGACGCGTCGCGAAGGGCCGGCTGGGCGGGCTCGACATGGGCGAGCTGCACGCGGCGGCGTCACCCTACCTGAACGGGTGCTGCTGGAGCGCCCGCGATGCGGTCCTGTCGGAGATCACCGATCGGGCGGCCGCCGAGGGCGATGACCCCCACTACGCGACGATGGTGACGCAGATCGCGGCCGGTGCCCTCATGCACGGGCAGCTCGATCGAGCGCTCGAGCTGTTCGCCGAGCCGGGGGTCGACGAGGGGGTGCGGGCGTGCAACCTCGCATCGTATCAGGTGCTGGGGTTTCCCATCCCTGAATCCACCCTGGAGGAGGCGCTGCGGATCGACGAGGGTGTCGATGGAGAGGGCGTGGAGCCGCTGTGCCGGGCGCTGTACGCCGGCCAGAAGGGGCGCTGGCGGGACTTCACGAACATCCTGGCGCACTACGATTCGCTCGCGGCCCTGCCGGACAGCGTCGGCGATGGCGCCGGGATCGACCCGGCCACCCTCGCTCTCTCGCTCAGAGGATACGAGCTGTGGAAACGGGGACAGGCGGAGGCTGCGCTGCCGCTGGTAGAGCAGGCGTTCCTCGCGGGCGGCTGGGGCTGGTGGCTCGGTGGCATCTACGAGGAACTCGGTCGACATGAGGACGCCGCGCGGTTCTACGCGGCGCACTGGGCGTTTCCGATCTCGTACCACGCGCTGGGTCGCGTCTACGAGCGTCTCGGCGAGCCCGAGAAGGCGCGCGCCGCCTACGAGTACTTCGTGCGGAGCTGGAACCGCGCGGATGACTCGATGATGCCCTGGGTGAACGAGGCGATCGAGGGGATCCTCCGAACACGCGACGTGTCGAGCCCGTAGGCTCGGCTAGCCGGGCCGGCGCCTCCCCTCGGGATCCTCTTCGAACTCCTCCCCGAGGGCGAATCCCTCCGCGAGCTCGGGCTGGATGTCGTCGCCCATGACGCGCCGGGCGATGTACTCGCCGAGCACCGGTCCCTGCTTGAACGATTCGGCGCTCCCCGAACCGGCGAGCCACACGTTCTCGTAGTCGGGGTGGAGGTCGACGAGGAAGTTCCTGGTGGAGCCGAACTCGTAGTGGCAGGCTCGCGTCTCGTTGAGCGGTGCGCCGACGAGATCGGGGAAGTACCGCTCGATGATCTCGCGGGGCCGCTCGTGGCTCTCGGGGGGCGCCCAGCGGTCGCTCGTGTCGGGATCGTCGCCCTCCTTCCCGCCCGTGCGGACCCGGAAGCCGCGGTGATCCGGCGGGAGCGCCGGCCAGCCGGTGCACCCGGGCACGCCGTAGCTCGGCATGTTCGGGAAGCTCCACCGCGAGTCCGGGACTCCGAAGTAGAACACGAGCCCGATCGGGATCCGCATCCGCTTCCCCATCAGCTCGGGAAGCACCTTCGGAAACCACGGTCCCAGCGCGAGGATGAAGGTGGAGCCCGACAGCGTGTCTTCCCCGCCGTCGAGCTCGATGTGGTCGAGTCGACCGCCGCTCGCGCTGCCCAGGGCGGCGCGAGCGATCCGGATCTCGCCCCCCTCGTCCACGAATCGCGTCGCCACCGACTCGATGGCCCGCCGGGCGCGTACCACGCCGGCCTGCGGTTCGTAGAGGGCGGTCGTGATGCCCTCGGTGGCGATCCAGGGCCAGCGATGGTCGATCTCGTCGGGCCCGAACGACTCGTACTGGATCCCCACCGTCTCCCAGTGCGCCATCGTGTCTTCGAGGTAGGGCTCCATCTCCTCGCGCATGATGAGGTCGCCGGTCTGGAAGAAGACCTTCGGGAGGAGGAGCTCGCTTCCCTCCTCGTCCCACTGGATCCAACGCCGGATCGCCTCGTCGGCCCAGTACACCCACTGGAGCCCGTGCGGCCGATCGCCGTAGGAGGTCCGCACGCCGCGCGTCTCTCCGCCCGACGTCGAGCGGGAGTTCCCCGGCCCGTAGGCGTCGACGACCGTCACGGTCGCGCCGAGACGGACGAGGTTGAGCGCCGTCCACATCCCGAAGGTGCCCGCCCCCACCACGACGAAGTCGGGCGCCTGATCGCCCTTCCTGCGGACGGGGGTCGGTCGCGCCGTCGGCATCGCACCGAGCGGGGAGATTCCGGTCAGCGAGAGAGCGGCCCCCGCCGAGGCGGTCTTCAGGAAGTCACGTCTGTCGATGCCCATCGTCACCTGTGGATCCGGGTTCTCGAGATGTCGCCGGCCGGCGGGCGTGGCGCCGTCAGCGGCCGGGTGCGTCCATCACGAACTGGTCGAGCGCCTCCTGGGTCACCGGGAGCTCTCGGTCTCCCGGGGTGAATCCGTTGAGCCGGAGGATGTAGGCGATCACGTCCACGTACTGATCGTCGAGCAGCGAGCCCGGGGCGTCTTCGGGCATCGTGGTGCTGACGAGCTCGTAGAAGTCCCAGGCGGTTCGACGGCGCCAGGTGTACTGGAAGTTCTCCCCGCGGAACTCGCTCGTCGAGTGGCAGTCGCCGCAGACCTGTCTGAACTCGGTCTGTCCGCGGTCGGCCTGGCCGTCCGTGAACGATGCGGTGGACGATGCGCCTGCCGTCTGCCCCGCCGCGGTCTCCTCCGCCCCCGGTGCGGCGCTGTTCGGCCCGGTCTGCGGGGAGGGTGCGCTCGCGCAGCCCAGGGCTCCCAGCAGAGTCAACGGCCCCAACAGGGCGGCGGCCGCGCGAGCACGTTCCGGCGTGTTTCTCATGGACGCTTCGTTCGAGTCGGTTCTCGTTTCGGATCGGAGAGGGACATTGTGCAAGAACAGCCCGCCCTGCGCACGCGTTGGGTGCCGTGTCCGAACGACGCCTCGGGCCATGCCCGGGCGGCCGAAACCCGATATGGTGGCTCCGTCCGCCGGGCGCCCGTCGTCCGACACCGACACATGACGAGGCGTCCCGCACGCCCGAGAGCGAGTACGTCGTGCAGAGAACCCACTTCCGCCCGTTCGTCTGTCTGCCGGCCGTCCTGGTTCTGTTCGCCCCCGCGTCCGCCGCGCCGCAGCAGGCCGGAATGCTCGTTCTCGAAGCGCCTTCGAGCGTCGAGACGATGGCGCTCGGGAACGCGCCGTACCTGTTCTCGTCGAGCCCCACGCACCTCTTCGAGGCGCCGTCCGAGATCGGGCGCGCCGAGGGCGTCGCGGCGAGCTTCCAGCGTTACGGAGGCGCCGGGACGCTGCTGTCGGTGGCCGGGGCGGGCGATCTCCTGGGAGGCGGGTTCGCCCTTGGCCTGCAGTACATGAGGTACTCTCCGGCGGACGGCTTCCCGGCCGAGCGCGATATGCAGAGCGTCGCGTTCGAGGACGGCCCCGTGGGCGTGACCGAGCTCGTCGCCTCGGTGGGCTACGCGCACGACCTCTTCGGATTCGAGGTCGGGGGGGGCGTCAAGTATACGGAGGAGAACGCCGATGCGGCCCACGACCGCGGGGTGGCGTTCGACTTCGGGATCTCCAGGGGGATCGGACCCGTGCGGCTCGCGTTCACGGGCCGGAACTTCGGGAAGGACCCCGAGCTCGCGCCCGGGCCGGAGGGCCCCGAGCCGGTCGGCCTCGAGCTTCCCCGGCAGCTGGTCGCCGGCGTATCGCTTCGTCAGTTCCAGCTCGGACCGCTCGACATGTTCGCGACCTCGCAGGTGACCCGCAGACGGGACGGCCAGTATATCCCCGCGGGCGGCATCGAGCTCTCCTACTGGCCGGTCGTCGGCTACACCTTCCGGCTGCGAGGGGGTCTTCAGCGCGTCGTCGACGACGAACGGAGCCCCTTCACCCTGGGCGCCGGGTTCACGGCGGACCACATCACCCTCGAGTACGCCTTCCAGGCCTTCGACGAGCACGCCGGCGCGCACCGGCTCGGCTTGCGCTGGAACTGAGCCGCTACGTGCGTGGATCGCCGTCGCCCATCAGGGCGTGTCGGGGCGCTCCGCGGCGAGGAAGGCCGGATCGAGGTTGGAGAGACCGATCTCGTCCACCACGACGGTGCCGGCATCGGTCAGATCGAACACCAGACGCACCTCGCGCAGCGACCCGGGGTCGACGCCCTCGAAGTCGGCTAACGGGATCGAGTACGACTGGAGCACCAGCTCCCACTGCTGACCGAACTCGTCGGCGTCGTTGCGTCTGCGCACGCGGATCTCGAGCGGTTTGCGGATGGGGCCGTAATCCGAGAGCGGCACGCTCGCGGTCCCGCCGTGGGCGTCGGTCACCCTGATCGACAGGTCTACGGCCTCGTCGTTCGGATCGTCCTCGCCGTCCGTCTCGTCATCCGCTTCGTCGTCCGCCTCGCCCGTCTTCGCCGCGCCGGCGTCCTCGTCGTCGCCCCCGGGACCCTCGCGCGGTCCCGGCGCCTCGTCGAGCGCGGCGAGGAGGAGGTCCAGCGTCGTGCCGGCGGACAGCGACCAGTCGGTCGCGAGACCCTCGGGCAGGTGGAGGGCGTAGCTGGCCGGCACCTCCGCCGGCTCGTCCTGCCCCTCGACCGCGTTGTTCCAGCCGAGCCACACCGCGTTCGTCCCCTGCGAGTTGGACGTGTTGGGTCTGTTTCGCGACCGGAGCGCGAGGAGGTTCTCGCGCCATGTGCCGAGGGAGTCGCCGGTGATGGTCACGCCCTCCGCCGTCCCCGTCGTCACGTCGATGTCCTCGTCGAAGCCGGCGAGAGGCCGGAAGCCGCTCGTCTCGAACCGTGTGACGTACATCGTCTCGGGGAGCCATTCTCCCGCGACGCGGTGATCGCGGAACAGCGGCAGGTACTCCTCGTTGTCCTTGAGCGTCACCTCGAGAAAGGCCGAGATGTAGACCCGCCCCATCTCCAGCTGGTCTTCGGTATCGATCAGCCCGCCGAGCTCGAGGATCCGACCGCTGCGGGGGCCGAAGTCCTTGTTTCTCCAGACCGTGTTCCACTGACCGTGGTTCGCGCGGTACATGTAGATGGCGGTCTTGAAGTGCGGATCGCCGTCGGTGAAGGCGAGACGCTGGTAGAGCCGCAGCCCGTGGAAGCTCGTCACGTCGCCGTCGTGCGACCCATGGAGCACCATGTAGTCGACGTTCTCCACCGGGACGAGCCGCCCCGTCGGCAGGTACTGTCCATCCACGGGGGCGATCGCCACGATCGAGCGGACCCCGAAGTCGAAGTCGAACTCGAGCGACGCGTCGTCCGGGTAGCGATCGAGCGTGTTGAACGCGGCCGCATGGCCGACCGCCTCGCCACCGCGCGAGTGGCCCATGAGCGCGATGCGGTCCATGTCGGCCTTCTCGAAGAACGGGTTTTCCCCGTCCGCGACGAAGCCGCGCCACGCCTCGAGGTGCTTCAGCAGGAGCCAGCCCCGCCCGTCGTTCTCCTCGCGGATCCCCCCGTTGATGAAGTTCATGTCGACGGAGACGAGGATGATCCCGCGGCTGGCGAGGAGCTCGCCGAGATAGTCGTAGCCGGGGTCGGAGAAATCGGTCGGGTCGTGGTTACCGTGGACGATCAGCGCGAGCGGGAACGGCCCCTCGCCCTCCGGAAACCACACGCGCCCGTTGATCGGGAACTCCTCGGGCGTGAAGCCCCAGTACCCGTTGCGCTCCTTCGCCGCGTCGCCCAGCTCGACGAGCTTCGACGCGTCGACCGATTCGGTCCGGAAGGCGACCGAGTCGCGGTACTCGGGCCGCCGGCGGTCCGTACCGCTGCCGTAGGTCAGGTACCCGACGTCGTACGGACCCGGTTCGGCCGGATTCGCCGCCTCGATCGTGTGCGAAGAAAGCACGGTCGCGTGGTCGGACGGGGTCAGCTGGAGCGAGCCCGCGCAGGCGGTGAGCGACAGACAGAAGGCGGCCGGCAGGGTGGTTGCGAATCGCATGGCCGCCAACATACGGGCGGTTCGTCTCGACGCGGAAGCGCCCGCCGCGTTACGCTCACGCGGGACAGTCGAGAGAGCCCGGGCAGGGAGCCGAGTCATGGTCGAGCCGTTCCAGAGCAGGGAGCCCGATGCGCAGACCGAGGGGCTGCTGTCACGCGTCGCGGGACGCCGGTCGAGGGCCGCCACGGTCCGCGAGCTCGAGTCGTTGCTGGCCGAGGCGGACAGCCTGCGCGATGTCACCAGGGAGCACGTGGCCGAGGTCGGCGATCGGCACGGCGTCGATCTGCTCGGTCAGCTCAGAACCGCCCGGAGGAACCTCTACCGGCGCTTTCTCGAGCACTGTCTCGAAGACTTCATGCTCTCCGATCTCGAGTTGGAGGACCTCCGGCACCTCAAACGCGTGCTCCATCTGACAGACGCCGATGTGTCGCACATCCAGAACCGCGTCGCGCGAGACGTCTACGGGTGCGCCGTCGAGACGGTGCTGGAGGACAACGCGGTCGACGAGGAGGAGCGCGCGTTCCTCAAGCGCCTCCGCGCGGATCTGGACGTCTCCGACTTCCATGCGAGCCAGCTGTACGAGGAGGGGCTCAGACGGGCGCAGCAGCGCGCCCTCGAGTCGACGAAGCTCGAGTCGGCGTTCCTCCAGCCCGATGGACGGCCGCTGGAGCTCGAGGGCAGCTCTCGCGTCGGGCTCGCGGAGGCCATTCAGGCCGTGGTCGATCAGCTCGAGGAGCGCGCGCCCGGGCTCGCGTGGGCCGACGTGACCGACGTCCGCGTGCGGGTCTCCGACGGCCGGGTCGTGCAGTGGAGCGTCCGGCTTCGTGCCGGGTCCGCCGAGACGCCCGAGGAGCTCGGCTAGACCGGGCTGTCGCGACTCGGGGGGTCTCCGTCCAGGGTCTCGGAGCGAAACCGGGCGGGCTCTCGCCGTCGTAGGGGTAGGCGATCGCGCCGGCCTTCCAGGTCGGCTCACCCCGAGCGGACCGAGGGCTCCGATGGAAGCACCCCGCCAGATCCGACAGGTCGTTCGTCGCCTGCTCCGAACACCCGCCTTCAGCGCGATCGCGGTGCTGACTCTCGCGATCGGGATCGGGGCGAACGCCGCGATCTTCACCGTCGTCGAGGGCGTGATGTTGCGGCCGCTTCCGTACCCCGATTCGGATCGTCTGATCGGTCTCTGGCACACCGCGCCCGGACTCGATCTCCCCGAGTTCGAGCAGTCGAACACGACGTACACGCTCTACCGCGAGCGCACCGCGACGTTCGAGGAGCTGGGTCTCGTCCGACGGTACGGGACGACCCTGGGCGGCGAGGGGACGCCCGAGCGGGTGATGGCGGCAGGGGCGACCGCGTCGCTGTTCAACGTGCTGCGGGTCATGCCGGTGCGCGGTCGCACCTTCAGCGAGACGGAGGACGACCCCGGCGGCCCGAACGTCGTCGTGCTGTCCCATGAGCTGTGGAGCGAGCGCTTCGGGCTGCGGGAGAGCGTCCTCGGTGAGACGATCCTGCTCGATGGCGATCCGTACGAGGTCGTCGGGGTCATGCCCGCCGGCTTCGCGTATCCGAATGCCGAGACGCGGCTCTGGACCCCGCACGTCATCGACCCCGCTGAGCTCGGGCTCGCGAACTTCGCTTACTGGGGGATCGGCCGGCTCGCGCCCGGCGCCACTCTCGACGAGGCGCGCGCGGAATTCGCGGCGATCCTGCCGGCCCTGCCCGAGGCGTACCCCGGGGAGGTCACGGCACGCATGATGGAACAGGCGAGCTTCGCCCCGCTACTCAGGCCGATGAAGGACGACGTGGTCGGCGATGCGGCGCAGATGCTGTGGATCCTCCTCGGGACCGTGGGCTTCGTCCTCCTCATCGCGTGCGCGAACGTCGCGAACCTGCTCCTGGTGCGCGCGGAGGGACGACAGCGCGAGATGGCCGTGCGGACGGCCATGGGCGCCGGTCGGGCCGACGTGGTGCGGGCGTTCCTTGCCGAGAGCCTCGTCCTGGCTCTGGCGGGGGGTGCGCTGGGGCTCGCCCTGGCGGCGATGGGAGTGAAGGCGCTCGTCGCTCTCGGACCCGAGAACCTGCCGCGGGTGGGCGAGATCGGGGTGGGGCCGCCCGTGTTTCTGTTCACCGTTGTGGTCTCGGTGGTGGCAGGCCTGGTGTTCGGGGCCGTGCCCGCGGTGAAGTACGGGCGTCCGAAGCTCTCGCTCGCCCTGAAGGAGGGGGGTCGCGGTGGCGGGTTGGGTAAGGAGAGCCACCGGACGAACAACGTGCTGGTGGCGACCCAGATCGCCCTCGCGCTGATGCTGCTGATCGCATCGGGGCTCATGGTGCGGACGTTCGTCGAGCTCCGCTCGGTGGACCCCGGCTTCGAGCCCGAGGACCTGCTGACGTTCGACGTGGCCCTCATTCCGGGCGAGATCGAGTCCGCCGCGCAATCGGCGTCGTTCTTCCAGCAGCTGCTGGACAACCTCCGAGCGCTGCCGCAGGTGGTGGAGGCGGGTGCCGGTACGTCCCTCCCGCTGGAAGGGGGATGGAGCAACAACGCGCTCGTCCTCGAGGACCGGCCGCTCGCCGAGGGCGACCTGCCCGACATCGTTCGAACGAACATCGTCGCCCCCGGATACTTCGAGTCGATGGGGATCGGCCTGCTCGAGGGGCGAACGATCGAACGCCGCGACCATGAGCGGGTTACGGACGTCGCGATCGTCAATCGGACGGCGGCGGAGAGGTTCTGGCCGGGCGAGTCGGCCGTCGGAAAGCGGGTGTCCCCCAACCTGCCCGGCGAGGACACGCCCTGGATGACGGTCGTGGGCGTCGTCGAGGACGTGCGCGATGACGGTCTCGCACGCCCTGCGCCGGCCATGGTCTACTACGCGATGGCCACGAGCGACATGCGCTTCATCACGGCGATCTCGCGGCTGACTCTGACAGTCCGCACTCGAGGCGCGCCAACCGATGCGCTGCCGGGCGTCAGGAACGAGTTGTGGGCGCTCGACGCGCGTGTTCCCATCGCCGATGTGCGCACGGGCGCCGATCTGCTCGCGGCCGCGGCCGCCCGCACATCGTTCACGATGGTGATGCTCGTCATCGCGGCCGCGGTCGCGCTGTTGCTCGGTACGATCGGGGTGTACGGCGTCATCTCGTACATCGTCAGCAGGCGGTTGCGCGAGTTCGGCATCCGGATGGCCATGGGCGCGGCCGAGGGCCGCATACGCGGGATGGTGGTGCGACAGGGCCTGGTAGTCGCGGTCGTCGGTGTCGTGATCGGGATCCTCGGCGGTCTCGCCCTCACCCGGCTGATGGGATCGCTGCTCTTCGGGATCAGCGCGACCGACCCCCTGACCTTCGCGTTCTTCGCCGTCGCCCTTCTGCTCGTGAGCGCCCTCGCATCGTATCTCCCGGCCCGACGGGCCTCGTCCGTCGACCCTGCGGAGGCGCTTCGCTACGAGTAGTGTCCCTCCGGGAATGGGGCCGGGGGGATGGGTGACCTCGAACCGGGAGCACCTGCATGAGCCTCCACGCACGCGGGGCCGCGGCGTCCGCCGTGTCCCGCCTCGGCGCGCGCGTCTCGACGGGCCTGTTTACGTCCACGGTGGCGGTGTCGCGCGCGGCGCGCGCCGCGACCCCCCCCCCCGCGCCCACCCCCGCGCCGCGCGCGAACCCCCCCCGCCCGCCCGGCGCCGCGGGCTCGGCGCCGGGCGCCGCGCCGGCCCCGCCCGCCG
>JAWWCR010000073.1:0-21508 GCA_033720355.1 Gemmatimonadota bacterium
CGGTCAGATCGAGCCTCCACCCGGGCTCGTTCCCGCGCGCGACGAGTACGACCTCGGCGTCGGGTGGACCACACTCCGGGTACGCATCGCCGCGGATGCTGGCCAGCGCGTTGTCGCCCCGCGTCCAGAAGAACGTCGAGGTGTCCTCGCCGAGCTGGTACTTCGCTCCGGATGCGGCGGGGACGTGATCCATGAGGAGTGACTCGCCGGCGATGGCTACCCGCACCCGATCGCCCTCGAGGAACTCCGCGGTGAGAGGCTCATCGCCGCAGACGAGCTCCGCAGTCGACACGACCACCCCCGAGGCGGCCGCATCGCCCGCGTCGTCAGCGGGCTCCGCGTCGCCGCAAGCCGCGAGCACGAGGACAGCCGCCACCGCCGCCCTGCGAAGCTGTCGAAATCCCGTCATCTACTCCCCTTGAAACCAGAGGCCCGTCGCGGTGGTACCCACGCGCGACCCCTGGGATTCTCCGCATCGCCCGACGTCCCCGCCACCGATGGTCCGGGGCGGGGCGCAGAAGAGGGACCTGTCGGGATTGCTCAGAAGCAGAGCGTGGCCGCACCGTCAGCGATCAACTCGTGGATCGCGCCGGATCCGGTGATCACCACGTCGTCCATGTATTCCGCCTCGCCGAAGCCACGCACCTTCGAGCACGGCGGGCACACGAGGATTTGACACCCGGCATCCATGACCTTGCGGATCATGTCGGACATCGGCGGATCGAACGGGTTGATGTGGGCCCCCTGACCGGCGCCCTTTCGAGCCCAGTCGACCCCCGAGCTCACCAGAAAGATCGTGACGTCGAGACCCGAGCTGACGCCTCCGCTCGCGATGCTCCACGCGACCGAGGCCCGCTCGTCGTCGAACCCCCTCGAGATCACGATCACCAGCTTCTTCCTCTCCGACATCGACACGCTCCTTCACTCCGAGTGCACTGTCTGTGGATCGTCGCCCGGAAAACCGGATTCGAGCCCGGTCGGGCTCATCACCGACACCTGCCACCACCGGCTCGAATCGCGCTGCCCGGGGGCGAGCACCATGTTCAGCGAATGAGAATCGGAGTCGTGGGAGCGGGCGGCGCCGGCGGGTACTTCGCCGGCCGCTGGAGCGAGGCGGGTCTGGATGTCGCTGTCGTCGCGCGTGGCGCGCACCTCGAGGCGATCCGGCGCGACGGGTTGCACGTGCGAAGCCCGTTCGGCGATGTGACGACGCGTCTCGCGGCGAGCGACGACCCGGCCGCCCTCGCCTCGGCGGACTTCGTGATGTTCGCCACGAAGACCTGGCAGCTCGAGGAGGCGGCCGCGGCGTCGGGGCCGCACCTCGCGCCGACCGCGCTCGTATGCGGAGTGCAGAACGGCGTCGACACGATCGAGACGCTCTCCCGGCATGTCGGTCCACGACGGGTGCTCGGCGCCACCTGCCGCATCATCAGCTTCGTCGAGCAGCCCGGAGTCATCCGCCACATCGGGGCGGCGCCCACCGTCCTCATCGGGGAGCCCGGCGGGGGTGTCTCCGAACGGGTCCGGGAGATCGCGGAGACCCTGACGCTCGGCCCCCCGGCGACGGTGACGGCATCGCCGGACATCACGGCCGAGCTGTGGACCAAGATGATCTTCTTCACGCCGCTCGCCGGCGTGGGATCCGTGATGCGCGCACCGATCGGGACGGTCAGGAACGACCCGGAGGGGCGCCGGATGCTCGAGGCGGGGATGGCCGAGGTGGCGTCGGTCGCGGCGGCGCTCGGCGTGGAGATCGAGGACGACGCGATCGAGCGGACCATCGCGTTCATCGACGGTTTGCCGCCTGACGGCACCAGCTCGTTGCAGCGCGACATCGAGGCAGGGCGCCCGAACGAGCTCGATGCCCTGTCCGGCGCCGTGAGCCGATTGGGGGCCGACCTCGGAATCCCCACGCCGACCCACGATGGGATCGTGCACGAGCTGACGGCCCGCGCAGACCCGACCGACCGATGAGCGAATCGACCGCCGCGGTCGTCGACATCGTTCCGTACGAGGAGTCGATGCTGGAAGCCGTCGTCGCGCTGTCGCTGCGCGCGTGGGAACCCGTCTTCGAATCGATCGCGCGAGTTATGGACGATGAGGTCTACCGCGAATTCCACCCCGACTGGCGGGTGTCGCAGCGGAAGGGCGTCGAGGGCGCGTGCCGGGACGAGTCGATCGACGTGTGGGTCGCCGTCGCCGAGTCGCGGCCGGTCGGCTTCGTGGCGCTGGCCTACCACGAGGAGAACCGGATGGGGGAGATCTACATGATCGCCGTGGACCCGGAGCACCAGCGCCGCGGCATCGCCACCGCCCTGACCCACCTCGGGCTGGACCTTCTGAAGGGTGCGGGGATGACGACGGCGATGGTGGAGACGGGGGGCGACCCGGGCCACGCCCCGGCGCGCAGAACCTACGAGTCCGTGGGGTTCGGGCTCTTCCCGATCGCGCGGTACTTCAAGAAGCTCTGACGCACGCTCGCCCGCGACCCGGCCTGGCGCCGGTCGATATCAGCGGTTCGATACGAGCGGCAGCGGCCGGTTCCGCTCGACCGCCGTCAGGTCGAGACCGTCGACCGAGGCCGAGCGGACGAAGTCGGCCATGATCCCCCCGAGCCCGTCGAAGTTGTTCGCCGAGTGCGCGCCGCCGGGAAAGACCAGGACCCGGGCGCTCGGCAGATGTCCGGCGATCTCCTCGGCGAAGGCCGGCGGTGTCGCGGGGTCGAAGTCGCCCGTGACGAGCAGTGTCGGGATGTCCGCCTCGAGGAATTCGTACAGGTCGGGCCGGACATCGGCTCGCGGCCATCCCTCCGCCGCATCCAGCATCCCGCGGGCGACCGCTCCGCGGAGGAACCCGGAGCGCACGTCCTCCTCGAGCAACTCGTCGGTGACCCGCGGCACGTCCTCGGACGCGATGACCGAGATCGCCATGCCCCCCGCGAGAGCGGTCGCGTAAGCCGCCCTCAGCGCCGGGACCGCGGCGGAGACCGCCGAGAAGTCGCCCCTCGACGCCTGGTCGATCACCGCGAGGGTCGTGGCGCCGCCGCTCGCCGCCATCATCAGGTTGCGCAGCAGGTAACCCAGCGCGGTGTCATCGATGCGGATCTCCGCCTCGGCCCCGGACAACGGATTCGTGACCGTCAGCGACGCGGAATCCTCGCGCAGGCGCTCGAGCAGACCGGCGAAGCGCTCCTCGATCGCCGGGTAAGCGGCGCGACACGCCTCCTGCTCGCGGCACAGCTCGAACAGCGCGTCGAGAGCTCGCTGCGAGCCGGTCGTGTACGTCAACGGAACGACCGCGGTCGGCGGGACCGGCGCCTTGAGGACCAGCGTCCGGACATTCCGCGGATACCGGGCGGCGTAGAGCTGTGCGACCCGCGTCCCGTACGATGTCCCGTAGATGTTGAGCGCGCCGTACCCGAGCGCGGCCCGGATCGTCTCGAGGTCCTCGGCGATGTGCGAGGTCGTGTAGCTCGTCAGGTCGGCCCGCTCCGCGAGGCGCGCGCGCGCGGCGCGGGTCCACGAGGCGGGCACCACCGTCGCCAGATCGTCGAACAGGATCTCGGGCGAGGGGTCGAGCCCGAGCTCGCCCGAGCCCGCGGTCCCGCGCGGGGCGAGCAGGACGATGTCGCGCTCATCGCGTAACGGGTCGAACACCTCGGCGAAGTAGTCGCGGGTGCCGGCCGCGCGCGTCGCCGACTGCCCCGGTCCCCCCGGAATCGCGACGAGCGGATCGTCACGCGGCTCCGCCGACCGCGCCTCGAGAACCATGACCTCGAGGTCGATCGCGCGCCCGTCAGGCCGGGCGGGGTCTTCGGGGACGGTCACCAGGTAGCACGTCACGGCGCCCCCGATCGCGTGCTCCGGGCACTCCGAGCGCGTGGTGGCGAACGCGGGCACGGGGCCGCCCGCCTCCGCCGAGCAGGCGGCGAGCCCTGCCGCGAGCACCGGTGCGATGACGGCTCGAGACACCCGTGCGCGCCCTGTCATGCGGTTCCTCCCTCGTCGGCGAGTCCGAGCACCGCCAGCGTGGCCCGCGTGAGGTGCTCTGTCATCGCTTCGCGTCCGAGACGCGGGTGCCCGGGGTGCGACTCGCGCTTCATGACGAGGATGTCGCGGCAGGCGGCCATGACGATGCCGATCGCCGCACGGGCCGCCTCGTCCGGGTCGTCGACACGCATGCGGTCGCGATCGACGAGGAGAATCCGGCGTGCGTCCCCGTAAAGCTCTTCGAGCCGCTCGGAGAACTGCGGGGTGACCGCGTCGGGCTCGGACCAGTACCGGAGGAGCATCGTCCGCAGGACGTGCCGCTCGTCGCTCATCAGGTCGACGATCGCGGTCACGAGGGCCCGCACGCGCTCCGCGGTAGACACCATCTGCCTCGCCGCATGGAGCGCCCCCACCAGGCGGGCAGTGCGGCGCTCCTGGTACCTCCGGTGGAGAGCGTCGAGCAACGCGTCCTTGCTCGCGAACCGCGCGTAGAAACCGCCGACGGACACGCCCGCCTCGTCGGCGATCGTCGTGATCGACAGGTCGTCGAAGGACCGGCCCGCCAGGAGCGACTCGGCCGCCTCGAGGATCGCCTCCTCCGTTGCCCTGCTCCGTGCCTGTTTCGCGATGATCATGGCAATACGAATACGAATTCGTGTTCGTATTCGCAAGCGGGGCGAGTCGAAGTGTGCGCCGCGGCTGACCCGAGTCCGGCTGCGCGGATGCCGGACCCATCGCCCGCGCCGGACTCCCGCGACAGGTTTGGGGCCGGGCCAACCATCACGGAGGACGATCGTGAGCGAGTCACCGGCGGAGATGGCGCGGAACTGGCTGCTTGCGTGGGACACGGGAGATCTGGATCTCCTCCGTCTCGCGCCGGACTTCGTCCACACCAGCCCGTTCGGGCGCTTCGAGGGGGCCGAGGAGTACCTGCGCGTGGTCGAGCCCATGTCGAGGAAGAGCGTCCGAGGCATCACGGTGGTCGACGTCGTCGAGGGCGACGGCCGCGCCGCGATCGCCTACGAGGTGGAGACCACCGCGGGCACCGTCGAAGCATGCGACTGGGTGTTCGTCCGCGACGGGGTGATCGCCGAGGTCAGATCCTACTACGACAGCGTCACCAACCGCGCCGCACTCGAGGACCAGCGATGACACTGTTCCGCAACGCCTTCGCATGGTTCATCGCCCTGCTCGTCGTGCTGGTGATCGGGTTCTGGCGGACGTACTTCTCGCAGCTCTGGCAGTGCACGGTCGATCTCGCGCACCACGCTCACGGCCTCGCGATGCTCGTCTGGGTGCTGCTCCTGATCTCGCAGTCGTGGCTGATCCGCACCGGCGACCTGACCCGGCACCGCGCGTTCGGCCGGGTATCGTTCGTCGTCGCCCCTGCGGTCTTCGTCACCGCCTGCTGGGTGAACCTCCACTTCCTCCGCCGCGTGATGGTGGAGGATGGGCTCGGCCCGGGCGATCCCGTTCCCGGCCCGTTGCTCAGCATCTACTGGTTCGGCTACTTCCTGGCGATCGCGTTCGCGGTGCTGTTCGTCCTGGCGATCGTCCACCGAAAGAAGTTCGAGCGCCACGCACGATACATGGTGTCGACGGCGTTCGTCTTCGTGATCCCGGGTCTCGGCCGGGCGCTCGACAACTACGTGGAATCCCTCACGGGATGGATTCCGAGCTTCTTCCAGCTCCAGGCCCTCGTCTTCCTCGCCTGTCTGTGGCTTCTGTTCCGCGACTGGCGGAGCGGCAGGGAGCTGACGCCATTCGCCGTCAACGCGAGCCTCTGGGGTGCCAACCTGGTCCTGTGGTTGCTGCTCCCGAGCATCGGAGCGTTCGAGCGCTTCACGAGGTGGTCGGCGGCGCTCGTGACCTGACCGTGGATCCGGACTGCGCCCCGGGACCCGAGCGGACCGGTTCACGACGGTACGGGCCACGCGTTGATCGGTCGGACCTGCCGACACGGGAGTGACCGTATGATCGCGAGGACCTGGCGCGGCGCCACCACCGCCGCCGACGGAGACCATTACCACCGCTACCTCAACCAGACGGGCGTTGCCGCCTGCCGGGCGACTGAAGGGAATCGCGGAGTTTACGTGCTGCGGCGCGAGATCGGCGAACGGGCGGAGTTCCTCTTCGTGTCGCTGTGGGAGTCCATGGAGGCCGTGCACGGGTTCGCCGGTCCCGAACCCGACCGAGCCGTGTTCTACCCGGAGGACGACGAGTTTCTGGTGGCACGGGACGAGGTCGTCGAGCACTTCGAGGTCGTCGAGGCTATCCTCTCCTCGGACGGCCTCTCACCCGACCAGACCGGGGGCAGCGCGTGACGATCTTCGAGCACGTGTCGGTATTCGTGTCGATCGTGCTCGGTCTCGCGGTCGTCCACCTGCTGGGCGGTCTCTCGCTGATCCTCGATGCCCGCGTCAGGACGAAGGTCTACTGGATCCACCTTGCGTGGACCGCGGGACTGCTCCTCCTCACGGTGCTGGTGTGGCTGGGTAGCTTCGCCCTCGCACCCGTGCGCGAATTCGGAGCGGCGCACGTCTTCAACCTCGTGGCGTACGCGATGGTGATCTACCTGATGAGCGGTCTGCTCTTCCCGGTGCGCGGGGAGGAGGTTACCGATTTTCGTGAGCACTTCCACGCGAATCGCACACGTTTCTTCTCGCTCGGCGTGCTGTTCGTCGCGACGGACGCGATCGACGGACTGCTCGAATGGCGGGCCGCCGGACTTCCGCTGGACGTCGGGCAGTTCGGGACCCTCGCGGTATGGCTCGTCGTCTTCGTCATCGGGATCCGGAGTTCCAGCGACCGCTTCCACGCGTTCGCGGTGCTTGCGTTTCTGGTGGGGCTCGGGGGCTTTCTGGTGAGTCTCATCGACACCGGAATCCTGTCCGGGTGAGGGCGCTGCCGGCGCTTCCGGATTCTCATGGTTCCGTTCGCCGGGCACCTCGCCGCGGGCGTTCGGGGCGACCTCGATTGATGGAGTCGTGATTAACCCGACGGCCCGGGTCCATCGCCGCACGACGGAAGAAGGGGCATGTTCCGAGGAAGCAGCTCCGGGCATTCGCCGACGCATACGCGACCGCGGGAGAGACGCATGAGTGCAGATGAGAACAGGGGCGTCATCGACGCGTCTTACGAGGCGGGGAACGTCGGCGACGTCGACACCCTCATGGGTCTCCTCTCTGACGACGTGGTGTGGACCGACATCGGGACGACGCAGTTCTCGGGGACCTTCCGGAGCAAAGTGCTCGGCGGGGCGGGCTGAGGCGGACGGACCGGCCGCGGGATGCCGCTTCGTCTGCTCGAGGTGACGATCCCCGAACGGGGGCTCGACGACATCTCCGAGATCGCCGGCACCACGGGCGTCCTCGACGTTTCGCACGCGCGGATGGGAAACGACCTGGGGCTCGTGCGCGTCCTCCTGGAGGCCGAGGCCACCGAGGCGCTGTCCGACCGTTTCGTCGAATCGTTCGGCAGCGCGGACGGGTTCAGGCTGGTTCTCCTCCCGGTCGAGGCGACCGTCCCTGCGCCGCCCGTGGACCAGACCGACGACGGCTCCGAGCAGGCCGAGGCATCGAGCGAACCGCGGCGGATCTCGCGCGACGAGCTCTACGAGGACATCGGCTCGGCGAGCCGGCTGACACGCGTGTACGTCCTGATGGTCGGGCTGTCGACGATCGTCGCGGCCGTAGGTCTTATTCGGGGTGACGTGGCCGTGATCGTAGGCGCCATGGTGATCGCGCCGCTTCTCGGCCCCAACGTGGCGCTCGCGCTGGCCTGCACGCTCGGCGATCTGGGGCTCGCGCGCCGCTCGCTCAAGGCCATCGGCGCGGGGGTGGCGGCGGCCTTCCTCATCTCGGCAGGACTGGGCGCGGTGATCGGCGTCGATCCGTCGGTGCCGGAGATCGCCTCGCGGACCGGCGCGCGGCTGGGGGACGTCTTCCTCGCGCTCGCCGCGGGCGCGGCGGGGTCCCTCTCGTTCACGAGCGGAGTCCCCGCGGTGCTGGTCGGCGTGATGGTGGCGGTCGCGCTCCTTCCGCCCCTCGTCGTCGCCGGTCTCCTCGCCGGCGCCGGACACGGGGCGGCGGCCCTCGGGGCGCTCGCCCTGGTGCTCGCGAACGTCTCCTGCGTGAACCTGGCGGCCGTCGCGACCTTCCTCGTGCAACGCGTGCGGCCTCGCACGTGGTGGGAGGAGGACCGGGCGAAGAGGGCCACCCGCATCGCGGTCGCGACCTGGGTCGCGATGCTCGCGATCCTGATCGCCCTCATCGCGCTCGACCTCGTGAGCACGACCGCGACGTGAGCGACCGAATTCGAGGTCGGGTGGCGCGGATGGTTCTGGCGGCCGCGCTGTGCCTCGCGCTTCGCGTGCCGGCGTTCGCGCAGATTCCGACCCACGAAGAACGCATTCGCACGCTCCGGGCAGAGTCGAACGCGGCGATCGCGCGGCAGGATGTGGCGGGCATCCTCGAGAGCATGGAGGAGAACATCCACGTCTCGGCGGGCGCCGGGGCCTTTCTCGACGGTCGCGAGGCCATCGGGGAGGCGTTTCGGTCGCGGTTCGTCGAGACACCGGACGCGGTGTACGTGCGTACGACAGAGGCTATCGATGTCGGCCACGACGGCGTGAAGGCCGCCGAGTCGGGAAGATGGCTCGGCACGTGGACCGCCCCGGACGGCCCGGTACGGATCGGAGGACGGTACATGGCCTACTGGCGCAGAACCGGAGACCGGTGGCTCATCCACTCCGAGCTCTTCGTCCAGCTCTCCTGCGAGGGGGCCGGGTGCGAGCCCGAGCCGGCGGAGGGATCGTGAGCGTGCCGCGCGGCCGGTTCGTCCTGGCCGGTGCCCTCGCCGGGCTCGTCTTCACCATCGGAGGCATGGCGTCCGCTATCCTGATCGATCTCCCGACCGCCTTCGCCCGCTACGGGGTGGAGCCGACGGCCGCGACGGCCCTCCTGCACACGGGGCTTCGGTTCGGCCTGGGCTTCGCGACGGTGGTCGCATACGTCGGGTTCCGTGGCGCGAAGCCGGGTCACGCCCGGGCGTCGATCGTTCGCACGGTGGGCGTGGTGTGGTTCCTCGCCTACGTCCCGGGGTCGGTGGTTCTCCACGAGCTCGGTGTCCTGACGGTCGCGCAGCTCTCCTTCGCGCTGGTGTGGGGTCTGGGGGAGACCCTTCTCGCGACCGCTGTCGGGTCGCGGGTCGCACGGGCCGACGCCGGCTCGCCTTGACTCGCGCGCGGAACCGTACGGCCGCGCGCGAGGTTTGACGGACGGCCCGATACTCGACCCCGACCCGAGGACCCCATGACGGGACTCCGTGCCTCGCTCGCAGGACCCGCGACGCTGATCGACACGATCGGCGACACCGACCTCGTCCGACTCCGACACGTCGTGCCGCCCGGCAGCGCAGACGTGTTCATCAAGCTCGAGTACCAGAACCCGACCGGCAGCATGAAAGACCGTATGGCGCTCGCGATGGTCGAGGCCGCCGAGATCGACGGTCGCCTGGCGCCGGACGGATCGGTCGTCGAGTACACCGGTGGCAGCACCGGCGTCTCGCTCGCCTTCGTGTGCGCGGTGAAGGGGATCCCCCTGAGCATCGTCACCTCCGACGCCTTCAGCCGCGAGAAGCGCGACCACATGGAGTCGCTCGGGGCACGGCTCACGATCATCGAGAGCGACGCGGGCGGCATGACCGCCGATCTGACGAAGCGGATGATCGAGGCGGCCGGCGAGCTCGCGAAGGAGCCGGGGAGCTACTGGACCGACCAGCTCGAGAACGAGGATCCGCTGGCAGCCTATGGCACTCTGGCCGACGAGATCCGGCGGCAGACGGGTGGACGGGTCGACGCGTTCGTCCAGAGCGTGGGGACGGCCGGGTCGCTGCGCGGCGTGGCCGAGCGGTTGCGCGAGCTTGACCCCGACGTCCTCATCGTCGCCGTCGAGCCGAGCGAGTCGGCGGTCCTCTCCGGAGGCGAGAGCGGATCGCACGGGATCGAGGGTGTGGGGGCGGGCTTCGTGGTACCCCTGTGGCACGATGGGTTGGCCGACGAGATCCACACCGCGTCGACCGAGGAGTCGATGGCGATGGCGCGCCGGCTCGCGCGGGAGGAGGGGCTCTTCGCCGGGACATCGACCGGCGGCAACGTGATCGGGGCGCTGGCGGTCGCCAGGCGACTCGGCGAGGGCCATTCGGTGGTCACGATCGCCTGCGACTCGGGGATGAAGTACCTGAGCACGCCGCTCTACCCCGGGCCGCGCTGACCGCGGCGCTTCGCCCCCGCCTCGGCTGAACGGGTCGATTCGCGAGCCCGTCGACGGTCGCTGCCGGACCCCGCGGTCGGCAAGTCGCGTCCCGCTCCACGTCGAGGCACATTCCGGCCATGCCTAACGGATCGTATCGCCGGTGATCATCGCCGCGCTGGTGGCGCTCTCCGCGCAGACGGCGGGCTGGGACCGGCCGGCCGCGGCCGCTGCGCTGTCGGGTGCGGAGGTCCGGGCCGTGGAGGTGACGGCGGACGGGTCGGTTTGGCTGGCGGTCCGCGATCGGGGCCTCGCCCGCGTCTCCGCCGGCGAGACGGTGTGGTTCACGGTCGATGACGGCCTCGTGTCGAACGGCATCGCGGATCTTCACGAGGACTCGCGAGGGCGCCTGTGGGCCGTCGGGGCAGGCGGTTACTCGCGACGCGAAGACGAGCGCTGGACGGGCCACGCGACGATCGGGGGCTTGCGGCCGCCCGTCGTGTTCGGCGTATCCGAGGCCCCGTCCGGCGCGATCTGGCTGGCCGCGAACGGCGGCGCCGGTCGAGAGGGACGCGAGGGGTGGCAAACGCTCACGCCGAGCGACGGACTCCCGCACCAGGTCGTGCACGACGTCGTGGTCGGACGGGAGGGTGACGTGTGGCTGGCCTGCCGGCAGGGGCTCGCGCGCGTCCGCCGGGGAGCGCTCGACGTCTTCCACCCGGCCGTGAACTTCAGGTCCGCGGCGCTGGGTCCGGACGGGACCCTGTGGTTCGGGACTCCGAGCGGTCTGTACTCGTTCGACGGCGATTCCTGGGGAATCCACTTCGAGGGCGAGCCGGTATTCCCCCTCCTCGTCGCGGCGGATGGGACGCTGTGGGCCGGGTCTTCCGGCACCGGTCTGCGAAAGTGGGGCGCGGACGGATGGGAGTCGGTCGCGCTCCCGGACGACCTGGACGGCGCCGAGGTGCACGGGCTGGCGGAGACGCCCGACGGGTCGATCTGGGTCGCCACGTCGCGGGGCCCCGCGCGGTACGTCGGTGGGTGAGGCGACGCCGACCGTGCGGGCGCTGGCCGCGCTGGCGCTCGCAGTACCCGCGGCATGCGCGCCCGCGCACGGCGCCGCGCAGACACCGGTCGAAGGCGAGGTGCGTCAGCTCGTGACCTTTCGGTTCCTCCCCGGCCGTTCCGGAGAGGGTCTCGAGATCCTGCGGGAACGCGCGGTCCCCTTCTACGACAACGATGACGCGATGCTGTCGTTCCGCGCCTTCCGCGAGATCGAGAGCTCGGTGCCGCTCGATCTCATCGTCGTGCGGGGATTCCGGGGAATGCGGGGGATGGACACATCGGGCGAGCGGCTGCGAGAGCTGGCGACCGAGCAGGGGACGAGCATGGGCGCGTTCTACGAGCGGATGGGTGCCATTCTCGCGGGGCACACGGACGAGTTCGTCGAGATGCTGCCCGGCTTCGGGACCGGCGATCCGTCGGCGACCCCGCGCACCGCGCTCGTCTGGTACCGGGTTGCCCCCGGCAGCGGCGAGGAGTTCGAGCGGGCGCTGGCCGGGGTCGTGGCCTGGGAGACCGACGAGGGCCTCCCGACCTCGTCGGGCCGCTTCCTGCTGTCCGACGGGTGGCACTACCTCCGCTTTCTCGGGTTCGAGTCGCTGGGTGACTATCAGGACTACTGGGCCGGGGTGAGGACCGTCGCTGCACACGAAAGCGTCGAGCAGCTGACCGTGCTGCGACGCGAGGTCATCGTCTCGTCCGTATCGGATCTCGCCATCCGATGAGGATGCGCCGGTTCGCCGCTGTAGCCCTCGGAGCTGTCATCGTGGCCGCGTGCGGGAGCGACCGCGGCAGACCGCCGAGACCGCCCCCGCCACCCCCCGGCGTCCCGTCCGATGGCGTGCTGTCCGGCGCACCCGCCGACCGGATCGTCGACGCGGGCCGGCGGGCGCTCGGCGTCGACACGGGCGAAGAGGCCCTCATCACGATCGTCGCCGATGCGTCGGTCGTGGGACCCGAGGGCGAGTTCCACACATCGATCCGGTCGGCCTCCGATGGGCGCGCCCGCATGGAGCAGTCGCCCGGCGGGTTCGTGGCGGGGATCGGGCGCGGTGGCGGCTGGCTGGTGGACCCCGAGACATCGGCGGTGGGCGAGCTCGGGCCGATGGATCTGTTCGTGCGTGGGCACGAGCTCCACATGCTCGTGCTGGCCCCCGGGTCGAGACTCTCGAACGCCCGGCTCACCACCGGCGAGCGATTGGGCGACACCTTCGCCGTGGCGATGGACATGCCGAGCGGCGACTCGCTCGTCCTGTACTACTCCTCGGCCGACACCCTGCCGGCGGGGCTCCGCGTGACCTGGATCGAGCCCAACGTCCACGTCCGGTGGAGCGATTGGGTCGAGCGCGGCGGGCTGCGGTTCTTCACGACCGCGGTGTTTCGGCAAGGAGAGGAGTTCTTCCGGTACACGTACGAGGATGTTGGCCCGCGGGCGATCCCCGACAGCGTCTTCGAGCCGCCAGCGTCCCCGGGGGACGGACGTTGACCGGGGCGGCGGTCGAGCCGTGGACGCCCGATCGCCACCTGACGGCCGAGACGGCGCGGCGGTCGATCGGGCGGCAGTTCGGCGGGATCGATACCCGTGATCTCCGGCTCCTGGGGGCGGGGTGGGAGTTCGACGCCTATCTCACGTGCGACGGGTGGGTCTTTCGTTTCCCCCGGCGACGCGAGTACGCCGGGGTCTTCGAACGCGAACCGGCGATCCACGCCCTCGCGGCGGCGGCGCTCCCCGAGACGGTGGCGATCCCGGTGGTCGAGCTCTGGGGATCGCCAGACCCTGATTTCCCCTACCGTTTCGCCGGCCACCGGTACCTGCCGGGTCTGGCCGCGGACGACCCGGCCGTGGAGGTCGCGGCGTTTGATAAGCTGGCTCGTGATCTCGGCGAGGCGATCGCGGCCATCCACGCGATCGACGTCGAGGCGGCCGTCGCCGTGGGCGTCCCGCCGGCGGAGGACGAGACGGCGACATGGCTGACCGAGGCGCGCGAGGCGGCGGTGCGCGTGCGGTGCCTCGGAGACGCCGCCGAGCGGGCGGGCGTCTGGCTTGACGCCGATCCGCCGGTTCCCCCACCACACCGCGGGCCGGGGCGCGTTCTCCACAACGATGTCTGCCCCGATCACCTGCTCGTCGACACCGGATCGGGCCGGCTTCGCGGGATCCTCGACTGGACCGACACGGCGATCGGCGACCCCGCCCTCGACTTCGTCCCGCTCGTCGCCTGGCGGGGATGGCCGTTCACGCGGGACGTCCTCGGGAGCTACGGGGCGCCGGACGACCCCGGGTTCGAGTCGAGACTCGGCTTCATGGCGCGAGTCATGGCCGTCGTCTGGCTCGACGAGGCGAACCGCATCGGGGGTGACGTGGAGAAGCACCTGCGCTGGCTGGCGAACGCGTTCGCGGCGCCCGCGCTCTTCGCTCGCTGACTGATGATCGCGACGACCCTCGAGATCCTGGCAGGTCTCGCGCTTCTCGTCGTCGGAGGGGAGGGGCTGGTGCGCGGCTCCTCCGCGCTCGCGGGTCAGCTCGGGGTGTCGAGACTGGCGATCGGACTCACCGTCGTCGCGATCGGTACCAGCGCGCCCGAGCTCGTCGTGTCGCTCGATGCCGTGCTCGAGGGGGCGTACGACATATCGGTCGGCAACGTGGTCGGGTCGAACATCGCGAACGTCGCGTTGATCCTGGGTATCGCCGCGCTACTTCGACCGGCCCGCGTGAGCGCGAACGTCGCGCGCGTGCACGTGCCGCTGATGACGGTCGTGTCGCTCGCGCTCGTGGGCACTCTGGCCTCGGGCGCCATATCGCGGATCGAGGGCGTCGCCCTCCTGGTCGGGCTCGTCGCGTACATCCGGTTCACTCTGTGGGAGGCGCGCCTGCAACATCTCGACGAGCACGAGCTGGAGGAGTTCGCCTCGGCGACTCCGACCGCGCCGGGCCGTGTCTGGCACGCGGCGGGCCTCGTGGTCGGCGGGCTGGGGGCTCTCGTGATCGGGGCGCGCCTCCTCGTCGGGGCCGCCGTCGTATTGGCGACAGCGGTCGGAGTGAGCGAGGCGGCGATCGGTCTCACGGTCGTCGCGGTCGGGACGAGCCTCCCCGAGCTCTCGGCTTCGGTCGTCGCGGCGCGCCGCGGTCAGGGCGACATAGCGGTGGGGAACGTCGTGGGCAGCAACCTGTTCAACGTACTGGGAATCGTCGGCGTCACGGCGTCGGTGCGTCCTCTCGCCCCGGGGGGGATCGGCTCGTCGGACCTGACGGCCATGCTCGCCGTGGCCCTGCTGCTCGCCGTGTTCGCCTCGACCCGCCTCGTGCTGGGACGCGTCGAGGGTGCACTCTTGTTGTGCGTGTACGTCGGGTACGTGATGTGGCTGCTCGTCTAAGTAGCGGGTAGCAGGGTCAGGCATCTTCCTTCGGCAGGTCGGGATGAACGAGAACGCTCCCCGGGATTCGACACCGATCGACGCGTCGACGGTGGTCGGACACGTTCACCTCAAGGTCTCCGACCTCGAGCGATCGATCGACTTCTATTCGAGGGTGCTCGGCTTCGAGCTGACGCAGCGGCTCGGCGACAGCGCCGCATTTCTGAGCGCCGGCGGGTACCACCACCATATCGGTCTGAACACCTGGGAGTCGGCGGGCGGAGGGCCGCCCCCGCACGGCTCGACCGGACTCTACCACGCGGCCTTCCTCTACCCGCACAGGCGCGCTCTCGCCGTGGCGCTCGCTCGGCTAATGGAGCACGGCGTGCGGCTCGATGGCGCCTCTGACCACGGGGTGAGCGAGGCGCTCTACCTCCGCGACCCCGACGGCAACGGGCTCGAGCTGTACCGTGACCGCCCGCGCGACGAGTGGCCTCTCGATTCGACGGGGGCGCTCGCCATGTACACGCGGCCGCTCGACCTCGATGACCTGCTCGGCACGCTCGAGGACGTCTGATGCGCATCGCGGCTCTCTACGACATCCACGGCAACCTCCCGGCGCTCGAGGCCGTGCTCGCGGAAGTCGAGCGCGAACCGATCGACGCGGTCGTGGTCGGCGGAGACGTGCTGCCCGGCCCGATGTCGGGCGAGACGCTCGCGAAGCTCGACGCGCTGCCGCTCGCCTGGGAGGCGATCCGCGGAAACGGCGAGAACGACATCCTCGCGGCGTGTCGCGGTGAGGTGCCGACCCGCGTCCCGCCGGTCTTCGCCGAGGTGCTGCGCCGGGTGGGCGACGAGCTGACGCCGCCGCAGCGCGACGCGATCGCCGCGTGGCCCGATACCATCGCGCACGACGTGCCCGGGCTCGGCCCGGTGCTCTTCTGTCACGCCACGCCGCGAGACGACAACGAGATCTTCACACGTCTGACTCCCGAGCGTGTGCTCCGACCGATCTTCGACGAGGTCGGCGCCGGTGTCGTGGTCTGCGGCCACACGCACATGCAGTTCGATCGGCGCGTCGGCGACGTTCGGGTCGTGAACGCCGGCAGCGTGGGGATGCCGTTCGGCGACCCCGGCGCGTGGTGGGCGATCGTGGGGCCGGACATCGAGCTGCGGCACACGCCGTACGATGCGGATGCGGCGACCGCGCGGTTCCGGGCCTCCGGGTTCCCGAAGATCCCTGGCTTCGACATCCTCCATCCGCCGCCGGAGGAACAGATGCTCGCGGTGTTCGAGGCCGCGGCGCTCACCGCCGTTCGAGGGGAGAGCGAAACATGATCCACGTGACGCCACTCGCCCTCACCCCGGCCGGCGGTGCGTCGCCTCGCCGGCTCGCGACGATCGCGCTGGGGCTGTGCCCGCTCGCGGCGGGCGTCTCGGGCTGCGCGGAGCGGCCAGCCGCGCCGGTTACGACGACGCGGGACAGCGCGGGGATCGTCATCGTCGAGTCCGCGGCCCCGGCATGGCCCGTCGGCGAGGGCTGGACCGTCGACACCGCGGCCGTGCTCGATCTGACAAGGACGGGCGAAGGCCCCGAACACGAGCTCTTTCGCGTCCAGGACGTCCTGCGGCTAACGGACGGGTCGTTCGCGGTCGCGCTCCCGACCGAGATCCGGCTGTTCTCCCGATCGGGTGAGTACATCGCGACCGTCGGGCGCGAGGGCGAGGGGCCGGGCGAGTTCCTGCGGCTGTCGCGGCTCGTGCTCCTCGAACCCGACTCGCTGATCGCGTACGACTACTGGCAGCGGCGGGCCATGGTGTACGGGCCCGGTCTCGAGGTGGCCCGGGTCGTTCGGTTCGACCGCGAGCACATGCGACGCGAGTCGTTCGACGTCCTGGACGACGGCTTCGTGTTCATGGAGTCCTGGCCGTCGGTGCTGGTCCAGGATGCGCCGATCGGGCTGGTACGCATGCCGCTGCCCGTGCTCCGCGCGACGAGGACCGGCGAGATCGTCGACACCGTCGCGATCGCGGCGGGGAGCGAGAGCGTCCGGCTACGCACCGAGCGCGGGATCGCCGACGCGATGCCGGCGTTCGGGCGCGACTCGCACCTCGCCGTGCACCAGGGCCGCATCGTCCTCGGCGATGCCGTAGGACTCGACTACCGGGTGCTCGGGCCGACAGGCGAGGTCGAGCGCATCGTGCGCGCCAGCTTCGACACGACGCTCCCGCAGGACATCCTCGAGGCCGAGCGCCACGCGCGGCTCGGCGACGACCCCTCCCCGACACGGATCCGATTCTGGGAGGATCTGCCGATCCCTGCCGATCGCCCGGCCTATGCCGAGCTCGTCGTCGACGCGACTGGTGCCGTGTGGCTCAAGGAGCACCGCGGCGAGCTCGTGAATCGGTTGTCGGAGGACCTTCACCCCTGGGAGGTGTTCTCGCCCGAGGGGGTCTGGCTCGGCCCGGTGGCGCTGCCGGCCAACCTCACGGTGTTCGAGATCGGAGCCGACTACGTGCTCGGTGTATTCCCGGACGAGCTCGACGTCGAACACGTGGCGATCCTCCCGCTGTCGAGGTCGCCGGACAGCCGGTGATCGGGGCCTTGCGCCCCCCGCGTGGGCGCGTCCTCAGCGCCCGCGCCACTCCGCGATGAGCGATTCGAGCTCGGCCCGGCGCTCCGCCGCCGTCATCGCGAGGGCCGCGCGCCACTTGCCCTCGTAGTCGTTGATCCCGCGCCGCCGGCTCTCGACGGCCACCTGGCCGTCGGCGAACTCCTGTCCCCACAGATCGATCCACGCCTCGTAGAGAAAGAGGTACATGAATGCGTGGTGGTCGTAGACCGGCTCTCCCTCCTCGTCTTCGGGGATGAGGTCGCCGATCAGGATGTGTCCGAGCTCGTGGGCGAGGGTCCCCCGCTTCGTCTCGGGCGGGTAGCTGGCGCGCATCCCCATGCTCGCCGTCCCGGCCCAGCTCGGCCCCTCCATCACCTCGACCGGCACCCTGTCGACGGCGAACTCGAGACCGCTCCACCGCTCGAGCGCGCGCACGATCTCGTCCCCCTCCGCCGCCCACAGCTCGCGGTACTCGACCGTGGCCTCCTCGAGCTGCGGGTCGGAGGCCGTGAAGGCGAGCTCGATGGACTGCGAGACCGTCGGGCGGGCGGCGGCCAGGGCGACCACCGTCGCCGCGGTGAGCCCAACTCGAAGTCTCTGGCCCCCCACGCTACGGAACCAGCTTGTTGGCGAAATCACCGCCCCGGAAGATCGAGATCCGCTCGGGGTCTATGTGGCGTCTCAAGGCCGCGAGGATCGCTTCGGGCGTCAGGGCCGCGATCGCCGCCTCCTGCTCGGCCGTGAACTCCATCGTGCGGTCGTAGAACAGGTTGCCCTGAAGCGCACCGGCAATCGCCTGATCGCTCGTTCGAGCGTTCTGCGCCGCGTCGAGGTAACCGCGCTTGGCCGCCGCGACCTCCTCGGCCGTGAACCCGTCGGCGAGCACCTCGTCGATCACGGCGCGGAACGCCTCGACGACGCGGTCGGCGTTCTCGGGCGCGAAGATCGCGAAGGTGAGGAACATCGCGCTGTCGTCGATCGGGTGTGCGCTGAACTGCGACCCGACACCGTATGACAGCCCCTCCTCCTGACGGATCCGGGTCGCGAGCCGCGAGTTGAGGAACCCGCCGCCCAGCATGTAGTCGCCGAGGACGAGGGCCGGATAGTCGGGGTCGTCGTCGCGCATGCGGATCTGCTGCGCCGCGACCATGAACGCGTTCGTCTTGTCGGGCGTCTCGATGTCGGTCTCGGTCTGCGTGACCTCGCGGTAGGGCCGGTCGACCCGGGCGTAGTCGGCGCTCGACGTCCAGCCGCCGAACACCTCCTCCACCACCGGTCGGATCTCGTCGGGGTCGAAGTCGCCGACGATCGAGAGCGTCCCGCCGTCCGCCCCGTAGAAGCGCTCCCAGAACGCCCGCGCCTCATCGAGCGACGCCCCCTCCAGCCGCGTCACCTGCTCCTCGAGAGTCGGGGTGTAGAGGGGGTGGTCCTCGGGGTACGGCTGCATGGTCCGCTGGAACGCCGTGATGACCTTCGCCTGCGGCTCTGACATCTGCGACTCGAGGGCCGCCAGCCGCTCTTCCTTCAAGAGATCGAACTCGGTCGGGGCGAAGGCCGGCTCCCTGAAGACCTCGCCGACGAGACGCATGACCGCCGGAAGGTTCGCGCGGACCGTCGTGTACGATGCGCTCGCCGAGGTGGCGCTGCCGCCGATGAACCCCTGGGCCCTCAACCGATCGAACTCGTCCTGGATCTGCTGCCGCGACCGGTTCTCGGTACCGCGGATCAGCATGCTGCCGGCGAAGTCCCCCGCGACGGCCTGTCCCATGAGAGCCTGTTCGGTGCCGTACCGCAGCGTCAGCGAGAACGTGACCTGCTCGCCCCGGTTCTCCTTGGGCAGCAACGCGACCTCGAGCCCGCTCGGCAACGCGTACATCTGCGTGCGCGCGTCGATGTTCGCGGGCGTCGGGTCGAATGCCTCGCCCTCGGCGACCGCGGCGCGTCCCGCGTAACCGGCCACGAGCGCATCTACGTCGGGCGGCGCGGGGATCTCCGCGCGCGCCGGCGTCGCCTCTGTCGGATAGAAGTAGCCGATCGTCCGGTTCGACGGCTTCAGATAGGCCTGCGCGACCCGGTGCACCGCCTCGGGCGTGACCCGCTGGAGCCGGTCGCGGTGGATGAAGAAGAGCCGCCAGTCGCCCATCGACGCCCATTCACTGAGCTGGAGCGCGATCCCCTGCGGGTTGTTGAACTGGAGCTCGATGCTCGAGAGGAAGTCGGTCTTCGCGCGCTCGACCTCCTCTTCGGTCGGAGGCTCGTCGACCAGACCATCGAGCGTGGCGAGCAACGCCGTCGCGGCGTCGTCGAGCGAGTCCTGCTCGCGCACCTGCGCCGTCGCGATCAGCATCCCCGGCTCGCGCAGCTGGAGGTTCGAGGCGAACGCCGAGGCGGCGAGTCCCGGCTCGACCAGATCGCGATAGAGACGTCCGGCCGGTCGCGTCGACAGCAGGTGGGTCATGACGTCGACCGCCGCGAACTGCTCGTGCGAGCCCGGGGGCATGTGGTAGGCCGCCATCACGAGCTGCACGTCGCCGACGCGGCGCAGCGTCACCGAGCGCTCGCCGTCCTGCGCCGGCTCGGCCGTGTAGGTCTCGAACAGCGTGTTCGCCCCGCTGCGGTCGGGCCGGGGGATCGGTCCGAACTTCTCCGACACCAGCTCGAGCGCACGCGCCCGGTCGAAACGACCCGCGACCACGAGAATCGCGTTGTCGGGCTGGTAGTACTTCCGATAGAAGGCCTGGAGCCGGTCGATCGGGACGTTCTCGATGTCGGCGCGCGCGCCGATGGTCGAGTTGCCGTAGTTGTGCCAGTCGTAGGCCGCCGAGAGGATCCGCTTCCGCAGCACGCCGGCCGGGTTGTTCTCGCCCGCCTCCCACTCGTTTCGGACGACCGTCATCTCCGACTCGAGATCATCGGCGGAGATGAACGAGTTGATCATCCGGTCAGATTCGAGATCGAGCGCCCAGTCGAGGTTCTCCTCGGTCGCCGGGAAGGTCTCGAAGTAGTTCGTGCGGTCGAACCAGGTCGTCCCGTTCGGGAACGCCCCGTGCTCGGTCAGCTCGGCCGGGATGTCGGGGTGGTTCGGCGTCCCCTTGAAGACCAGGTGCTCGAGCAAGTGCGCCATCCCTGTCTCGCCGTACCCCTCGTGCCGCGACCCGACCATGTAGGTGATGTTCACCGTGATCTGCTGCTTCGACTGGTCGGGGAAGAGGAGAAACCGGAGCCCGTTCTCGAGCCGGTACTCGGTGATTCCCTCGACCGAGGCGACTTCGGTGACCCCGGCCGGCAGCTCCTGGGCCAGGGCCGGCAGAACCGCGACTAAGATGGTGGCGGCGGATGTCACGGCGAGCGCGCCGGAACGGTGGCGGATGGACTTCATCGTGCTCTCCACGTCGGGCGTTGGACTGCGCACTGCTTTCCGAAGATCTCATCCGGAGGCATCGGATGACACCGCGGGCCCATCGCGTTCCAACCACGACGCGCGCGACCGCATCAAAGACCCACGCTCGACACGTCCGTAGAACTGGAGGAAGAGATGCGGAGTTTCATCCTGCGAGTCGCGCTCGGCGCCGCGGCCGTCGTCCTGGTGGCGAGCCCGGCCGAAGCCCAGAGAGACGAGCGGACGCGCGAGTCGATCTACCAGCGCGGCTTCGATGTCTCGCCCGGAGACCGGCTCGTGGTCGAGGTGGGCGACATGGACGTGAGGGTCGAGACCGGTGCGTCCGGCGCGGCCGACGTGGAGATCATCGCGTCGGCCCGCGACCACGCGTGGGCCGCCGAGCGCTTCGAGGACATGCGCTTCTCGGCGAGCGTGAGCGGAGGCGTTCTGCGGGTGGCGACCGACGAGCGGAGGAACCGGGTCGACTGGAACGAATGGCAGGAGCGGGGCGGCGTGTCGTTCCTCGCGGTCATCACGATCCCCTCGCGCTTCGACCTCGATCTCCACACCGGCGACGGCGACGTGATCGTCGGCGCCATCCAGGGAAACGTCGAGGTGCATACGGGCGATGGGGACGTCGTGCTCGAGACGGTCGCCGGCGAGGTGGTCGAGCTGAGCACCGGCGACGGAGACGTCCGCGCCGAGTCGATCGACGCCTCCACCCTCACGCTCCGGACCTGTGACGGCGACCTCCAGATCCGGGAGGCGTCGGGCCGCATCACCGCGCGCACCGGCGACGGAGACGTGTATCTCGGCATCGCCCGCTTCGCCGGGCTCTCGGTGCGGACCGGGGACGGC
>JAWWCR010000074.1:0-20904 GCA_033720355.1 Gemmatimonadota bacterium
ATCGGCCCGTGACGGAGCTGGCGCGGCGCCACGCGAGCGAGGGCCTCGAGATCGACGAGTGGACCGCGACGCCCCGGTGGCTCGGCGACCGGTTCGATGTGGACTGGGGTCTGTTCGTCCTCAGGCAGCCGTCCCCGGTGGATGTTCGCGAGGATGGCGTCTCCGCGGAGACGCGACCGGGCTCGACCTCAGAGCCGGAGACACCCGGCCGGAGCGGAGGCGAACGCGATCCGCCGCCGCGCTGAGCGCTGGCGGCTCCGGTCGGACGCTTCGCCCGAGACGCGCCCGGAAACACCGGGCGGCGGGGGCCCCGCCCGAGCCCGAGCGTGCCCCCGCCCTCGATGTGTACCCCGTCAGCCGCCCGGGCGTCTCGGCACCTCGATCGGATCGCCGGGCTCGGGCACGAGCTCCGCCGCCGTCACCATCTGGTGGAGCGCCGGCATCCGGCTCGTGATCAGCGTGTTGAGGCGATCGACGGCGCCCGGCAGAGCGTCCCAGGCACGTTCGATCTGGAACAGCGCATCGGCGTGCGGCGCCGAGTGATAGCGCTCGATCCCGTTGCGCGCACCAGCGCCATCCTGGACGATGTCCATCTGGTCGTCGATCTCGCCCAGCTCCTCCTCGATCGCGTCGAGCTCGCTGGTGAGCGTCTCGGTCACGTCGTGGCCCTCGATCCGCTCGCGGATGCTCTCGAGCTGATCCTCGATGCTGGAGATCGCCTGCGATGCGTCGTTCACGGGCTTCGCCAGCATGAACGAGCGGTGCATCGCCTCCTGTCGGGCCATCAGATCGGCACGGCTGATCTCCACGCGCGGGTCGAGACGCACCTCGACGGTCGTCTCCATCGACTCGCCGCCCGCATCCAGCCGCACGCTGTAGGTGCCGGGAAGCACGCGTGGTCCGCGCGCCCCTCCACCACCGCCGAAGAAGCCGCCGAAGCCGCCGCCCCCACCCTGCTGCTCGTAGGCGGGCTCGACGCGGAGGTCCCAGATGACCTCGTGCAGACCGACCTCGCCACCGCCCTCCAGCTCGCGGACGACGTTACCGTTAGAGTCGGTGATCGTGATGGCGGCCGTCCCGGCGTCCGCCGCGCCGCGCGCGAGTCTGGCGCCTGGCCGCGGGGTCATGTTCGCCCCGTTTCCGACGTTCGGGCCGGGGCCGGCCGTCGGCTGGTTCATGTCATCGCCTTCCTCGGCCGCGACCATCTCGTCGCCCTGAAGCTCGGTGCCGAGCCAGTAGCGGATCCGCGCGCCGGCAGGCGGATTCGGCGCCTCCCACACCCCGGGTGTCCAGCCCTGCGGCGTCCACTCGTTATACGCTACGGCGCTCTGCGTCGGGAACAGATGCGCGTTGGACGCCAGCACGGCCTGGCTCATGTGCTCGAGCGGCGTGATGTCGTCCATGATCCAGATCCCGCGACCGTGCGTGCCGATCACGAGATCGTTCTCGAACGCCTGGATCTCGATGTCGTCCACGGGGACGGTCGGCAGGTTCTTCCGCAGCGGGTGCCAGCTCGTCCCCGCGTCGATCGAGAAATAGACGCCGACCTCGTTGCCCGCGAACAGGAGGTTCGCGGCGCGCGGGTGCTGAGCGAGCGCGTTCATCGCCCACCCGTCGGGGATCCCGTTCGTGATCTGCCGCCAGCTCTGACCATAGTCGTCGGACGCGTAGATGTACGCCGCGAAGTCGTCGTTGCGGTGATTGTCGCCGGCGGCGTAGACGGTGCCCGCATCGGCGTGCGAAGCGACGATCCGCGTGATGTAGGTCTGCTCGGGCAGCCCGGGCATGTTCGGCGCGACGTTGGTCCAGGTCGCACCGCCATCGCGGGTGACGTGGAGGTTGCCATCATCGCTGCCGGCGTACAGGACGTCCGCGTCCAGCGGCGACTCGGCGAGCGCGGTCAGGTTGCCGAAGGTCGACGTCCCGTCGTTGCGGGACATCATGCCCTCCGATCCCTTCACGCCCATGATGAAGAGCTCGTCGCGGTCGATCGCCTTCGTCAGATCGCCGCTGATGATCTCCCAGCTCTGCCCCATGTCGGTCGACTTGAAGAGCACGTTCCCACCGTGGTACACGGTGTTGTCGTCGTGCGCCGAGAGAAGGATCGGCGAGTCCCAGTTGAACCGGAAGTCGGGGTAGTCCTCCTCGCCCTCGTCGTTCATCTCGGGGCGACCGATCGGGCGCATCCGGAGCTGCTCGTGGGTCTCGAGGTTGACCCGCATGATGTTTCCGCCCTGCGACTCGGCGAACACGATCGGCTCGTCGGGGTGCATGACCGTGAAGAAGCCGTCGCCTCCGCCGATGTTGTACCAGTCGCGGGTGCGGATGCCCTGGTTCGACCACGTGTCGGACGGCGCGCACCACGACCCGTTGTCCTGGAGGCCGCCGCAAACGAGGTACGGCTCGCGGTTGTCGACGCCGATCTCGTAGAACTGCGCGATCGGGAGGTTCATCAGCTGACGCCAGCTGTCCGATCGGTCCCGGCTGATCGAGACGCCGCCATCACCGCCGAGGATCATGTGACGCGAGTCGCTCGGGTCGATCCACAGCGCATGGTGATCCGAGTGCACCTCCGCCGCCGCGTCCGAAGTGAAGTTCCGGCCGCCGTCGGAAGAACGGTACATGTTCGCGCCGCCGAGGTAGATCCGGTCCGAATCGGTCGGATCGACCCAGATCTGGCTGTAATACATGGGACGATTGTTCGTGGTGCTGATCTGCTCCCACGTCTCGCCCCGGTCGGTCGACTTGTAGACGCCGTTCTTCGAGTCCGCGCCGCCTCCGCCACCGAACCCCTGACCCGGGACGCGCTTGTCGCCCTCGACGATCGCGAAGACCATGTTCGTGTCGCCCTCGTAGATGTCGAGCCCGATCCGCCCCATGTCGCCCTCGGGCAGGCCCTCCGTCATCTCGACCCACGTGTCTCCGCCGTCCAGCGTGCGATAGATGCCGCTTCCGGGCCCACCGCCGTTGAAGCCGCCGAGTGTGCGCTGACGCTGGTACATCGCGGCGAACAGCGTCTTCGGGTCGTTGGGGTCCATGACCAGATCGATCGTCCCGGTGTGCTCGTCGATGTAGAGGACATGCTCCCACGTCTGCCCCCCGTCCATCGTGCGGAACACGCCACGCTCGGGGTTCGCGCCCCACAGGTGCCCGACGGCCGCGACGTAGGCGACGTCCGGGTCGCGCGGGTGCACCTGGATGCGCGAGATGTGATGAGTGTTGTCGAGACCGAGGTGGGTCCACGTCCGACCCGCATCGGTGGACCGGAAAACGCCCATCCCCCACGGCGAGCTCTGCCGGTTCTGCGGCTCGCCCGTCCCGACCCAGACCACGTTCGGGTTCGACGGGGCGAGCGTCACGTCGCCGATCGATGCCGTCGGCTGGTCGTCGAAGACCGACTGGAACGACTGGCCGCCGTTGATGGTCTTCCAGACGCCGCCCGTGGCCGTCCCCACGTAGAAGGTCGTGGGATCCGACTCGACGACCGCGAGGTCCGCGACGCGACCTCCCATGATCGTCGGGCCGATCTCCCGCCATTCGAGCGCCGCCGTCGCCAGATCCATCTGCGACTCCTGGGCGGCGGCGGGGACCGTCAGGCATGCGAGTGTGATGGGGATGAGTGCCGCGACGAGCAGGCTCGATCGCACCGTGGGCAGCGGCGACATGGGATGACCTCTTTCAGGGGTTCCTGAGGGGGCAGGCGATCACGCGGGCGAGGGCAACGACCGCCGACCACCCCACCCGACCAACCGTACAATAGGTGAACAGAGCGGTGTCTGAAATCGCTTAAGAGCCGGGCATGGCCCGCCGGGCCCGTTCCCACGAGAATGCAGGCCGGTGCGCCCGGAGAAATGCTAGCAGTGCTACGCTTTTCCCGGTGGACAGTCGACGGCAACCCCGGGAGATCCGTGGCTGACGAAGGACCCGAACCCGACGGCGGCGGATTCCGGCGCGAGCTGAGCCGTTTCGACGCCACGATGGTGGTCGTCGGCGGCATCATCGGCGCCGGGATCTTCATCAACCCCTACATCGTCGCGCAGCGGCTCGACACACCCGCGCTGGTGTTGATCGCCTGGCTGGCGGGGGGCGCGATCGCGGTCGCAGGGGCTTTCACGTTCGCCGAGCTGGGCACGTTGTTCCCGCAGGCGGGCGGCCACTACGCATACCTGCGGCGCGCGTATCACCCCATCGCGGGTTTTCTGTACGGCTGGGGTCTTCTGCTGATGATCGAGGGCGGCGCGATCGCCGCGGTGGCGATCACGTTCGCCGAATATCTCCTCCGCACGATCGGGCGCGCGACGACGGCGGGTACGCCGATCGCCGTCCTCGCGATCGCGGTGGTCGCGCTCGTGAACTACCTCGGTGTGAAGCCGGGAAGCCGTGTTCTCAACGCGTTCGTGGTGCTCAAGATCTTCGCGATCGCCGTGCTGGTCGTGGCGGGCTTCATGATCGCACCGGCCGTCGACGCGGGCGCCACCGCCGGGCCCGATGGGGGCGCGGCGGCGGGCGTGGCGGCGCTCGGTCCGTGGGGGTTGCTCGTCGCGTTCGGGGGCGCGCTCATCCCGATCATGTTCACCTACGGCGGCTGGCAGAACGCGAACTACGTGGCCGAGGAGATGGTGGATGCGCGGCGCGATCTGCCGCGGAGCCTGGTCGTCGGAACGCTGATCGTGGTCCTCGTCTACGGGTTCATCAACTACGTCTATCTGCGCACCCTCGGACACGGGGGGCTCGCGAGCACGCTGACCCCCGCATCCGACACCGCGAGACTCGTTTTCGGGGCTGCCGGGGACCGCATGATCGCGGGCGCGATCGCGATCTCGACGTTCGGTTTCCTCAACCTGACGATGCTCGCGCCGACCCGCGTCTACTACGCGATGGCCAGGGACGGCGTCTTTCTCGAGAAGGTGGCGCGGATCCACCCGAAGTATGGCACGCCATCGCTCGCGATCGTCATCCAGAGCGGTTGGGCGATCGCGCTGGCCCTCACGGGGACGTACGCGCAACTCGTCGACTACGTGGTGTTCGCCGACTGGATCTTCTTCGGGCTGGCGGGGCTCAGCCTGTTCGTGTTCAGGCGCCGTCATCCGGTCGCCGAGCGTGATGCCGGGGTGTTCCGCACCCCGGGGTATCCGCTCGTGCCGGGGCTGTTCGTGGCGGTCGCCGTGCTCATCCTCGGCAGCGTGCTGTGGACCAACCCGACGGGGTCGATGATCGGGCTCGGCATCCTGGCGCTCGGCGTCCCGGCATACCTGTTCTGGCAGAGGAGGGGGACGTCGTGAGCGATCGCGAGGCGGTTCGCGCCCCGTACATGCACTGGTCCAAGACGCACCCGCCGGCCCCGCACGAGCTCACCGGAAGCAACCTCTCGCCGGTCGCGCTCGCCGAGCTCCCCCGAGCGCGAGACACGCTCGCGTTGAGCGGCCCCAACGACGAGGGCTATACGCCGTTCGTGGGCGCGATCGCGGCAAGGTACGGCGTCGAGGCCACTCGCGTGTGCACGGCGACGGGGACATCCGGGGCGAACTTCCTCGCCATGGCCGCGGTCCTGCGCGCGGGCGACGAGGTGCTGATCGAATGCCCCGCGTACGATCCGATCCTCGGGATCGCCGAGATGCTCGGCGCGAGGGCTCTGCGGTTCGACCGCCGGTTCGACCGGGGCTTCCAGCCCGACCCCGACGAAATCGAGGCGGCGATGACTCCGCGTACGAGGCTGATCGTCCTCACGAACCTCCACAATCCATCGGGCGTGGCGCTCTCGTCGGAGACGCTCGCCGAGATCGGCCGCCGGGCCGACGCCGCGGGCGCGAAGGTACTGGTGGACGAGGTGTACCGCGAGTGCGCCTTCGAGGCGACGCCGCCGCTCGCCGCGAGTCTGGGCGACACGTTCATCTCGACGAACAGCCTCACCAAGTCGTGGGGTCTCGCCGGGCTGCGAGCGGGGTGGGTCATCGCCTCGCACGACGTCGCCGAGGGCGCGCGCCGGGCGCGCGACGTGGTGGACGCCGTCGGCTCGTTCCCTTCCGAGGTGCTCGCGACGCTCGCGCTCGAGCAGGCCGAGAAGCTCCTCGAGCGTTCGCGGTCGATCCTCCTGCGGAACTCGCGGCTCCTGGCTGATCTCATGTCGGATGCCGCCGTGGATGACATCGTCGACTGGGTGCGGCCGCCGGCAGGCTCGCCCGTGGCGTTTCCGAGACTTCTCGGCACCGACGACGCGGGCCGGTTCGTCAAATGGCTGCACGACGGGTTCGGCGTCGGCGTCGTCCCCGGCCGCTTCTTCCAGACTCCCGCCCACTTCCGCGTGGCCGTCGGCGGCGAACCGTCGGCCGTGGAGCCGGCGCTCGACGCGCTGCGCGAGGGTCTGTTCGCCTGGCGGGATCGATAGCGGCGGCGAGCCGGAGGCGTCGCCGATCGTAGAGCAGACCTGACTTCACGACAGGGAGGTGCCGTTGCCGGAGAGGATCACGCTCGAGCACATGACGTCGCCGGAGGTCGCCGCTGCGCTCGCCGCCGGGTACACGAAGGCGATCGTCCCCGCGGGGGCCGTCGAGCAACACGGTCCGCACCTCCCGATGTTCATGGATGCGGCGCACGGCGATCGGCTCGGCGTCGAGGTCGCCCGGCGGCTCGGCGGCGCGCTTGTCGCCCCGACCATCCGGGTCGGGTGCTCCGAGCACCACATGGCGTTCACGGGGACGCTCACGCTCGAGCGCGACACGTTTCTGGCGGTGTGCGGCGACTACGCCGCCAGCCTGGCGAGACACGGCTTCACCCGCGTCTGCTTCGTCCCGACCCATGGAGGCAACTTCGCCCCGCTTCGCGACGGTCTCGACCGGCTCAACGAGGCGGCGGGGGACGCGTGTTCCGTAGAGGCGTACACGGACCTCATGGAGGTCATCGATACGTGGCGCGACGTCGCGGAGCGTGAGGCCGGGTTCGGCGAACGGGTGGGCGGACACGCGGATCTCGCGGAGACATCCGTCATGCTGGCGCTCCACCCCGAGCTGGTCCGGGAGGAGCTGGCGACCGCGGGGTATTCGCCGGATCCGGATCCCGCGGCGCGGGAAGCGCTGGTCGAGCGGATCATCGCCGAGGGGTTCGCCACGGTCACCCCGAACGGTATCCTCGGTGATGCGAGGGGCGGCACCGCCGAGCTCGGCGAGAAGCTGATCGCCGCCCTGGCGGACGTCGTGGCCGCAGCGTTCGGGGCGGCCTGATGGCTGACGAAAGGCGAGAGCGAGTGAACGAGCGAACGATCGGTCGATGTCTGGAGGGATTCTTACGAGGCGCCGGGCGGATCGGCGCGGCTGTCGCGCTCGCGGGCGCTCTCGTCGCGATCCCCGCACAGGCGGATGCGCAGAACAGGGGTGGACCGCCCGGCGGGCCGCCACCCGACTCGCTGCCCGACCTGAGCGTCGTCGACTACGACCCCAGATCGACCCTCGTCGTACCGGGGGCCGAGGTGCCGCGAGCGAGGTTTCCTTTCGTCGACGTCCACCTCCACATCAACGCCACGAGGGACTCGGCCGAGCTGGACCGGATGGTCGCCGACATGGACGCGCTCAACCTCGCGGTCGGCGTGAATCTCAGCGGCGGAACGGGAGATCGGCTCGCCCAGCAGGTCCGGGTGTTCAACGAACGGTACCCAGGGCGGTTCGTCGTCTTCGCGAACGTCGACTTCAGCGACATCGACGACCCCGAGTTCGGAGCGCTCGCGGCCGAGCGCCTCAGGCAGGACGTCGAGAACGGCGCCGTCGGTCTCAAGATCTTCAAGAGCCTGGGCATGAACATCACCGATGCCGCCGGCGAGCGGGTACGCGTCGACGACCCCCGGCTCGACCCGATCTGGTCGATGGCGGGCGAGCTCGGGATTCCCGTGCTGATCCACACCGGCGACCCCGCGGAGTTCTGGGCGCCCCGGGACGAGCACAACGAGCGATGGCTCGAGCTCACGCTGCGCGCGCGCCGCAAGCAGGAGGCTCCCCCGACGTGGGAGGAGCTGATGGCCGAGCAACACCGGATGTTCCGCAACCACCCCGAGACGACGTTCATCGCCGCCCACCTCGGGTGGCTCGGGCACGACCTCGGGCGGCTCGGCAGTCTGCTCGACGAGCTTCCGAACATGAACGTCGGGCTCGGCGCGGTCATCTACGAGCCGGGCCGGCAGCCGCGCTTCGCGAACGAGTTCTTCACGAAGTACCAGGACCGGATCCTGATGGGGAAGGACTCGTGGGCGCCGGAGGAGTACCCGACGTACTTCCGGGTTCTCGAGAGCGACGACGAGTACTTCCCCTACTACCGCCGGTACCACGCGTTCTGGCGGATGTACGGGCTCGGGCTGTCGGACGAGGTGCTGCGCAAGATCTACTACGAGAACGCGCTACGGATCATCCCCGGGATCGACAGCTCACGGTTCCCCGGCTGACCCCGCGTTGTCGATCGACTCCGGTTCCCCGGTTGACTCCGGTTCCGGGGGGCGGGGCGTCGCGCCGCCGGTCCGCCGCGCCACGGCCTCGCCGATTACGATCGCGGAGGCGCGCGCCGACACTGTGAAGGCCCAGAACGGGCCGAAATCCCGCGCTGCGGGCATGCTGGTCACGTAGAGACCGGGGATCGAGGTCTGAAAGGACCCGTCGAGCACCGGGTGCCCTTCCTCGGTGTCCATGTCGCGAAGCAACCCGGCCGACAGGTACGGAATCCGTGACATGTCGACCTCGTAACCGGTGGCGAGGATCACCCGGTCGCACCCGAGACCGGACCCGTCGTCCAGACCCAGGTACAGCGCCCCGTCCTCGTCCTCACGACAGTCGAGGATCGAACGGCCGGGGTGGAGGTCGACCGACGCGACCCCGACACGCTCCGCCAGCCACGGCTCGAGCTTGCGCCGCCCCTCCGTCCACAACCGGTCTTCGATGGCGTCCTGCTCGCGTTTCGGGAGTCGGCGGTACCAGGTGGGGTCGTCGATGACCCGATCGACGAGCGGGGGCACCCACGACCAGTCCGCGACCTCGAACCGCGGGGTGTCGTGACGGTATACGAGATCCACCGAGGCCGCCCCGGCTTCGGCGATGAGGGCCGTCCACTCGAACGCGCTCTGGCGGCCCCCGACGATGACGACCCGCCGGCCGGCCAGACCGGCGAAGTCGATGGCGGTGGACGTATGCTCGTACCGGCCCTCGGGTAGAATCGTCGACAGCTCTCCAGGCACACGCGCGAAGCTCCCGAAGCCCGGCGCCAGGAGAACGACGTCCGCGGTAAGGGTCTCGCCCGTGTCGAGCAACGCCGAGAAACGACCGCTCGCGGGGCTCCGATCGAGGCTCGTGACGAGACCCGGACGGGGCTCGATCCGGCGCTCGGACATGAACCAGTCCGCGTACTCGAGATAGAAGGCGAGCGTGAGCGGCTCGACGTCCCCCGGCGCCTCGCCGCGTGTCTCGAGGAACGCGTGGATCGTGTGTTCGCCGAGCGGGTCGAGGTGCCACTCGCAGTCCGACCGCAGGACCATCTCCGTCGGCATGTTCTCGCGCCAGAAGCCCATGGGGACGCCGAGCAGCGTGTGCTCGAGCCCCAGATGCGTCAGATAGGTCGAAGCGGCGAGCCCGAAGGGCCCCGCACCGACGATCAGGATCGGGGTACTCTCGGTGGCCGGAGCTCGCCGCGCCTCGGCCAGGGGGCTACCGGACACGGTCGGGGCGCGCCGGCCCGGTGATGACACGACCCGGACGAGCGCCGGTGAGCGCACCGTCCAGGATCACCGGCTCACCGTTCACGATCACGTGGTGGATGCCGACCGAGTACTGGTGGGGGTCGATGAACGTCGCACGGTCAGAGACGGTGGCCGGGTCGAACACGGTGATGTCGGCGAGCAGCCCTTCGGCGATCAGCCCTCGCTCGACCTGGCCTACCTGTTCGGCGGCCAACCGGGTCATCTTGCGGATCGCGGTCTCGAGGTCGAGAACCCCCAGCTCGCGCACGTACCGGGCGAGCACGCGGGGGAACGTCCCGTAGCTGCGCGGATGCGGAAAACCGAACCCGTACGAGACCGCGTCCCCGTCGGTCTCGATCATCGCCAGCGGGTGCTCGAGGATGGCGATCAGGTCCGCCTCGTCCATCGAGTGGTAGATCGCGCTGAATCCCCCGTCCTTCTCGAGCTCGATGAGCAGCGGGATCGCGTCGTCGACGGTGTTCGTGAGCCCCCGGTCCTCGAGCATGTCGGAGAGCCGACGTCCGTCGTACTCGGGGTGCGCGTCGATCGTGCGGAACTGGATGCGGCTCATGTCGTCGCCGGCCCGGTCACGGACGAGAATCTCGCGCATCTCCTCCACGAGCCGTGAGCGGAGCTCGGGGTCGTCGAGACGGGCCATGGCCTGGTCGGAGCCGCCAGCGAACAGCCACTGAGGGAAGAGGATGCCCGAATGGGTGCTCGCGGCGGTGTACGGGTAGAGGTCGTGCCGTATTTCCAGACCCTCCGCGTTCGCTGCGTCGATCAGGTCGAGCGACCGCCGGCTCCACCCCCACTGCCCCGGTCCTATCGCCTTGTGGTGCTGGATCTGGGCAGGGATGCCGGCCTCGCGCGCGATGCGGATCAGCTCTTCCACGGAGTCGAGCAGACCGGCCGCCTCGTCGCGCATGTGCGACGTGTAGATCCCGCCGTGGCGCGCGGCCACCTTCGCGAGCTCGATGATCTCGTCGGTCTCGGCGTAGTTCGCCGGGACGTACTGGAGCCCGGTCGACAGACCGAGCGCGCCCTGTCTCATGGTCGAATCGACGAGCGCCTTCATGTGCTCGAGCTCGGCCGCGGTGGCGGGGCGATCCTCGAGCCCGACGACCCGCCGTCTCGTCCAGGTGTGTCCGGCGAAGAACCCGACGTTCGGGACGACGTCGAGCGACACGATGTGTTCGTCCAGCGGCCACGGCTGATCGTGCGAGTGCAGGCTGGCGAGGATCGTCGTGATCCCCTGCCGGGTGAAGTTCTCGGCGAGCGGATGGTCGCGGATCGTCGTCTGGATGTGGGCGTGGTTGTCGATGAACCCGGGCGCCACCACGAGCCCGCGCGCGTCGATGACGAGAGCGGCCCGGGTGGGGTCGATCCTCGATGTGGAAACCGCGGCGATCCTGTCGCCCGCGACGGCGACGTCCGCGACGAATCGCGGCTCGCCGGAGCCGTCGACGACCGTACCGCCGGACAGGAGGAGGTCGTATGCGGCGTCGGGCTCTGCGGAACGGACCTCTCCGCTTTCCGCGGAGTCTTCCGCCGGTCGGCAGGCGGTGAGCGCCAGCGTGCCGGTCGCGACCGAAGCCAGCACGAGCGCCACCGGGGACCCCCATCCAGACCGAGCGTTCGAGCGTGATCCGATCATCTGGTTCGAGGAGCTGAGGGGCCGTTTCGGAGAGGGAGGCGAGTGATTCCGCATCGCCGGAGACCCCGGTAACCTAGTTCCAGAAGAAGCCCACGCCGATCTGGAAGAACTCGGGCTCGAAATCGATCGACGTGAACGTCCAGTTGGCGAACGGAACGATCGCCACCTTGCCCCGTTCTCCCAGGTTCGCGGAGTACCCGACGCCGACCTGGAAGGCCGCTCCCTCGTCCTCGTAGGTGACGCTTCCCACCTCGACCTCGGCAGAGGCGAATCCCGCCCCTCCCTGCAGGTAGATGTCGCCACGGCCCGGAAACACCTGAACGATCGCCATCCCCGTACCGATGGTGAGCGTCGACTCATCCTCCTCGCGGAAGAAGCTGCTTCCCCCACCGCCGAGCCGCACGACATCCGACAGGGTTCCACCGATGATCCCCATGCCGGAGAACCCGCTCGTGCGGTCGTCGCAGTCCTCGCAGCTCAACGACCCGTACCCGACGCCGAGCCCACCCCATACGCCGGACCGGGCCGACTCGCGTCCCGGACCACGCTGCCCATCAACCGGGGCCGCCGTCGCGAGCGCCGACAACACGAACAACCCACACACGTTGATCCGCTTCATCCTTGCACCATCCCATCCCTGTCGGGGTGAAGAAGTCGGTTCCCGTGCTCCTGGACGACGGCAGCGTCCGTCGGGTAACGCTACTGCTGGCTCTCCGACAGTGCCGCGACGTCCACCGTGAGCTCGCGGATCTTCGCCTCGATCGCCGGATCGACCGTCGAGTCGACGCGCCCGCCGAGACATTCGCCGAAGAAGACCTCCATCGAGCGATACAACGCTAGCCTGTTGTCGGCGTTGGCGAACCCGTGGCCCTCGTTCTCCGCCAGGAGATACGTGACGGGAATTCCACGCTCGTGGAGCGCGCGCGCCATCTGATCGGACTCCTGTTGCGTGACGCGCGGGTCGTTGGCCCCCTGGACGATCATGATCGGGTCTTCGATCCTGTCGACGAAGTTGAGCGGCGAGCGGGCCTGCATGTCCTCGACGTCGTCGATGTTCGACGGGTCGCCGACGTGTCGGTAGAAGGTCCCCTCGAGAAACGGCCGCCAGTACGGCGGGAACGCCTCGATCAGCGTGACCAGCGACGAAGGCCCGACGTAGTCGAGCCCGCACGCGAAGACCTCCGGCGTGAAGGTCAGCCCGACGAGCGTGGCGTACCCGCCGTACGACCCGCCGTAGATGCCGACCCGGTCGGGGTCGGCGATGCCCTCATCCACCGCCCACCGCACGCCGTCCACGAGATCGTCGTGCATCGCGCCCGCCCATTCCTTGACGGCGGCGTTGAGGAACGCCTTCCCGTAGCCGGTCGAGCCACGGTAGTTGATCTGGAGCACCGCGTACCCGCGGTTCGCCAGCATCTGTACCTCGGGCTGGTAGCCCCAGCTGTCGCGCGCCCACGGCCCGCCGTGAACGACGAGAACCATCGGGAGGTTCTCCGCCGGGACGCCGCGCGGCGTCGTGAGGTAGCCGTGGATCGTCAGGCCATCCCGCGCCGGGTAGGAGACCGGCTGCATGTCCGCGAGGCCTTTCCCCTCGAGCCACGGGCGCGGACGGAAGAGGAACTCCGCCTCGCCCGTGTCGCGGTCGTACAGGAACGTCGCGCCCGGATCGACCGGGTCGTTGAACGCCACGATGAACTGCCGCTCATCGAGCGTGCTGCCGCCGATGTTCGGGAACCCGGCGTGGAGCTCGAGCAGCCGGTTGTAATCGGCCTCCCACTCGGCGTCCTTGAAGTAGATCCTGCGCTTGTCCGCGTTGTAGGTGGTCGCGATGAGGTCGTGGGTGACGGAGCTGAACACGGCCCCGCCGAAGTCCACCTCTCCCTCCGGGTCACGCTCCACGACCTCGGTCTCGCCGGTCGAGATGTCCATGAGGACGAGCTGCTGGAGGTCGGTGTCGCCGTGGTCGCTCGACAGGTAGAGACGCTCATTGTCCTTGTGGAACTGGATCGCGTTCACGTTCTCGGTCGCCGGGTAGCTGGCGAGCAGCCGCCACTCGGCATCCTCGGTGTCGCGAGCGAAGATGTCGGTGCCGCCCTGCATGTTCTGTCCGAGCGCGATTCGGGCCTTCTGCTCGTGATCGAGCATGTAGCCCAGGTGCCGGCCCGGGTTCTCGGCGACCATCGTCAGGTCGCCCGAGTCGAGATCCAGCCAGTAGCCATCCATCAGCTGCGGGTCGCGCTGGTTCATCCCGATGAAGATCCGGTCCGGCGTCTCGGGCGGGACCGCGAAGATCTGCGCGCGTGCTCCCTCATAGGGCGTGAGATCCGTGGCATCCGGAAGCGGCGTCCCATCCACCGGCACCGCGTGGATGTGGAAGTTCTCGTTCCCGCCGCGGTCCTGGACGTAGAGGATCTTCGACGCGTCGATCGCCCAGAAGTAGCCCGTGACGGGCCGTTCGGTGTCGGCCGTAAGCTGGATCTCATCGTCCGTTCCGACCCGCTTCGCGAAGACCTGGAGCTTCCCCTCCCACGCCTTCAGGTAGGAGAGCCATTCCCCGTCCGGAGAGATCTGGGCTCCGGCGATCTCGGGGTTGTCGAAGAAGGATGACACGGGGATGATCGCCGGCATCCCGCCGGCATCCGCGCTCTCGAAGTCGGCGGTGGCGACCTCTTCCCCGTCGACACAACCGACGAGAAGACCGGCACCGAGTACGAACGGCAGGAACCGAGCTCTTCTGGATGACATCACAGCACCTCTGATCGGGTAAGTCGGGATCGCTACCCCTACGGACGCGACCCCATGAAAGTTCGACGAACCGGATCATGGGAACTCGCCGAACCGGGGGGCGGGCGCTCAGCCGCCCTCGCGTCGTTCGAGAAACGCGTTGCCGCGGGGAGAAAGACGATACCCCACCTCGAGGCTCTCGGTAAGACCGAGCGCCTTGAGCTTCCGCACGTTTCGCTTGAACCACGCCGTCTCCCACCCCTCCTCCGCCGCCAGCGTGGCGGCGAGGGTCGCGGGGCGCTCGCCTATGAGCGAAAGCGTCCTTTCCGTCCAGGGCCCGTGGCGACTCGACCCGTCGCACCGGGCGAGTCGGCGGCGGATCTCCTCTCTATCGGAATTCGACAGATCGCCCCGCTCGCGCAGTTGCACACGCGGATCCTCTCCCGCCCACCGGAGCCGGATCCGGTAGAGGTCGCCCTCGCGTCCGGACAGCATGTCGAGGAGGGTCGCGCGGGACTCGAAGCCGGCGCGTCTCGCGTCCTCTTCGGAGACCTCCTCGGGCTCGACCCGGTCGACCGCCTCGACGGCCAGCACGCCGACGACGGTGGTCAGCGTCCCCCCCGACTTCACGGTCGGGCGTCTCATCCGCCGGAACGCGAGGTCGATCCGCCCCTCGGCGATCCCGTCGAGGTCGGCACGCCGGATCAGCACGCCGCGCCGCAGAGCTCGAACACCTGTAGCCGATTCCCATCGGGATCCCGGAAGATGAAGGTCCGGGCCGCGACCGCCTCGTCCACGCCGATCCTCGCGTCGGTCTGCACGCCGTGGGAGAGCAGCTCGTCGTGGAGCGCCTCGATTCCCTCGACGAACAGCCCCGATTTGAAGATCCCGAGAAACCGGAAGTCGGGATGGCCGCCATACGCGACGCGCGCGTCGATCGGCTCGGCGTGCGCGATCAGCTCGACGACGATGTCGGACCGCCGCAGGAGCCTGACCCGCGCCGAGCCGTCGGGGGCCTCGACGGCCCGGAACTGCTCGACACCGAGAACGCGTGCGTACCAGGCCGAAGACTCCTCGAGGTTCGCGACCGAGAGCGCCACGAAGGCGGGGCCGGCGAACCGCCACTCGCCCGACGCGGCGCCTTCGACGGCGCTCTCGTTCTGTTGTGCGATCGCCGCCCCCGCAAAGCCGATCGTCGCGAGACACGGCGACAACACCACGAAGACCGTTTGCCCAATCCATCTCCGGTACACAGAATCGCTCCCGGCCAGGTTCGTGCTCGCGATGGAGATCTCGTGCTTCCTCCGAAACATATCCTCGTCGCGTTCTCGCTCGCGGTGTGTGTCGGCGCGTGCGGCGACTCGGACGGGACCGGGGGTCGGGAGCCGGACGCTCCGCCACCGTCGTTCGCCGGGATCGCGCCGGAGCGTCCGACGGGCGCGGCGTCGATCGACTCGGCGGGTCTCGTCGCCGCCTTCGACTTCGAGACGCCGACGGATGACGGCGCGGTGCGCGACCTCTCGCCCAACGGGCTGCACGCGCGGCCGACGATCCGGAACCCGACACCCGGTCGGTTCGGCGAGGCGCAGGCGTTCGAGATCGTCCAGCACCGGCTCGCCCTGCCGGCCGACCCGCGTTTCGACGTCGACGGGCCGCTCACGATCGCCGCATGGGTGCGGGTCGATCGGCCCGGACTGCACCAGCACATCGTCGCGTGCGACGACAAGTGGGCGCTCTGGGTGACTCCCGACGACCGCTACCGGCTCGGCGACACGAGGGGCGGCGGCTGGTCCACCGCCTCCGGATCGGTCGTGCCGGGTGTGTGGACGCCCGTCGTGGCGGTTCTGTCCGGGACCGCCGGGGACCCGCTCACGCGGGAGACGGTGGCGCTGTGGGTGAACGGCGAGCGGGCGGCTGTCGCCGAGGCTCACCTGCGAACCGAGGAGGCGCGGGAGCTCGGCACGTGGAACCCCGGCGAGCTGTACCCGAGCGATGCGTGCTACATCGGGTTCGAGTCGCACCAGGGGAACGAAGCGCACCGGAGCATGCCGTTCGTGGGGGCCGTCGACGAGCTGCTGATCTTCTCGCGCGCCTGGACCGACGAGGAGGTGCGGACGTTCTCTACGCCCTCTACGCCGGAGCCTCTGCCGTGACGACCGCCCACATCCCGTCTCGCCACACGCAGTCGATCTCGACGAACCCCGCATCGCGCAGGTAGCCCGCGTAGGCGGCCAGCGACTCGTAGTGGTCGTGCGCCTCGGAGTGCTCGACCAGGTGATCCACCTCCTCGGGCGTGCAATGGCCGGGGCTCCGGCAGTGCTCGAGCCACCGCTGCCAGTGACGGTCCGCGACCCGCGGGGTCGCCCCGGTGAGCTGGTCGGCGATGCAGAGCGAGCCCCCGGGAGCCACCATCGCGCGGAGCCGCGCGAACAGCTCGGCCTTGTCGGCCACGTGGTGCAGGCTGATGTAGGAGGCGATCAGATCGAATCGTCCGGCGTCGAGCGAAAGATCCTCGAACCGCGCGACGAGCCCCTCGACCTGCGCGCCGGGAATCTCCACCGCCACGCGGGCGCACGTCGCCTCGACCATCTCGCCCGACGCGTCGACGGTCACCCACCGCGACGTCGGGAAGCGCCGCAGGAGCGCGAGGGTGGAGTTGCCGGTCCCGCACCCGAGCTCCAGACCCGAGGAGACCTTCCCGGGCAGATACTCGATCAGAGCTGCGAGCATCTGCTCGTAGGTGGGCACGGCACGTCGGATCAGGGAATCGTACTCCTCGATCATCGACGCGAAGTAATCCGACGCCGTCCCCCGGACGTTCGTCACGGTTCGTAATTGGCGAAGTGCATGTGGGCGATGCGGTATTCGCCGCCGTAGAGAGTGTAGACCGCCGTCATCGGGCCGCGCTGAGCATCCGCCCGGGCACCGCGGTCACCGAAGTACCACACCGCGGTGACGACGGCCGTGTTGCCGTACGAGACCCCCTCGACGTCCTCGACCCACAACTCGGCCGTGGGCTCGAGCCCTCCGCCCACGAAGCCGAACCCCTCGTGGTGTACGAGAAGGTCGTCGATCCCGACGATCAGACCCTCGCGCTCGGAGGAAAGGTAGTTGACGCGCGCGTCGGGGAGGAACAGCTCGGGCACGCGGTCGAGATCGTACGTCCGCCACAGCGAGACCCACGCGGCGAGCAGCCCCTCCGCGTCGAGACCGGCGGAGGCGGAGGTCGGGGGCGCGAGGTCCGATCCGCCGCGGCGCGCCGACGTCGCCACCCGCCCGATCTCCACGGGTGCCATCAAACGCTGGCCGTCCGCCGCCGCCCGATGGATCGCGCGCACGACGTCCATCCCGTAGACCACACGACCGAACGCGGCGAACCCACGCCCGTCCGGATTCCGGCGTCCCCCTTCGTCGAGCTCGGGCTGATCGCCGATGGTGACGAAGAACTCGCCCCGCGCGCTGTCCGACTCCCCGCGCGCCATCGAGATCGTGCCATCCGTGTGACGCAGCCCCGTGATCCCCGTCGACTCCATCGCGATCGGGTCGAACACCTCGCCTGCGCGCGCGGGGTTCACGCCCCCCTGGATGACCTCGATGCGGACGTCGTCGTCGGGCTGGTTGTCCTGCCGGACGGTTCGGTAGAACGTGCCGCCCTCGTAGAGACCGGCATCCACATAGCGCAGGAAATTCGCGGTCGTGCGAGGAGCGCTCTCCTCGTACAGCTCCAGGATGATCGACCCCGCAGCCGTCTCGATGACGACGATCGTATCCGATGCCGCACCGGTGGCGGCGAGGAGCAGACCCCCGAAGACGGCGGCGATCACGGCGATCCCGGCGGTGCCGCTAACGCGACCAGGGCGGCACGATGTCGTTCATCCGCGCGTACGAGACGGACTGCCCCACGTGCTCGTTCATGTGCGACACGAGCTGGACCAGCACGGCCCATCCCGGGACCTCGCGACCGTACAGCTCGGTGGTGGCGGCGAGCTCGGCCTCGCTCATCTCCGCGACGCGGGTCTTCACGTGCTCGATCGACAGCTCGAGCGCCCCGACGATCGCGTCCTTGTCGGTGAGCGACTCGAGATTCTGCCAGTCGACGCCATCCGGCGCCGGGATGCCGAGGTTGTCGGAGAGGTACATGAAGTTGTAGCGCGCGATGTGCGCGTACACGGTGGCGACGGTCATCACGCCCTCGCCCGGCGCCCAGCCATACAGCTCGGCCGGCATCGCGGCGGACAGCGCGCTCATCTTTAGGCTCGAGTTGTTGAACTGCCCCAGCATCTCGTCGCGAATCTGCGAAGCGACGCCCCCGCTCGAGGTATGCTGGGCGGTGAGGGGAAGCGCGATCAGCGCAAAGGCGATCGCGGTCGACAGGGTGGCGAGGGCGGCTCGTTTACGTCGCATGGGAATCTCCAGAATAGCCGGCACGTCCTTCAGAACGGGTTAACGTGGAATCCCGCCTCCTGTAGCACCAGAAGGGCGGTCATTGCCGAGAGTGCGACCTCGACCTCGGGGAGCAGGCGATCGCGGGGCAGATCACGCGCCGCCGCGGTCTGCCCGCACAGGATGATCCGGACCCCGGCGTCGTGCAGCTCGCGGATCAACTCCCTGTTCGGGTTGTCGACACCCTCCTTCTCGCGGTAGCCGATGTCGTCGAGCATCGCCTTCCCCGCCTGTCCGTGGACGACGAGCGCGAGCTGCATCTGGTGGCTGGGGACGCCGGCGCGGGCGTGCATGTTGAGGAACCGTGCGGCGGTGACCAGGTGCACGTTGAGCTGGTCCGGCGCCGGGGCGGGGTCGACCATCTCCCAGGCGATCCGGTACGTCATGTCGGTGGGCGTCTCGAAGTCCGGATCGGGGACGTCGAAGACGGGTCCCGCCGAGTGGATGACCGGCCCGAACTCGCGGTCCTGCGCGTGAGCGGACGCCGCGAGCGTCAGAAGCAGGGTAAAGGCGGCGGCGATCCGTGCCGTCCGGTCAGTCGCGTCGTTCATTCCGGGGCCTCACGAGTCTCGGAGTGGTCGATCGTCGGGCCGTCCGCCCGCCGTGCGTGATCCTGACTACTCGGGCCCGGCGACCGCAACATCTTGACCCCCGGACCGACTCTCGCCCGATTCGGTGTGTCACCTCTCCCCGGCAGGAGGCCACCCATGCCCGGAGCCGCGCCCAGACCGCGAACCGCACCCGCACCGCGAACCGCACCCGATCGTCCCCGGATCGTCGCCCTCGCGTTCGCGGCCCTCGGGGCGACCGCCGGCTGCACGGAGCCGGACGCAGGCGGGGCCGGAGCGGCCGTCCGCGACAGCGCGGGGATCCGCATCGTCGAGAACGTGACGGCGACGGCGGCCCGCTGCTCGGTCTCGGCGGCGCCGACGCTCGACATCGGGATGATCGAAGGCCCTCAGGAGTATCAGCTCTACCGGGTGTTCGACGCCGCCACCCTGTCGGATGGCCGGATCGCGGTCGTCAACCAGGGCAGCGACGAGATCCGCGTCTATTCGCCCGACGGGATCTTCCAGCACTCGTTCGGGAGCCAGGGCGAGGGGCCGGGCGAGTTTCGTCAGGTCTTCCGGGTGTGGCTCGGCGCGGCCGACACGCTGATCGTGGGCGACTACCGGCCCTATCGCTTCTCGTTCTTCACGCCGGAGGGCGAGTACATCAGATCGGTCCAGCCGGAGCCCGTCTACGTCAACAACCCGAACTCGCTCGGGACGATGTCGGATGGGACGTACGTGTTCGCCTACGACGACCCCCGCCTGCCCGAGCGCGAGGGCGAGTGGGTCGACGTCACGCAGGAGGTCATCCTGCATGACGCGTCGGGTGCGATGATCGATACGCTGGCGGTTCTGCCTTACGGCCGGGTCGGGTGGACGGATCTCGAGCTACGATCAGCTGGACGGCCCCTGTTCGAGGCCGTGAGCCATGTCGCGGCGGGCGGGGACCGCCTCGTGATCGGGCGTGGGGTCGAACGCGAGCTGGAAGTCTTCGAGCTACGGGCTGACGAGCCGCTCGAATCGGCCCCACCCGGGACGACCCCGACACCGAGAATCGACCTCGGCCGCCCCGGCTCGATCATCAGGTGGTCGGGCCCGGACCGCACCGTCACCGACGCAGACGTCGAGGAGTACCGCCGCCTCCTCCGCGAGGCGGCAGCCGATGCCGACAGCGACCTCGGCCGGAGGTTCATCGAGGCCGAGCTCTCGGCCGACCGACCCGTCGCGGAGCGCTTTCCCCCGCATGCGGCCGTCGAGCTCGGCGCGGGGGGTGAAATCTGGGTGCAGCAGTCGGCCGGCGTCGCCGCCTACGACCCGAACCGCGAGCCGCGGACCGAATGGCTGGTCTTCGATCGCGCCGGGCGGCTCGAATGCCGCGTGACGCTGCCGTTCGCACGCTCGTACGACATCTTCGAGCTGGGCGCCGACCACGTCCTCGGGAAGTTCGAGGACGACCTCGGCGTCGAGCATGTCCGTCGGTACGCGCTGATGCACCCGCGGTAGTCCCAAAAAAAAAGAGGGCCGCCCGTCCGGACGGCCCTCGATGTCTACGCGTTCCCGATCGGCGTCAGCTGATCGGAACCACGTTCTCCGCCGCGGGGCCCTTGGTGCCTTCGACGACGTCGAACTCGACCTGGGCGCCCTCAGCGAGCGTCCTGAAGCCCTCGACCTGGATGGCCGAGTGGTGCACGAAGCAGTCCTTGCTTCCGTCCTCGGGGGTGATGAAACCGAAACCCTTCTGGTCGTTGAACCACTTCACGGTGCCTCTGCTGCGCATAATTCTGTTTCCTTCTGCTGATTTCCGTGGCCGCTCCGGGTCGAGCCGG
>JAWWCR010000075.1:0-20787 GCA_033720355.1 Gemmatimonadota bacterium
CCCCGGGTGGCCGCGGGGGCGGGAACGTTCAACCCCCCCCCCCCCGGGTGGCGTGCGAGCGGGGCGCGGGCCCTGGTGTCCGGGGGGGGGGCGGCCTCCCCCGCGCAGGGGGGCCGGGGGGCCCCGCCCGCCCCCGCCCCGCCGCCCGAGTTCAGCACCGCCGGCCGCATCGCGTTCGCGAGCACGCGCGATGGCGACTCCCACATCTACCTGATCCATCCCGACGGGTCGGATCTGACGAGGCTCGTCCGTGGACAGGCCCCGGCCTGGTCGCCGGATGGGGAGCGAATCGTCTTCGAGGTCTTCGAGGGCGGCGACGTCGAGACCCCCGAGATCCGCGTGATCGACGTCGACGGGTCGAACGAGCGGTTGCTCGTGACGGATGCGAGGAGCCCCGCCTGGTCCCCGGATGGCGATCGCATCGCGTTCGTCCGCCAGACCGACATCTACGCGGTGAGCCCCGATGGCTCGGGGGTCGATCTGCTGCTCGGCGCGCAGTCGGTGAAGGACGCGACCGGTCTGGGTTCGCTCCCGGGATATCTGTTCATCCTCGACCAGCCGAGCTGGTCGCCCGATGGCGAGTGGATCGTGTTCACGGCCGGAGACGACAACATGCCGGCGTACATCGTGGTCGCCCGAACGGACGGGTCCTCCCCGGTCGTCCTGGGCTCCGATACGTGGGGTGTCAGGCCGGTGTGGTCGCCGGACGGGTCACGAATCCTCCTGGGACGATACGACAACTTCATCTCGATCGTCGCGTCCGCCGGCGGCGCGCCACTCGGGCTCCCGGGCTTCCGGGGCTGGGAGGCCGACTGGTCGCCGGATGGCATGGCGATCGTCTTCTCGTCGCCGCCAGAGGGTTGCTCCATCCCGAGGGGGTGCAACTCCGAGATCTGGGTGGGCGAGGTGGCGAGGGGCAGGCGCGCCCGGCTCGTGCCCCCGGCCGACGATCCGGCGGTTCCTTTCTACAACGACTTCGACCCCGCGTGGTCGAGAGAGTGATCGCAATGAGCTTCCAGCGTTCGCGAGGTTGGACCGTCCCCCTGATCCTGGCCTGGTCGCTCGCCGTCGCGTGCGAGACCGCCACACTCCCGACCGGCCCGGGCGACCCCGAACCCGGCGATCCCGTCCTGCCGGGAGACCCCGTCCCGCCGCCTCCGCCCGCACCGCCGCCGAGCTTCACCACCGTGGGCCGACTGGCCTTCGTGAGTACCCGCGATGGCGAACCCTACATCTATCTGATGCACGCGGACGGTACCGACCTCAGGCGGCTGGCCCGCGGCGAGGCGCCTGCCTGGTCGCCCGACGGAACCAGGATCGCCTTCCACACCTACAACGGCACGCTGTACGAGGTCCGTGTGGTCGAAGCGGACGGCTCGACCGAGCGGCTGGTCGTAGCCGGGGGAAAGACACCGGCGTGGTCCCACGACGGCAGTCGCATCGCATTCATCCGCGACGCGAGCGTCTACGTCGTCGACGCCGACGGCTCGGGCGAGCGGCTGCTCGTCGACATCCCCGCCGTCAGGGCGCTGGGGCCTCACCTCGCGAACCAGACGATGCTGTTCCGCGACCCGACATGGTCCCGTGACGGAACCTCGCTCGCGGTCTCCCTGAACAGCCGCATCCTGGTGACCGACGGGGATGGGTCGGCGCCCCGCTTCCCCGAGCAGGACGCCAACGCGTGGCACCCGGCCTGGTCTCCGGACGGGTCGCGCATCGTGGTCGAGCGTGGCGCGCGGATCGCGAGCTTCGCGCCCGACGGCAGCGCGCTGACGATCCACTCGTTCGAAGGGTTTCAGCCGGAATGGTCGAGCGACGGGACGAACATCGCCTACACGAGCTTCGATGGCTGCGTGCCCTCGTGGTATGCCTGTCCGAGCGCGATCTGGCTGGGCGACCCGGCGAGCGACCAGAGCGTGCGGCTCCTCGCCGATCCCGGGGGCGCCTATTCCGACTACGACCCGGCCTGGTGGGGGGCGGACCAGTAGGCGTCGGGGACAAAGGAGTGATCTGAAATGAGGACCCGGTATTCGCGAGGCTCGATCCTGGCTGCCCTGCTCGCATCGCTGTCGGTCCCGTCCTGTGACGACACCACGTCCCCGGGCGGTCCGCCGGAAGTGAGCACCGTCGGCCGGATCGCGTTCACCAGCACGCGTGACGGCGCCGAATACGTGTATGTCATGAACCCCGATGGCTCCGGACTGACGCGATTGGTCCGGGGACAGGATCCGGCGTGGTCTCCGGACGGCGAATCGATCGCGTTCGGAGCGTACGACGGTACGTCCTGGGAGATCCGCGTCATCGGTGTGGATGGCTCCGGCGAGCGGCGTGTCATCGGGGATGGAGCCTTCGCCCCCACGTGGTCGCCCGACGGCCGCATCGCTTTCTGGCGCGAGGGGGCGATTCGGTCGGTGAACGTCGACGGGACGGACGAGACGGTCATCATCGACACCGAGGCGCTGAGAACCGTGACCGGGTTCGGCGCGACGGGGGCGGCTCTGAGCATCGGTTCGCCGACCTGGTCGCCGGATGGGGAGCGTCTCGCGTTCGTCGGGTCCGTTGACCTCGACTGGGAAGTGGTGCTCGTCGTCGACCGCGACGGCTCGAACCTCCGTCGCGTGCCCGCGATCACCGAAGGAACCTCTCCTGCATGGTCCCCCGATGGGTCGTGGCTCACCTACGCGTACGGGGACGTCATCCGCAGCGTGTCGCACGACGGGAGCACCGGTCTCCGGACGCACCGGCTGTCGGGCCGCGATCCCGACTGGTCCGCGGACGGCACGAACATCGTCTACGCGGCCCTTCGTGACTCGTGTCGACCGCTACCGGAGACGCCCTGTGTCACCAGGATATGGGTGGGCGAGCCGGACAGAGGCCGCTTCGCCCGCCTCGTTCCCGAGGCCGAGAACCCCGCTCGGCCCATCTACCACGACTACCAGGCGGTCTGGTCGCGAGTGAGGGGGTGATCCGGAATGAACGCTCGATTCTCGCGAGGGCAGACCCTCGCATTCATCGTCGCGTCGTCGTTCGCGTACGGATGCGACACCACTGCGTTCCCGGGCGGTCCGGGGAATCCCGATCCCGGTGAACCCTCGGGGCCGGAGGCGCCGGTGCCCCCTCCCGCGCCGGCGCCACCCCCGCCGGAGGTGAGCACCGTCGGCCGGATCGCCTTCACGAGCACACGCGACGGTGAGCACTACGTCTACGTGATGAACCCCGATGGCTCCGGACTGACGCGGCTGGCGCGCGGACAGTCGCCGGCATGGTCCCCTGACGGCGGCTCGATCGCTTTCCACGTGCACTCGGGCACCGCCTATGAGATCCGCGTGATCGATCTGCAGAGCATGGACGAGCGGTTCCTCGTCGGCGGTGACGCGCTGACCCCCACGTGGTCGCCCGACGGCGGGCGGATCGCGTTCACCGGGGGCTCCGGCATCCACGTGGTGAACGTCGACGGCACCGGTGAAACGGCCATCGTCGAGGCAGACGCCGTCTACGGGGTGACGGGCATCGAGAAGTCGCAGTACATCGACCTCGGGTTGCTCGAGCCCACCTGGTCTCCCGACGGAACGCGCATCGTCTTCGCGATTGTCTGGGGGTGGGACTGGCAGCCGCTCATGGTCGTGGACGCCGACGGGTCGAACCTGCGCCAGCTGCCGACCTTCGCCGGCGTCTCCCCGGCGTGGTCGCCCGACGGGTCACGCATCGCTTACGGGGAGCAGGGCGGGCAGATCGTCAGCATCGCCGGTGACGGTGATGTCCGCCGCCGGGTACACCTGTGGGGAGACGACCCGGATTGGTCGGCCGACGGGAAGAACATCGTCTATTCGGCTCGTCCCGCGGGCTGTGCCGACGGGTGCGGGGCGCGGATCTGGGTGGGCGGCGCCGACGATGATCGCTTCGCGCGTCTCGTGCCCGAGGCGTCCAACCCGTCGCAGGTCGTTTACGACGACCTCCACCCGGTGTGGTCGCGCGTGAACCACTGACCTCGGCGTACGGTCGGGGCAACCCTGATCCGACTTCCTCCATCCCAATCGCGCGCCCGAACCGTTGCGGATGGAGGATCCGGCATGATATCGCGAACGCCCCCGCGCCCCTTGCGGCGAGCTCGAGCCTTCGGGCTCGCCGCCCTGGCGACCCTTCCGGCGACCGTTTCCGCCGACGCCACTGTCCCCGTCCACCCGCTTGCCGCCCCGGAGGCCCGCGACCGGCCGGCCCGCCAGGCGGCGTCATGCGCCGATACCCCCGGGTTCTCCACGCTCGACTTCTGGGTCGGCGAGTGGGATGTGCTGGTGGGCGAGGAAGTCGTCGGCGCGAACACGATCGAGAAGATCCTCGACGGTTGTGCCGTCATGGAGCACTGGGTCGACGCGACCGGGGCGGAGGGGAAGAGCCTCTTCTTCTATCATCCGGTAACCGACACGTGGAAGCAGGTGTGGGTCACCGAGAGCGCCACGCAGGTTGGCGGGCTCAAGGAGAAGACGTTGATCGCGACTTTCGACGACGGCGGAGTTCGATTCCAGGGCGAGATTCCGACACCCGACGTCGGTTCGATCCTCGACCGAACGACGCTGACGCCGAACCCGGACGGGACGGTTCGTCAGCTCATCGAGATCTCCCGCGACGGTGAGAGCTGGCAGACGTCGTTCGACGCGGTATACCGCCGCCGCGAGTAATTCGCAGTAGAGCGTCGCGATCGGCGAGGTCGACGCCGGTCTGGGCGCCCCCTTTCGACCGGCGCCCAGTCGAGCCTGAACGGGGCGGCCGGTTCGTCTTCGCGTCGGAGCAGCTCTCGAAGAGCCGTCTCGACGATGGACGTGATGGTCCGCTGCGTCTCGGCCGCACGTTGCTTCACGGCTCGCATCAGGTCGTCGTCCAGGTCCAGTGTCGTTCGCATACAGAAATACATACTCGGTACCCACATCCATGTACAACCGACCGGCGGCCCCGGGCGCCACCGCGTGCGGCGGCGCATCGGGCCTCGCACACTACGTTCGGATCGGCCGTCATCGGGCCATCGACGCCCGGCGGAACGCGGTCACGAGCCGTCTGTCCGCGGGGGGTTGACCATTACCTCAACACGATATACGTTGAGGAAACACTCAACGAGGGCACGATGGGTCTTTCCTTCGGAGAGCAGCTGCGCCGCTGGCGCAAGAAGAAGGGGCTGTCGCAGCGCGAGCTGGGGCGGCAGGCGGGCATCGACTTCACCTACATCAGCAAGGTGGAGAACGAGGCCCCCGGCTTCGACACGCTGTCCGAGGAGGCGCTGTACCGAATGGCCGAAGCCCTCGATGTGGACGCCGACGAGATGATCACCCGGGCCGGGAAGGTCCCGTCGGACGTCCGGCGGATCCTCGTCGACGACTTCTCGCTCGTCAAGGAGATCCGGGAACGCGACAGGGGCTATCGAAAGCCCCGGGGAGGGCCGTCATGACGACCGAGAACACGCAGGCCACCGACCAGGACGCCACGACCACGAACGGGGCCCCGAAGACGACCTTCGTATCGTTCCTCCTCGACGAGACGGGCTCGATGGAGTCGATCAAGGACGACACGATCGGCGGATTCAACGAGTACGTGAAGACGCTTCAGGGGTCAGGGGGGGACATCCTGTTCAGCCTCGTGAGCTTCAACTCGAGCCGTACCGAGAAGCGGCACGTGGCCGATCCCATAGGGGAGGTAAGGCCGCTGACTGCGGCCGACTACCGGCCGCACGCGATGACTCCGCTCATCGACGCCTCGGTCAAGCTCATCAAGGCGACCGACGAGGCGGTCGCGCGGCGGGGCGACGATCCGAACGTGGTCATCGTCCTTCAGACCGACGGACAGGAGAACGTGTCCGTCGAGTACACCCGAAAGGACCTGGCGCTTCTCGTGAAGGAGAAGGAGACCGCCGGGTGGGAGTTCGTCTTTCTCGGGGCCGGGCTCGATGCGTTCGACGCGGCCCACAGGGCGGGTCTCGTCCTCTCGGACCAGCGGGTCATGTCGTACGGCCGCGCCCGCAGCCCCCAGGCGTTCGCCGGCATCGCGATGAACGTCGCCGAGTACGCCGAGAGGGGGATGTCCGCTGACCTCGACTTCAGCCCCGATCAGCGGGCCGCGGCGGGCGACGAGTACCACGATCGCCGCGAGCGGAAGAAGGCCCGGAAGAGGGGGAGGAAGGGACGTAGCCCGCGACGCGGATCGGGTGCGCCGCAGCGGGGTGCGGAGGACGCCGGCGCCTCGACGGTTGACGACTTCGACCTTTCCTGAGGCGACCGTCCGGGGTGGGGGCCCGCTCTGGGCCCTCGCCGCCGTCGCCGCCATCGTCACGTACGCTCTCGGTCTCGGTCTCGATGTGCTCGAGGTCGACGCGGCGCAGTATGCGGCGATCGCGCGCGAGATGTCCGAGACCGGCGGCTGGCTCGAGGTCACCGATCGAGGCGAGCCGTTTCTCAACAAGCCACCGCTTCTCTTCTGGCTGAGCGCCCTCTCGTTTCGCGTGTTCGGCGTCTCGAACGTCGCGTACAAGCTCCCGTCGTTCCTGATCTTCCTGGTCGGAGTGTGGTCCACGCACCGACTGGCCGCGCGGTACGCCGGGCCGCGTGCCGGCGCGTTGTCGGCGCTCGTCCTCGCGACGTGTCAGGGCGCCTTCCTGATGAACAACGACGTGCGGACCGACGCGCTTCTCATGGGGCTCGTCGCCTTCGCGATGTGGCAGCTCGCCCGCTTTCTCGACGAGCCTGACTGGCCGCGCGCGGCGTGGGTCGGGCTGGGTCTCGGAGCCGCGATGCTCGCGAAGGGGCTGATCGGCGCGATGGTCCCGCTGCTCGGGGCCGCGACGCACATCGCGCTGACCCGTCGGTGGGACCGCGTGCTCCGTCCCGAATGGCTTCTCGCGGGGGTGATCGCGGCGGCCCTGCTGACCCCCATGACCGTCGGGCTATACCGGCAGCACGGGGCCGATGGGCTCGAGTTCTACTTCTGGACGCAGGGCTTCGGGCGGGTGTTCTCCGAGAACATCTGGGGAGACGAGCACGGCCCGTTCTTCTTCGTCATCCAGATGCTCTGGACCTTCCTCCCCTGGACCCTGTTTCTGGGAGCCGCGCTCTGGTGGCGCTTCGGAGAGCTCCGCCGGTGCGGGTGGCGGCTGCCATCCGGCAGCGAGGCGCTCTCGCTCGGCGCCTTCGTGCTCGGTCTGGTCGGCATCTCGGCCTCGCGGTCGAAGCTCCCCCACTACGTCTACGTGACCCTGCCGGCGGCGGCGGTGCTCACGGGGACCTGGATGGCGACTTTGCTCGGCGACGGCGGGTTCGGCCGCGTCCTCCGGATCTCGCAGCGCGTCGTCCTGGCCGTGCTCGCGGTCGTGCTCGGGGTCCTCATCGCGTGGGCCTTCCCGCTTCGCTCGGCACTTCTGTGGGGGGCGATCGGCGCCCTGACGGTCGCGGTGGTCCTGGTGCTGGCGGGCCGGGTCGGCGTGATCGCGGGCGACGCCGACGCCGCGAGCGGTCGTGCCGTCAGACTCGTACTCGGCTCGACCCTCGCGATCGTCGCCGTCAACCTGGCGCTCAACGGCCACCTGTATCCGACGGTGCTCGACTACCAGGCGTCGGCGCGCGCCGGGCGCGACGTGTCCGCCGCAGACCCTCCGCCCCGGACGCTCATCACCTACGGCCGGGGCGGAAAGGCGCTCGACTTCTACGCCCGGCGGGTCGCCGTCCACCCGACGAGCGTCGACGCGCTCGAACTGGCCGTGGCCGATGGACGGAGGGCTGCCGGCGGCGCCGCTTCGATATGGGTCTTCACCGACGAGCCGGGGCTCGACGAGCTGCGGTCGGCCGGGGTGGGCTACACGCTGCTCGCGACGTACGACGACTTCGCCGTCAGCAAGATCACGCCGCGGTTCCTGAACCCGTCCGCGCGCGGCGATGCCCTCGCCGAGGCCTACCTGATCCGGCTCGAGTGACTGTCCGCCATGCGCGTCAGGCGGTCGTCACCATACGCCGCAGCGCATCGTCTCGATCGTAGATGTCGCGGTAGAAGTAGCTCGTCCCGTCCTCACCGACCCACGCCGTGAGGTAGACCACGTAGACGTCGAGCGGGCGATCGAGCTCGACCGACACGTTCCGCCCGCTCGCGAGGATGCGGTCCACGTCGGCGAGCGGGAGATCGGTGTGGTGCTCCACGATCTCACGCGCGAGCTCGATCGGGCGTTCGAGGCGGATGCACCCGTGGCTGAACGCCCGGACCGATCGGCTGAACAGGTAGTCGTCGGGCGTGTCGTGCAGGTAGATGCTGTAGGGATTCGGGAACATGAACTTGACCTGGCCGAGCGCGTTTCGTGCGCCAGGCCGCTGGCGGATCCGGAAGCCGTCCGCATCGGGGTCCCCGGTTACACCGTCCGCCGACCCGTCCGGGCCCACTACCTCGAAGCCATTCCGGGCCAGGTAGCCCGGGTCGTTGCGCGCGGCGGGCAGCACCTCGGCCGCGGCGATCGACGCCGGCACGTTCCAGAAGGGGTTGAACTCGAGCCGCTCCATCCGTGCGGTGAACACGGTCGTCGCCCAGCTGGCACGGCCGACGATCACGTTCATGGCCAACTTCGTCTCGTGGTCTTCGAGAAGCTCGAACTCGAACCCGGCGACGTTGACGACGATGGCGTGCTCGCCGAGGTCGCGCGGGAGCCAGCGCAGCCGATCCAGGTTGAGGATCACGTCCTCGATCCGCTCCTCGACCGGAGTGGCCAGCTCGCGGAGGGTCGCGTATCCGAGCTCGCCGTCCGGCTCGAGCCCGTGACGCGACTGGAACCGCCGCACCGCCCCGGCGAGATCCGCGTCGTACACGTTGGAGTCGCCGCCCGAGGCCGCGAGCAGCCGCTCGACCGAGTCTTCGCTCGCGCGGAGACGGGCCCGGAGACTCGCGACCCCGTGACCGGGCCAGCCGATCCTCGCCCGGACGTCGGCGTCTACACCCGGCCACCCGCCGCCGGCCTGCACCTCGCGTAGCGTCGCGAGGGTCTCGACGAGTCGGGCGTAGACCGGCGCGCGCGGCCGCAGCGAGGCGAGCACGTCTCCGACCGGTTCGCCGTCCCGTACCCGGACGAGCGGGTTGGAGGGGAGCGGCTCGGGCTCGATTCGCCAGTCCTGCCCCGCCTGCGCCGGGTCGAAGCGACCGCGGACCAGGTCCCGGGCGTACTCGAGCACCCCGAGCGAGAGCCGGACCTCGAGGTCGACGAGGGCGTCCGTACGGCCCGCCGAGTCGGACTCGGGCAGCGCCTGAAGAGCCCCGAGCGCGGCCAGCGCCGCCGTCACACCGAAGGCCTCGGCGTCGAGCCCCTCGTGATCCGCGCCCTTCAGGGCCGAGAGAGCCGCCGCGCCGTCTTCGCCGAGCTTCTCTCCGTCCAGCCACAGGTGGTCGCCACCGGCGTAGACGGTCTCGAGCGAGCGAACGACCCATTCGCGGTCGCGCGACACCTCGGCCGATCGCCGGCCGATCGCGTCGCGCAGCGCCGCCTCGGGGATCTTCGGTCCGCCACAACCGGCGGCCAGGATCGCCAGAACGGCGGTCAGGGCAGTCGAAGGGTGTCGCTGGAAGCGGGGCATGTCCGCGGTCAGCGGCAAGCCACGAGCCAGACCCCGGACGCGCGAAAAGGGCCGTTTGGCGCCGGATAGGCCCGTTCGCACCGTCCGCGAAACGAACTTCTCTGCACACTACGTAAGAGATTTCGCTCGCCCGTCCGACGACGGCGTCTCATTCTTCCACCTGTCGCCAGCAGGCTGCCCGTCCGCCCGAGCCGGAAGAACGCCTCATGTATCGACCCGAATCGCACCCTCACACCCGCCGGTCGCCCTCGTCCACGTTCATCCTCACCGCGTTGGGGGCCATGGTCGCCGTCGCGTGCAGTCCGGCCGATGGGCCTTCCGGCGGAGCCGCCGCCACGGAGGGCGACGACATCGGCGGGACCGTCACCGGGCCCATGGGTCCCGAGGCGGGCGTCTGGGTGATCGCTGAGACCGACGAGCTGTCGACCCCGTTCGCGCGGATCGTCGTGACCGATGACGCGGGCCGATATCTGATACCGGATCTGCCGGCCGCGACGTACGAGGTGTGGGTCCGCGGGTACGGGCTGGTCGACTCCGAGCGCCTCACGGCGTCGCCCGGCGAGACGCTCGACCATACGGCGGTCCCCGCCCCGGATGCCCGCGCCGCGGCGGAGTACTACCCGGCGGGGTACTGGTTCTCGCTCATGGAGGTGCCTGCCGACTTCCCGGGCACCGGCGAGGACGGGAACGGGCTCGCGGATGGGCTTCAGAACCAGGCGCAGCTTCTCCGGATCATCAAGTCGGGCAACTGCACCGCCTGCCACCAGCTCGGGTCGCGCGGCACCCGGCAGATCCCACCCAGTCTCGGTGAGTTCCCGACGTCCGCGGATGCGTGGGATCGCCGGGTCAAGTCGGGGCAGGCCGGAGCCAGCATGAGCGCGGTTCTGGACTTCCTGGGTCGCGACCGCATGCTGGAGATGTTCGCCGACTGGACCGACCGGATCGCGGCCGGCGAAGTCCCCCCCGCGCCCCCGCGGCCGTCCGGGGTCGAGCGAAACGTAGTGATCACGTCGTGGGACTGGGCCGACCCGACCGCGTACCTGCACGACGAGGTCTCGACCGACCGCCGCGACCCGACCGTCAACGCGTACGGTCCCATCTACGGCGCGCTCGAGCAGAGCAAGGACTATGTCCCCGTGCTCGATCCCCTCACCCACGAGGCGACGCGGATCCCGCTCACCGTGCGCGATCCGGCCACGGAGCCGTCGTGGGGCCCCGCCATGCTCGAGCCGTCCGTCTATTTCGGCGACGAGGTGATCTGGACCAGCCTGACAAACGTCCACAACCCGATGCTCGACGACCGGGCGCGGCTCTGGCTGACCGCCACCGTGCGGCCGCCCGAGAACCCCGACTTCTGTCGCGAGGGGTCCGATCACCCGTCGGCGCGCGCGTTTCCGGTCGAGCGGGCGGGTCGACACCTGCAGATGTGGGACCCGGAAACCGGTGAGCTGACCCACATCTCCACCTGCTTCAGCACCCACCACCTGATGTTCGCGGAGGACGAAGACGACACCCTGTGGACGAGCGGCGGCGGCCAGGTCGTGGGCTGGCTGAACACGCGGATGTTCGACGAGACGGGTGACGAGGAGGCGTCGCAGGGGTGGACTCCGCTCATTCTCGATACCAACGGAAACGGCCGGAGGGACGAATACGTCGAGCCCGATGAGGACGTCGATCCCGCGCTCGACAAGCGGATCGTCGCCGGGTTCTATTCGGTCGCCCCCGCCCCCGACGGGTCGGTGTGGGCGACGTCGCTCGGGTACCCCGGCGCCGTGGTCCGGCTCGTTCCGGGTCCGAACCCATCCGAGACGGCGCTCGCCGAGTACTACGAGTTGCCGCTGGACGACGAGGGCCGTCCGGTGGAGGGGTTCTCGCCGCGCGGCGGCGACGTGGACCGGAACGGCGTCATGTGGGTCGGTCTGGCCAGCGGCCACCTCGCGAGCTTCGATCGTCGCAGGTGCACCGGCCCGCTCAACGGGCCCGAGGCCACCGGCCAGCACTGTCCGGAGGGGTGGACGTTCCACGCCGAGCCCCTCCCGCAGCTCGGTGGCGTCGATACGCCCGGAAGCGCCGAGGCGAGCTACTATACCTGGGTCGACCAGTTCAACACCCTCGGGCTCGGCGAGAACGTGCCGATCAATACGGGCAATGCGTCCGACGGTCTTCTCGCGTGGGTGGACGGCGACTGGGTCGTCCTTCGCGTGCCCTATCCGACGGGGTTCTATACCAAGTGGATGGACGGCCGCATCGACGACCCGAACGCCGGCTGGAAGGGCAGGGGGGTCTGGGCCACCGTCAGCACCCGCGCCCCGTTCCACATGGAAACGGGCGCCGGCACGACCAGCAAGGTGTTCCACTTCCAGCTGCGACCCGACCCGCTCGCCCCCTGAGAGCCCGACAAACGTCGGCGGCCGGAGAAGTGTTGGAGAGGGGACGCGGTCCGCCTCTTGCTCTCGACTATCGGACCGTACGGATGTAGGTATGATATAGGGTTGGACGTTTCCCGACTGGAGAGGTGTGCCCCGGGCGCACCGCTAGCGAGGCGGCGCACCCGAGCGTCGTGTCCCTCGCGCGGGAAAGCCGGCCTCACGATCTGCCACGGGCTCAGCCAGGAACGAAGGAGAACACCATGACCCGACGGCTACCCCTGCACGCCGCGACGCTGTTTGTCGCCGCCGCTTCACTCACCTGGGCAGCATGTGGCTCCGACCCCACAGGGGTGCCCTATCGGCAGCTGGGTCGCGAGATGGCGGGTGTCTATAGCGCGCAGCCGCCGACGGCGGAGAACAAGGATCTGCGGCTGGTTCTCGGGACGACCTTCAACGTGTCGGGTCGTTACGAGAGCCTGTCCGGCGAGATCGCCCGCTTCTACGGCACGTGGGAGCGCGCGGGGAACACCCTGCTCGTCACGCTGGATCCCACGCCGGGGCTCCCCGGGACGATCGAGCTCGCCATCACGCGCGAGAAGATCTACACGGAATACGTGGACAACAATCCGTTCTCGATGCGACCGGAGAACGCACCTCCGCTGTTCACCGAGCAGGACATCATGCGGTTGCGCGGGATGGTCCTGGTCGAGGGGACACCGGTCGAGGTCAACCTCACGCGGATCATCACCGACCTCGTCGAGGGCGGTGACGGAGGCCAGGTCACGAACTAGCCCTGTCGGGCGCCGGAGTCTCCGGCCCGACGCACCACAAGGGGGGCGGACGCCACGCGGTGTCCGCCCCTTTCGTGCGTCTCATGGCGTCGCGCGGGTCATTCCTCCCGGATGGTCGTCAGGGGATCGAGCCGCGTGGCACGAAGCGCCGGGACGAGCGCCGCGAGGAGACCGGCGCAGAGGAGGACCGCCGGGACCAGTACGAAGGAGGATGCGTCCCTTGGGGGCACGCCGTAGAGGAGTCCGCCGAGCGATCCGGCCGCCCACCAGGCGGCGAGGACGCCGAACGCGATCCCGAGCGCGCTCAGCTTCGCGGCCGACCGGAGGACGTCGCGCACGATCGAGGTACCCGGCGCGCCGAGCGCCAGCCGGATCCCCATCTCGCGCCACTGCTGGGTCACGGTGTACGACATCACCCCATACACTCCGATCAGGGCGAGCAGCGTCGCCAGAGCGCCGAGCACGCCGATGAGCACGGCGCGGAACCGCTCGGGCGCCACGGATGTCGCGATGCGCTCTTCCATCGTGGCGACGCCCGTCAGCGCGACCGACGGGTCGATGCGCTCGAGCACGTCGCGCGCCACCGGGACCGCGCTCATCGGGTCGCCCTCGGTCTCGACGATCACGCTGGTCGAGTACTCGAGCTGCTGCATCCCCGGAAGGTGGAGCTCGGGGACCGGTGGCTCCGACAGGCTCTGGTGCTGGACGTCCGCGACGACTCCAACGACCTCCCGCGTCCGGTCGCCGAACTCGACGGTCCGGCCCACGGGACTCTCGTCACCGAACGCGCTGCGGGCCGCCGTCTCGTTGAGGATCGCCACCCGGGGGCCGTCGACCCCGTCGCGCCAGTCGAAGGCCCGGCCCGATACGATCCGCGAGCCGAGCGTCTCGTAGTAGCCGGGCCAGCTGATCCGGATGCGCGCGTCGTACCGCTCTCCGCCTACCTCGAGGTCGCCGCCCCACTCGCCGCTGGTGAAGGGGAGGAAGTTGACCGCGCCGGCCGACCGGATCCCGGGCGATGCCGCCAGATCGTCGAGCAGCGAGCGGTAGAACCCCGCCACGTCCTCGAGCGTCGGATAGCGCGCCTCCGCCGGCGCCACCCGCATCGAGAGCCGGCCGTTCGGCTCGAACCCCGGGTCTGTCGCGCGGAGGTTGAGCAGGGTCCGCCCGAACAGAGTGGCGCCGATGAGCAGACAGACCGAAAGGGCGAGCTGCCCCCCGACGAGGCAGTTCCGGATGAGCCGCTGTGTGCCGCCACCCGAGCGACGGCTTCTCTCGCGGAGCTCGACGCCCACGTCGAGCCTGCGCAGGGCGAGCCCGGGGACGAGACCCGCCACGATGCCCGCCGCGGCGATCGCCGCGAGCGAGGCCGCCAGTACCCACCCGTCGATCGCGATCTCGTCGGCCCGCGGGAGCCCGTTCGGGACGAGGGCGATGAGCGCCCTCATCGCGGGTCCGGCGAGGAGCAGCCCGACCGCGCCGCCGATCGCGGCGAGGACCAGCGTCTCGGTGACCAGGAGCCGGGCGATGCGGCCCCGGCTGCCACCCAGGACCGAGCGGACCGCGAGCTCGCCGCGCCGCCCGTTCGCGCGCGCCAGCAGGATCACCCCCACGTTCGCACACGCCAGCGCCAGCACGACCGCGACCGAGAGAGACAGCACGGTGATCGCCGGCCGGGCCGGCGCCACGACCACGTCGTGCAGACGCACGAGCCTGATCGTCGCCTGGTTCTCCGAATTGTCGCGCGGGAATTCCTCGACGAGGCTCCGCTGGAGCCCCGTCATCCGCTCCTCGGCGGCCTCGAGGGTGAGCCCGGGGGCGATACGCGCGACCGCCGTCATGAACGACGAGCCCCGGTACTGCCACATCCACGAGTCGGGCGGCGGGGCGAGCGGGATCCACCCATCCACCTCGGCCGGATAGTCGAACGGCAATTCGGGGAGCACGCCGACCACCCGGTACGGTCGGGCGTCGAGCGTGAGCGTCCGGCCGACGAGATCCGCGTCCGCGCCGAACCGCCGTACCCAGAAGGCGTGCGAGAGGACGATCGAGCGATCGTTTCCCGGCACGAACTCGTCGTCGGCGAGCAGCCGCCCGGCCGTCGGGGTGATGTCGAGGACCCGGTCGAGCCCGCGCGTGACCGTCGCCACTCTGATCCGCTCGGGCGTATCGCCGCCCGTGAAGGTGAGTCCGATCGTCCGCCACCCCGCGATCGCGGAGAACGCGGTCCCGAGCTCGCGCCAGTCCGTCAGGTCTCCGATCCCCACGACCGGGTACTGCGCGGCGCCGCCCTCCGGCGCGCGCTCGACCCGAACGATGCGCTCCGACTCGGGGAAGGGGAGCGGCCGCACGAGCACGCCGAGCAACACGCTCATGACGGCAGCCGTGGCGCTCACGCCGAGCAACACGGTGACGATGACCGCCGCGGAGACGATCGGCTCGCGGCGGATCATCCGCAGCCCGAACTGGATGTCGCGCGGCCACCCGCCCGAGCGGAGCCCCGTGCGCCGGAGCCCGCGCGGACCGAGCTGGCCGTGCACCGATCGCGGGCTCGCCTCGCCCAGCCAGCAGTCAGCGACCGACTCGGCGGCGGCCCAGATCGTCGCGGTCGCGGCGGCGAATCGGCCCTTCTCGCGACGCGCCCTGCCGTGCTCTTCGGCCAGGTCGTCGGCGATGAGCGAGCGCCGGTCGCGCACCGGGATCAGAAGCAGGATCGCCCGGGCGAAGGCCGGGAGGCGCGGAAGGCCGCCTCGGCGATCACCCGGGAGACCCGCGCGACCGTCTCCATCGCCGCGCCCGCTCACTCGGCGCTTCCCGCGCCCGTGGCCAGCCGCTTCAGACCGGGCAGCGTCCCCTCGGCGAGCGTCGAGAGTGAAGCGTAGCTCTCGGCGAGCGCCCGGGCGCCCTGGGGCTCGAGCCGGTAGAACTTGCGTCGTCGCCCGCCTCCGACCGGCCGGTCCTCGCCGATCCACGACGAGACGAGCCCCTGCCGCTCGAGCCGGTCCATGGTCGTGTAGACCGCGCCCGGCGAGACCTTCCGTCCCGTGGCCTCTTCGAGCTCGCGACGGAGCGCGAGACCGTGCGCGGCATCGCCGAGCCGGAAGACGGCGAACATGAGGAGCTGCTCGAGGGATCCGATGTGTTTGGTCATCCGGCCTCTCCGACCCGATCGCTACGATGTAGGTGACGCGACGATTACATTGTAGGTGACGGTGGTGGGACGGGTCAAACGGCGACAAAGGTTGGGATCGCCCGTCGGAGCCGCGTCCAGGCCGCGTCGGAGCCGCCCGAGGGGGCCTCCCATCCGGCGTCCATCACGAATGCTTACGATTCGTAAACAACCGAACGGCGCGGCAAAGCGGCCCTCGAGAGACGTCGGGCGACCGCCTTTGCAGCGGTGGGATCGGGGCGTCAGATCTCGACGCGCGGCAGGAGCGGGTTCAGGTGCATGAGGAGGTCGTACACCGACACGCCGATCGCGCCCGCCAGCCGGTTGGGCTCGATGTCGGGGTGGTCGGGCCCGATCAGGGTCGCGACATCGCCGACGCCGACCGTGGGCTCGGCGCCGATCTCGATGATGGTGTGGCTGGCGCTCACGGCGCCGATGACCGGGTAGCTGCCGTCGCCGATTCGCACGCGCGCCCCGTCCACCGCCCTGCGCGGGTAGCCGTCGGCGTGCCCGACCGGAAGCGTGGCGATCCAGCCGGGACGCTCGGCCACGTAGTTGCGTCCGTAGCTCACCGAGTCGCCCGTCTCGACCCGTGAGACCCGGGCCACGCGCGCTCGCAGCCTGAACGCGGCGGTGAGGTCCGCCTTCGCCCGCTCCTCCTCGGGTCGGCTCGGGTAGGCGCCGAAGATCGCGATCCCGGGACGCACCATGTCGAGGTGGGCGTCCGGGAGGTGATAGACGCCGTTGGACGACGCCGCGTGCAGACGACCGGGCGCGAACCCGGCGGCGCGCGCGTCGGCGATGAGAGTCGTGAAACGCGCGAGCTGCTCGCGGTCGAAGCCGGGCTCCTCGGTGAACGCCATGAACGTGCCGGCCACCTCGAGCCCCGGCGTCCCGGCGAGGTGGCGCGCTACGTCGAGCGCTTCGTCCCACCGCACGCCCATCCGGCTCATCCCCGTGTCGACGTAGAAGTGGACCCGCGCCGAGCGGTCACCCCCGAGCGCGTCGGAGAGACGGGCGGGATCGTCCGCGGCGGTCACGCAGAGGTCGATGTCGCGTCCGGCCAGCTCGGCGATGTCGGCGCGTGCCGCCCGGGCCATGAGGAGGACGGGCTTGCGTACCCCCGCATCCCGCAGCGCCACGGCCTCATCGACGCGCACGACCGCGAACCCCGCGATGTCGGACATCGGTTCGAGGTGGCTCGCGACGAGCGCGATCCCCAGCCCGTACGCGTTGTTCTTGAGCACCGCGAGGATGGGGCGCCCGGACAGCCGGCGGATCTGACCGAGGTTGTACGCCAGCGCAGCCGGGTCGACCTCGATCCACGGGTCGAGACGGTCGCCGATCGTCTGGCCGGGGCGAGCGGGCTCGCCGGCCGGTCGTGCGGGTCCGGGCGGGCCGGCGGTCCACGGGATCAGCGGGGCCGCGGCGGCCGAGGCGAGGAAGTCGCGTCGCGAGGTCATGGTGGTACCCCCGGGGCAGGCAGGGCATGGGGTCGACGGCTCGCCCGGATCGTAACCTCCGCGGCCGGCGGGCCGAAACGGGCGGCCATCAGAGCGCGCCGACCGCGCGATCGAAGAGACCGGGCACGGAACCGAGCGCGCGGACGAGTCCGCGTCGCGTGGGCCCCCGGCGGGTCGCGGCGAGCAACAGCCGGGTGCCCGTGTAGTACCGCTTCGTGAGCCGACGGTAGGCGGTCTCGTACCGTTCCAACGGTGAGCCCGAAACGAGGGTCTCGACGAGCGCCTCGGCGCAGGCGAGACCGAGCTCGATCCCCTGACCCGTCAGCGCATCGAGGTAGCCGGCCGCGTCCCCGACCAGGGCGACCCCCGGGGCCACGCGACCGAGCACGGGCTGCCGGAGGGGACCGGCTCCTCGCGGGCGGTCGGTGGGGTCCGCGCCGGCGAGCTTGTCGGTGAGTCGCGGGAAGCGCGCGAGCAGCGAGTCCCACACCGCGGGCGATTCCGGACTCCCCGTCGGCTCCGTGCTACCCGGGGACCGCGGGGAGAACAGGAAGGCGACTCCGACGAGCTCGGGGCCGACTGGCGTCACATAGGCCTCCGCGCGATCCGCGAGGTGGACCTCGACGAGGTCCGTCCACGGGCGAAGCCGGAAGTGGCGGCGAAGCCCGAATCTCGTCTCGCGGGTACCGCGGCCATCGGCCGCCTCTGGCCGGTCGAGACCCGCGCGGCGCCGAACATCGCTGTGGAGTCCATCGGCCCCGACCAGGAGGCGGGCATGCTCCGTTCGCTCGCACCCGCGGACCCGCACCTCGATACCCGCCCGGTCCACCTCCCAATCGTCTACTGCCGCTCCGAAACGGACGGGCGCGCCGAGCTCCGTCGCGCGCTCGAGCAGCACACGGGTCAGCTCGGTCCGACGGACGCCGAGACCCGGCGGACCGGCGAACCGCCCCTCCGCGACGAGGTCGTCCTCGATGTAGCGGATCCCCCGAAACGGGTGCGATCGGTCGTTCGCCGGCGTAACCCCCATCGCCTCGAGGGCGGCGACGCCGGCGGGCATGATGCCCTCGCCGCACGCCTTGTCCACGGGACCCGGCGCCCGCTCGAGCACCAGGGGCGCGAGCCCGCGCAGACGAGCGTGGATCGCGACGGCGAGGCCGATCGGCCCGGCACCCGCGATCACGAGGTCGTACGACAACGCCCCGCCCCCTATGAGCTGTCCGTGCCCCCGCGGCGCAACCGCGCGAGGGCGAGCGTCGACCGGACAGCCTCTCCGAGCAGGGTGACCGGGCCGGCGCTCCCGGGCCCGTCGAGCCGTTCGGCCAGATAGCGGCGGTGCGTCTCGCCGCGCCGGATCTTGCCGCTCGACGTGCGCGGAAGCGTGCCCGGTTCGAGGATGACGACGCGGCCGCACTCGAGCCCCGTGGTCGAGACCACGGCGCGTCGGAGCGAGTCCGCGAGCGCGTCGTCACCGGTCGACGCCCGCCCTCTGGCCCGCTCGGCGAGCAGGACCAGTTGCTCCTCGTGGCCCGGCGCGTCGGCGGCGCCGATCGCGGCGACACACCCCGCGCGGACACCGTCGAGACGCGAGACCGCGTGCTCTATGTCCTGCGGCGCGTACTTCGACCCGCGCAGGACGATGACATCGCGGGCGCGGCCGTACAGGAAGAGCTCGCCGTCGAGCACGAACCCCGTGTCGCCGGTGTCGAGCCACTCAAGAATCGGCCCGGTGCAGTCCAGCTCGTCATCGTAGCCCTCATGGAGCGAGTCTCCCCCGACCAGCACCCGGCCGACGACCCCTTCGGCAGTGTCGGCGCCGTCCGGTCCCACCACGCGCACCGTCACGCCCGGAAGCGGCGTCCCCACGCTCACGAGGGTCGAGGCGGTGGGGTCAGGGCCGGTCGCCAGGGGCCGTGCGACCCCGTCCCGCACGAGGGCTTCGCGATCGAGCCTGATCGTCCGATAGGGCGCCGAGGGATCGGAGAAGGATACCGCCAGGGTCGCCTCGGCGAGCCCGTAAACCGGGGTGAGGGCGCTGCGTCGAAAGCCGAACGGCGCGAACCGGGACGCGAAACGCTCCATCGCGCCCGCGGTGACGGGCTCGGCGCCGTTCAGCGCCACGAGCCACGACGAGAGGTCGACGCCCTCGAGCTCGGCGTCCGTCACCCGTTCGGCGGCGTAGGAGTATGCGAAGTCCGGCGCGCCGCTCACCGTGGCCCGGTACCTCGACACCGCGCGCAACCATGCCGCCGGCCGGGCGATGAACCGCTCGGGCGGGATCAGCGTGAGGTCGACCGGGTGCGCCATCGCGGTGATCACGCACCCGATGAGTCCCATGTCGTGGTAGAGAGGGAGCCAGCTCACCGCAGCGTGCTCGTCGCGCGGCTCGGGGTGGGCTTCGCGGAGCCGCGCCCGGATCGCATCGACGTTTGCGAGCACGGCGCGGTGCGAGAGCCGGACCGGGCGCGGCCGGCCGGTAGTCCCCGAGGAGTGCTGGATCAACGCGACGTCATCGGGATGTGGTTCGGCGGACCGCTCGGGTACCGCGGGCCGGCCTGACCCGGAGGGTTCGCCCCCGTCGGCGACGAGCCGTTCGAGCGTGACGAGCCCGAGCGGGGGCCCCGCCGCCGCGACCGCCCGGCCGATGACCCGTGCGATCCGGCGGTCGGTAACGACGATGCGGGCCCGGCAGCCCCGCAGCATCCCCGCCGTGCGGTCGAGATACTCGCGGAGGCGGCCCAGCCGCACGGGCGGGTAGAGCGGCGCGGGCACCGCGCCGATCGACGACGCGCCGAAGAACGCGTCGTAGAAGCCGATGCCCGTCGGCAGCACGATCGCCACGCGGTCGCCGGGCACGACACCGAGCGCGGCGAGCGCCGCCCCGGTGCGTCGGGCGCGCTCGAGAAGCTCGGCGTAGCCACGGAGCGGCGCGTCGTCGTCCGCTCCGAGAAACCGGACGCCCTTCGCCGAACCGGCCGCTCGCTCGAACAGACCGGGGAGTGTCGCGTCAGACATCGCGCCGGGTCTCGAGTCGGTGGCCGATCACGTCGACCAGATCGCCCACAGTCGCGATCCGGGCCTCGTCCTCGGGCTCGAGCGCGATCCGGAAGCGGTTCTCGATCAGGATGGCGAGCTCGATCCGTCGCATCGAGTCGAGCTCGAGGTCGCCCGCGACATCGGTCGCGAGGTCGACCGTCGCGTCGACTCCCATCTCGGCCAGGACGCCGCGGATTCCGGCCAGGATGTCGGACGGGGCGCGGCCGGCGGCCGTCGCCGCGTCGTCGCCCGCCGTCGCCGCGTCGTCGCCCGCCGTCGCCGCGTCGTCGCCGTCCCCCGTCACCGCGTCGCTGCCGTCGACCGTCATCGCCCTCCCCTGCTCGACGCGCGTGTGTGCGTGCCGAATCGCGGAAC
>JAWWCR010000076.1:0-20760 GCA_033720355.1 Gemmatimonadota bacterium
CGGCGGCGCCGCCGCTCGCGGCCGCGGCCAGCGCCGCGGCGAGCCCGGCCGCGAGGGGCGACATCAATCGATCGCGGATACGGAGCCCAGGGCCGCGGTCGTTCGCTCGACCGCCCCGGTCGCTTCGAAGAGCTCGTTGGCGACGTGGTTGATGGACCGGCGAAGTTCGGTCCGGAGGAACGGCAGAAGCGCGGGGTCCTTCTCGCTCACGGCGGACAGCTCGCTCACGCGCGCGAGCCGCGGGATGGGCGCGCGCGGCAGCGCCGGGTCGTGGTCGAAGGGACCGCCCTCGGCGTATCCAAGCGGCACGAGGATCCGGCCGAGCTCGAGGAAGAGCGCGTTGAGCGCATCCGCCTCCTCCACATCGGCGTCGTTCGCGTCGAGCCAGTCGTACAGATACGCGAGCGCCGACTGGAGCCGTCCGAGCTCGTCGCGGGGAGCCGACAGGTCGACCAGGCCCTCGGCCGCCAGCTCGTAGCGGTCGAGCTCCCCGGCCAGCTCGTCGGCGGTCTCGCGAAAGTCGTACGGGAGGACACGCGCGTCGAGTAGCCGCGCGATCGATGCCACGTAGACCCGCAGGTCGCGTTCGAGGTTGTCGCGCTCGGCGACGTCCATCAGGTCGTCCTCCGTGTGCCACGCGATGTTCCCGCCGCACCCGCCGGTCGGGTAGAAACCGAGCTCCTCCCGCTCCTCGAGGGGGATGTTCGAAAGCAGCATGTAGAAGGACGTCAGCCCGATCTGGTTGAACGAGTAGTCCCCCGCCCTGAGCGGCCGCAGCCGGCGGGCGGGCTTGCCCGTCACATCCTCGATCGCCGACTCGCACAGGGGGCCCGCCTCGGCCATCCACATCACGTCGTCATACTCGGTCGCATGCCAGCAGCCGGGGGAGTCGATGTTGATCGCGCCGACACACCGCTTGCGCAACTCGAGCGCGAACTCGTCGGCGAACCACGTGGAGCCGCCGTACCGGCCGGTCGAGTGTCCCGGCCACCACGCGATCCACAGCGACCGGGCCGGCCGCCGGCCGTGACCGAAGATCCTCGCGAGCTCGAGCAACGTCGCGTCGCCCACCGCGTTGTCGCCGATCCCGACGTCCCACGAATCGTAGTGCCCGTGCACGAGAACGAACTCGTCGCGGTCACCCTCGATCCGGGCGACCGGGAGCCTGCAGGGGTACCACCCTTCCTCGAGCGCCACGTGAAGACGGACGACGGCGTCGCCACCCTCCGCGAGAGTCCGCAGCCGCTCGCCGTCCGGGTTGTTTACGGCGACCACAGGCGTGCGGGGCTTCCGGTCGAGATCGCGCGTCGTCGGCGTGCCCCAGATCGACGTGCAGATGCCCCAGTGGATGTTCTGTCCCGGATTCACGTAGATCTGGCCGGCGGCGCCCGCCGCCTCGAACCGGGCTACGCTGGCGGGCATCGCGTAGCCGTCCGTCAGGACGATCGCACCTTTCAGGTCGTCCACATCGATCTCGGGACGGCTGGCGAACAGGTCGCGCTGACCCGTCGCCTTCGCCGAGGGGACGTAGACGAGCCGCCCCTCGAGACCGCCGCTCTCGGTCGGGGAGGCGAATGACGGCGGCTTCGCCCGGAGCCGCTCTCCGCCTGTCTCGACCCAGGATTCCCGCGGGAGCGACAGGTACAGCTCCGGCTCGTAAACGTCGTGGGGGATGTCGAGCTCCGAGAGCCGCGAGGCGATGTACTGCGCCGCGGCGTGCTCGTCCTCCGATCCCGACTCGCGTACCAGGGTGGAGAAGCGCTCGAGGAGCATCCACCCCTCGTCGAAACCGACCTTCGGGAGGAGCGACGTCTCCAGGTCGGAGGGCTCGCGGAGGAATCTCATTCCGGGATGTCTCCTTGGTCTCCTTCGACGACCTCGAAGCTCGAGACGATCTCGTGCGGCGTGTTCGAGGTCAGGGTGGCGCGGACCGCGTAGCTGCCCGCAGGGAAACCGCCGGACACGCCCGCGGTCCACGTCATCTCGTCGCCCGCCGCGATGCGTTCGCGACCCAGCACCTGGGGGAAGAACATGTCGGCGGCCCAGCGCCACACGAGGCTCCCGTCGGTCGAGACCTCGAAATCGAAGCGCTGTCCGTCGGGGAAGTCGATGACCAGCTCGCCGGCCGCCCCGTTTCGCAGTACGAGAACGAACTCCAGGGGCTCGCCCGCCGTCGGCGTCGCCGGATCGATCGCGAGGCGGAGCGACACGCCCGGCGAGATCTCGAGAGTGTCGGATGCGGAGCTCCCCGTGCCGTCGACGGGCGAAGCGGCCGTCTCGCCCCCGGGTCTGCCGGACCCGGTATCGTCGCTGCCCGGTGTCTCCGCCTCCGCGTCGGGCTCCGGCCGGGGCGCGCAGGCGGCGAGGAAGAGGGCCGTGACCACCGCCGACGCCGCCAGACGAAGGACCCCCACGAACGCGCTCACCGAACCCTCAACGGCACGGAATACCGGGTCGTATCCCACGCCAGCGCCAGCGTACCGCCGGTCGGCCCCTCTTCGATCGAGATGGTGAAGCGCTCGACGGGCTCGTCGAGGGTCTCCTTCGTCATGACCGTCCTCCCCACGTCTCCCTCCGGATCGTATGCGGTTCCCCAGACCTGGGTCCGATCGTTGACGATCAGGATGCCCCTTTCGGGGGTGAAGATCGACCACAGCGTGTAGGTGCCGGCCGCCAGCTCGATGTCGCCCACGGTCAGCGCGCGATCGGTGGCGAGGTGGGTCGCCGCGTTGGCGCCGGTTCGCCATACGTCGCTCCACGGGACGAGCGCCCCCCAGATCTCGCGACCCCGGCGGGCGGGACGGCCGTACCGAATCGCCAGGGCCGCACCGTCGATGCTCGCCTCCACCGTCGCGGTTGGCGAGGGGTTCCCGAGCCCGGTGCCCTCGAGATCGGCGGCCGACCAGCGCGCGGCCAGGGGTCCCAGCTCGGGGACGGGGATGGGCTCGACCTCCACCTTCATGGTCGTGCTCGCGCCGGAGAGACCCGTCAGCCGACCCTGCTCGTCCACGGAGAGCACCATGGGGCTTCCGAAGAAGTCGAGCTCGAGCTCGGATGCGCCGCGGGGGACGAGCGTCATCGGCGTGGCCGAGGGGGTGGAGCCCCACGGCGTGAGCGCGCCGAAGACCTCCGGAGGCGGACCGTCCGGAGAGGCGGCCTCGTTCGCGGCCCGCGTCACGATCGCGATCGCCCGCTCGAGCACGCCGGCCGGCAGCGGAACGCGCCCGATGGTGGGTACGACGGGCCCGTCCACCGTGAACGTGAGCGTATCGGGCCCCTCGCCCTCGGCGGTCCGGATCACGCTGCCCAGCGGGCCGTTCAGCGTCACGATCGCGTGCCAGCGTCCAGGTCCCGACGGGTTCTGGGCGGGCGTCGTGTGCTCGGTCTCGAACCGGCGGATCGCTCCCGCGTCGTCGAGATCGAAGGAGTAGGTCATGTAACGTGTGACCGGCGAGCGGGCGAGCACCTCGCCCTCGATGCGTCCGGGCGAGCGACTGACGATCTCGACGGCGATCGTATCGTCGCCGAGCCGCTCCAGATACGCCGTCGTGTCGGGGCCAGCATCCGTCGCCGGGGCGCAGCCGGCGACGATCGCCAGAGCGGCGACCCCGGCGGCGAAGGGCCGGAACGGCGAGCGTCGCATCGATGGACTCCCTTGTTTCGGGGTTTCCCGCAACGTGTCGCGATCGCCCGGACACGCAACCGCCCGGTGGGGGGCGGACGCGTGCAGGCGTGAGGTGCAGAAGCTAGTACCTTGCGTCGCATGAGACAGCGATTCGGGTGGTTCACGGTGGCGTTCGGCGTGTTATCGGTCTCGATCTCTCCCGCGGGAGCCCAGGAGGTGGATCCCCCGCCGACCGAGCGGCCGCCCGAGGGCACGGCCGTCCAGCGGTTCTTCGACTGGACCGAGCTCGAATTCCCCGCCGAGGAGTATCGTGGCCGGAGAGACCGCCTGTTCGACGCGCTCGAGGGGCGCGAAGGGGCGGTCCTGATCCCCTCCGGGCACGGACTCAGCCACGGGGAGACGTTTCGCCAGGCGAACGATTTCCTCTACTTCACGGGTCTCGAGCTGCCGGGGTCGGTCCTCATCCTCGACATCCCGTCGAGGCGGGCGACGATCTTCGTCCCCGAACAGGACTTCCGGTTCCACGATCAGGCGCGGCCGAACGACTTTCCGGGCAGACCGCTGCTCGGCGACACCCTGCTGGCGAGCGTGAGCGGGATCGACGACTTCCGCGCGTACGACCAGCTCGACGTGGTGCTGAGGGCATGGGCCCGAAACGGCATACCGGTGCACTACAACCCGGGCCGGGACGGACCGATCCGCAGGGTCGTGACGACGCTGATCCCCGATTGGGACCCGGCGCTGCTCACCCTCTTCCACCTTCAGAACACGTACCCCTTGCTCGAGCTCGTGAACGTGTACGAGGTCATCGCGTACACCCGGATGGTCAAGTCGCCCCGCGAGGTCGAGGCCATCCGGCGCAGCATCGATGCGACCACGGCGTCCATCCTCGCGGCCGCCTCCCGGATCCGGCCGGGGGTCACCGAACGCGAGCTCGAGGCGGCCTTCGAGAGCAGCTGCAAGCTGAACGGCGCACAGCGGCTCGCGTTCGCGTCGATCATCAAGTCGGGGCCGAACTCGCTCTGGCCGTGGCGGATCCTCGCGGCGCACTACGACCGGCGGAACCGGGCGATGGAGGATGGCGACCTCGTGATCTTCGACGTCGGGTGCGAGGTCGACTACTACGTGAGCGACGTTGGGCGGACCTTCCCCGTTGCGGGCTCCTTCTCCGCCGAGCAGCGGCGCATCCTCGAGCTCGAAGTGGCGGTCGCCGACGCGATCATCTCGCAGATCCGTCCCGGCATGACCTTCCGCGAGCTCCAGACGATCGGCGTGTCCGTGATCCCGTTCGAGCACCGGGAATACATGCAGGCCGGGCTGTTCTTCGGACACCACATCGGTCTGTCGACCGGCGACCCCGCGATCCCGGGCCAGACCCTCCTGCCGGGGATGGTCTTTACCGTCGAGCCGTGGTACTACAACCACGACACGGGAATCTCGGTGTTCACGGAGGACGTGGTTCTGGTCACGTCCGATGGCGCCGAGGTGCTGAGCGCGGCGCTCCCGCGGTCGCCCGCCGAGCTCGAGGCGATGGTCCCCTAGAGAACCGCTCAGTTGGCGACGCTGACGCCCTCCTGGATCTCGATCCCCGAGGCGTTCGCGACCGTGATCCGGGGACGTGAGTCCCGGAACGGCATCCAGGCGGCGCCCCACTCACCGACCTTGTTGATCGCGACGAACTTCTCGGACGGGATGAAGTCGGGGTTCACGTTCCGGTACTTGTGCCGGATCATCGCGCATGCGTCCTCGCACGCCTGCTGGGGCGTGCGACCCGCGCCCATGCGAGACACGATGTAGTACGACGCGCACGACTTGATCACGTCCTCCCCGCGCCCGGTGACTCCCGCGGCGCCCACGTCGTTGTCGACGTACAGACCTGCGCCGATGATCGGGGAGTCGCCGATGCGTCCGGGGATCTTCCAGGCGAGGCCGCTCGTCGTGGTGATGCCCGCGATGTCGCCCTCCGAGTCGACGGAGAGCACGTTCGTCGTCCCGTACCGGTGCACCAGCGCGTCGGCGAGCACGTATTCGCGATCGGGTCCGTCACGGCCGGGCAGATCGAGGATCTCGGCCCACCACTCGGCCTCGGCCTCGATGGCCTCGCGACCGCGCAGCCCCCGCGCCTGCCCCCCGCTCGCCGCGCCGTCGGGATCGCGCAGGTGGTCGGGAGGACCCCAGTCGTCGTCGTCCGAACGCCGCTCGCGCCAGCGCAGCCAGATCTCGCGCGAACGCTCGGTCATCAGATCTTCGATCTGGTAGCCGAAACCCATCGCGAAACGCTGCGCGTGGGCCCCGATCAGCATGACGTGATCGGTCCGATCCATGACGAGCCGGGCCACCGACGCCGGGGTCTTGATCCCCTCGAGCCCGGCGACCGACCCCGCGTTGTAGGTGGCGCCGTCCATGATCGACGCGTCGAGCTGGACCACGCCCTCTTCGTTCGGGAGCCCGCCGTAGCCGACGCTGGTGTCGGTGGGGTCGACCTCGATGATGTTCGCTGCGCGCTCGACCGCGTCGATGGCTTTTTCGCCGCGCGACAGCATCTCCCAGGCCGCGGCCATCGCCTCACGGCCGGCGTCGTTGGAGTGGCTCGTCATGATCATCGGGGCGATCCGACCGTCAGGACGCCGTAGAGATCCACCTTCGCTGCGGATCGAGGCGAACGCCCCTCGCGGGAACGTGCCCATCACGGCGGCGCCCGCTCCGATGCCGAGGCCGGTCTGCACGAAGCCGCGGCGGTTCATTTCCTTCGACATGTCAGGCTCCCCCGTGTTGGTCGTTCCCGTTGTCCTTCGGCCAGGTGCGGCGCAGCATGATCAGTGCGGCGAGCAGCGCGACGAGCCAGACGAGCCCGCCCCGGCTTCCCAATCCGTTCACCATGGCTCCCAACACGGCGACGATGGCCGCCAGAATCAGGATGATCCGGGTCAAGGGTCCGCTCCTCGCGAGTCGGTGAAAGAGGACCCTCGCACGTGTGGCGGTGCCGGGGGTCCGCTCCGCAAACTTCGGCCCCGCGACGACGCGAGCAAGACGGGCCCCCGGAACGAGAGCACCGCGTCTCCGGTTGGCGGACGAGGCCCGCCGGGCGGGAGGCCAGCCGGCGCTGGTGACGCGAGCCGGATGCGCCGTTAGTGTGGTGTCCGCATATGAGCCAACCGAGAGAGCGGTGGGGTAGCCGGCTGGGGTTCATGCTCGCGACCATGGGGTTCGCGATCGGGCTCGGGAACATCTGGCGGTTCCCCTACCTGACGGGTCAGAGCGGCGGCGGCGCCTTCCTGCTGATCTATCTCGTGCTCGCGGTGACGATCGGCATCCCTCTCTTCACCGCCGAGATCAGCCTCGGTCGAAAGGCCCAGCGGTCGCCGGCCGCCGGGATGCGGGCCCTCGCGGGCGACCGGAGCCCCTGGAGAGTGATCGGGTGGCTCGGGATCGGCGCCGCCGTCCTCATCATGATGTACTACCAGATCATCATGGGGTGGATCGCGGCCTACCTCGTTCGGTCTTTCGGAGCCGGGTTCTCGGAGACCGACCCGGCGGCGATCGCCGCGTCGTTCGACGCTTTCACCGCGAGACCGCCGGTTGTCCTCGCCTATACGGCCGGCGTGATGGCGATCGTCGGTCTCATCGTCAGCCGTGGGCTCCAGCAGGGTCTCGAGCGGGCGGCGAAGATCCTGATCCCGGTGCTCTTCGTCTTCGTCGTCGGGCTCGCCGTCGTGGGCCTCCGATTCGACGGTGCGGCGGAGGGGGTCCGGTGGCTCTTCGTGCCCGACTTCTCGGTGGTCGACGCCGGCACGTGGCTCGACGCGCTCGGTCAGGTCTTCTACTCGATCGGTGTCGGGATGGCCGGGGCGTTCGCGTTCGGCAGCTACCTCGACCCGGAGGACAGCGACGTCCCGGGCGACGCGGCGAGGATCGTCGCGTTCGACACGATCGCGGCCATCCTCGCCGGGCTCGTGATCTTCCCCGCCCTGTTCGCCTTCGGACTCGAGCCCGATCAGGGCCCGGGTCTCCTGTTCGTCACTATGTCGGGGCTCTTCGCGCGGATTCCCGGTGGCGACTTCGCGGCGGGCGCCTTCTTCTTCCTCGTCTTCGTCGCGGGTCTCACCTCGGGGCTCGCGCTCACGGAGACGCTCACCGGAACGGTGATGGAGACCTTCGGGTGGGGGCGCCGCCGGAGCCTGTGGAGCCTGCTCGCCTTCCTCTTCGCCGGGGGAACCGTCATCGCCCTCGGCTACGGCCCCTGGGCGGATGTCCGGATCGCCGGCCGGGACCTCTTCGGCGTCGCGGACTACCTGTCGGGCAACGTCTTCCTCACGCTGGGCGGTCTCGCGATCTCGCTCTACGTGGGCTGGGTGTGGGGGTTCGACCGGTGGAGCGAAGAGACGAACCGGGGCGCCGGCTCGATCCGGATCACGGGGTTGTGGGCGCCGCTCATCCGGTTCGTGGCGCCCGTGGCCGTCACCCTCGTCGTCCTCGCGGGGCTCGGGCTGCTGGGCTGACCCGGGGGGGGCGTGGTCAGCCTCGACTCGGCGGCCGCCCGACGATCCTCTCGAACCCGTCGGGGTCGGTGGGTCCCTCGGTGCCGATCGCGAGGATCCGGGTGGACCCGTCGATGCCGCACCGCTCACGCAGCGCCGGGTCGGCGCAAACCGCGAGCGCACCCCCCAGACCAGCGGCCCCGGAGGCGCCCGCCTCGATCGGAGGACTGCCATCGGGAGGGTCGGCGAGCAGACGCACCGCGTCTTCAGCCGCCGGATCGCGGATCGCGAGCGCGGCGTCCGCGCCCGCCGACAGCAGGCTCCACGCATACGTGGACGTCGCGCCGGCCGCGAGACCGGCCAGGCCGGTGTCGAACTCGCCGTCGATGCCGACGCGCTCGCCCCGCTCGATACCGAGCCGGATGCAATCGGCCGTCTGCGCCTCCACCACTCCGAGGAACGGTCGACCATCGCCATAGCGTCGCCGCGTCACCGCCGCACACGTCGCCGCGAGACCGCCGACGCCCGCCTGCACGAACAGGTGCGTAGGAAGGCGATCGAGCCGGTCGAGGGTCTCGGTCCACAGGGCGCCGTAGCCGGCCAGGATGTCCGCGGCGATCTCGGGCTCGGTTGCGTTCTCTGTCTCGGTGATGACGTACCAGCCGTGCTCGCGCGCGGCCGCGAGACACTCCGCCGAAGCGACTTCGTGGTTCCCCGCGGACCGGACGACCTCGGCGCCCAGACCGGCGATCAGGTCCGCCCGGAAGTCGGTGACGATATCGGCCACGAAGACAACGGCGCGGCCACCCCACTCGCGCGCCGCCCAGGCGACGGCCCGGCCGTGGTTGCCGTCAGTCGCGCAGGTGACCGTGATCGGGGCGTCCGTCCCTTCGCCACGGGCGCGCGCCCGCTCGAGGAGCGAGCCCGTCGAGTACCCGGCGCCCCACCCCTTGAAGCTCTCGAGACCGAACCGCCTTCCCTCGTTCTGGTAGCGGATCTCGGCCACGTCGGCGGCTCGGGCGAGTCCGTGCGCGAGCGCGGCCTCCTGGGGTCGGTATCCTGGCCACGACCGGATCGTCGACAGGGCGCGATCGATCGCCGCAGGGGGAATCCACCGGTCGGCGATCTCTTCGAGCTCCCGCTCGCGAGCGCGCCGGGAGGGGTTCGCGGTGAGATCGATCGGGTGTCGGACGAGCGTCGGGGTCGACAAACGGCTCGCTACGGATACAGACGGGTGACGTCCCACCCGCCCGACCCGGCGGGCTCGTAGACGAGCCGATCGTGGAGCCGATTTCGCCGCCCCTGCCAGAACTCGATACGGTCGGGCCGCAGGCGGTATCCTCCCCAGAACTCGGGCAGCGGCACCGGGCGGCCGAGAAACTCGACCTCGCACTCGCGGACACGCGTCTCGAGATCGGCCCGGCGGTCGAGCGGCCGACTCTGACGGGAGGCCCACGCCCCGATCTGGCTCCCGCGCTCGCGCGTCTCGAAGTATTCCTCCGACTCCTCTCGCGGCAGGCGCTCGACGGATCCCTCGACCCTCACCTGCCGTTCGAGCACCGACCAGTGGAAGCAGAGCGCGGCGCGCGGGTTCGCATCGAGCTCGGTGGCCTTCCGGCTCTCGTAGTTGGTGAAGAAGCGGAAGCCGCGCTCATCCACCCCCTTCAGGAGAACCATCCGGACGGAGGGGACGCCGTCGCGAGTGGCGGTCGCGAGCGCTACCGATTCGGGCAGGAGCAGGCCCGAGCGCTCGGCATCGTCGTACCACTCTTCGAACTGTCGGATCGGGTCGTCGCTCGCCGACAGCTCAGAGAGCCCGCCGGCAACGCCGCGGACGAGAGTCCGGAGACCCGAGAGGTGCGCGCGGAGTTCATCGATGGAGGACATGCGGTATTTTCACGCCGCCCTCCCTCCCTCGCAAACGGGGCGGCTCACACGTCCCAGATCTCCTTCAGGACGCGGGCGAAGTTGCCCCCGAGGATGCCCCGGATGTGGTCGTCGGCGTAACCACGGCGGATGAGTCCCTCGGTGAGATCGAAGACGCGCCGCGGGTGATCGATGCCCTCGATGTCGATCCTGTCTCGAAACGCGTAGCTGTCGTCGTAGTTGGCCTTGAGCGCCCGAAGCTGCGCCTCGGGGAGGTCGTCGTATCCGTGCAGATCGACATCCGACCCGATACCCAGGTGCTCGACACCCACCAGGTCGCGGACGTGGTCGTAGTGGTCGAGAAAATGCTCGATCGTCGTCGGCTCGTCGGCCTTCACGAACATCCGCACGCCCGTGATCCCCATGACGCCACCGGTCGCCGCCATCGCCCGGATCGCTTCGTCGGTCTTCGTGCGCGGGTGCCCGCCCGACAGGACCCGCGAGTTCGAGTGGGTGAACAGGACCGGCCGGGTCGATACCTCGCAGGCGTCCAGCGTCGTGCGGTCGCCGGAGTGCGAGACGTCCACCGCCATCCCTGCCGCGTTCATCGCCTCGACGATCGACACGCCGAAGTCGCTCAGCCCGCCGTCGACACGCTCGGTCGATCCGTTGCCGATCCGGTTCCTCGCGTTGTACGTGAGCTGCGAGACGCGCTGCCCCAACCCGTGGAACAGGGCGACATCTCCGGGGCTGCGGAAGTGGTCGGAGTTCTGGACACCGATGAGCACGCCGATGCGGCCCGAACCGTGGACCGCATCGAGGTCGGCGGCCGAATCGATCCGCATGAGTACGTCGGGTCGGTTCGCGATCGCCGCGTTGTGCCCCGCGACGAACGCGAGGACGTTGCGGTGAGCCTGCTCGTCGGTCCGCCCCCCCACGCCGACGGCGATCGAGAAGACGTCGATCCGCGAGTCGCGGAACTCCGCCAGGTCGCTCTCATCGAACCCGTCGAGGCCCTGTCCCCACCGACGTCGCGTCTCGTTGTTGATCGTCAGGGGGGCGAGCATGTCGACGACGAGCGACTCGCTCACGAGGTCGACGCACCGTCGCGAATACTCCACGGCCTGACCGGCGAACAGCGTGAATCGGCCGCGTGCGATCCACGGGGCCGCCATCGCGGCCACGGTCGACCCGGCGACCGCGCGTATCACGCCACGCCGCGTCCAGCTCGACCCCGGTCGGTCGGTCGATCGTTCGCCACTCGAGCCGCTCATGAAGCCCTCCTGTCGCGCGTGCGAATCCGGCATGCCGACGTCTCAGTCCGTCGATCCTAGCGCCCACACTCGAGCGGGGCGAGACGCCCCCGCGGCGGTCTCCGCCTCTGGCGAGACACCGAAAAAAGTTGCGCTCTGGGCAACTTCTGACAGATCCGGGGTGCGGCGCTGAAATCGTAAATCGATAATTCACAATGAGTTACGGCCACGCGCAGCGACGGCACGCAGCTAGCCACAAGAGCGACACGCGAATCATGACGTCGGGAGGAGCTCCGCGGGTCGGGGCCCCCGGACGAGACCGACGGAGATCTGTGCGATGCGTAACAGATTGAGATGGCTGCTGGTTGCCGGCGCACTGCTGGTGCCGGCTACCGCGACGGCGGGTCCGCGCGTCGACCTGGCGGGCGAGAGCTGCCGCAAGTGCTGCGAGGCGTACTGTCCTTTCGACGGGCGGGGCTATTACGACTTCTGCCTTCCGGATCTGGACGGGACGACGTGTATCTACAACGACAACCACTACGTATCGACCGGCGGCTGCTAGCCGGGCGACCGTGACGGGCCGAATTCTCCCCGTCCGGAGTACGACGAAGCGCGAGAGACGGACGCCCCCCCGGCGTCCGTTTTTCGTTCGTCCGGGGTCGGGCCTCTTGCCGGCGATCGGGCGTCTCCCGGATCCTGTTCATCCGGATCCCCCGCCGGGGACGACTGAGCCACGAGCCGGAGACCTCCGATGAGACCTCGTCGCCACGCACTCGCCTTGCTGGCGTTCGCCGTCGCACTACCGCTCGCCGCGCAGGACACCGACCGATTCGACTACATGGACGTCTTCGAGATCGAGTGGGGGTCCGACCCCCGTATCTCGCCGGACGGGTCGACGGTCGTCTACCTCCGAAACTCGATGGACTTGATGGCGGACCGTCGCCGGTCGGAATTGTGGATCGTGCGATCGGATGGGTCGGGGCACCGGCGGCTCGGTGAAGGCGGGACGCCGCGGTGGTCGCCCGATGGCTCGAAGCTCGCCTATGTCGCGGATGGCCAGATCGTGCTGAGGTGGATGGACACGGGCGAGACCGCGACGCTCACGCAGCTCACGCAATCGCCGGGTCCACCGAGCTGGTCCCCCGACGGGACGCTGCTCGCGTTCTCGATGCTCGTCCCGACCCCGGGCCCGACGCTCGCGGACCTGCCCACGCCGCCCGACGGGGCGGAGTGGGCGCCCGCCCCCATCGTCGTGGACCGGTTCCGCAACCGGTCGGATGGAAGCGGCTACCTGCCGCACGGGTATCGACACCTCTTCGTGCTTCCGGTCGACGGCGGGACGCCTCGACAGGTGACCTCGGGGGATTTCGACCACTCCTCGGAGCCGGTGTGGGCCACCGATGGCGCCGCGCTCCTCTTCTCCGCGAACCGGTCGCTGGATGCCGAGCAGGACTTCCGCAACTCCGAGATCTACCGCGTCGGGCTCGCCGACGGACGGATCGAGTCGCTCACCGACCGCGACGGTCCCGACCACAGCCCCGCGCTCTCGCCCGATGGCGCCACCATCGCCTACCTCGGCTACGAGGATCGCGTCCGGACGTACCAGGTGACGCGTCTGCACGTGATGGATTCGGATGGCTCGGGGAAACGGGTCGTCACGACCGAGTTCGACCGCAGTGTGTCGAGCCCGACCTGGTCGCCCGACGGCGACGCCGTCTACGTCCAGTACGATGATGAGGGGAACACACGGATCGCCCGCATCTCGCTCGTCGGCGAGGTGACCGACATCGCGCGCGACCTCGGGGGGACGTCGTACGGCCGTCCCTACGGCGGCGGTTCCTACACGGTCGCTGCGGACGGGACCATCGCGTTCACCGAGACGACGCCCGGCCGCCCCGGCGAGATTTCGCTCGTGCGCGAGGGGGCCGCGCAGCGGCTGCTGACCCGGTTGAACGACGACCTTCTCGCATCGAACACGTTCGGCGAGGTGGAGGAGATCTGGTGGGAGTCGTCCTTCGACGGCCGCCGAATCCAGGGGTGGGTCGTGCGGCCACCCGACTTCGAGCCTGCGCGGCGCTATCCGCTGCTCGTCGAGATCCACGGCGGACCCGTGTCCAACTACGGCGACCGGTTCTCGGCCGAGATGCAACTCTACGCGTCCGCCGGCTATGTCGTCTTCTACCCGAACCCGCGGGGGAGCACGAGCTACGGCGAGGAGTTCGGCGACCTGCTGTACCACAACTACCCCGGGCAGGACTTCGACGACGTCATGTCGGGGGTCGATGCGGTGATCGCCCTCGGCTACATCGACGAGCGCAACCTCTTCATCACCGGAGGCAGCGCGGGCGGGATCATGACCGCGTGGGCCGTCGGGCACACCGACCGGTTCACCGCGGCCGCCGCCCAGAAACCGGTTATCAACTGGTACAGCAAGACGCTGACGGCGGACAACTGGTACGGATACTTCCACAGCCGTTACGAGGGGCTGCCGTGGGAAGACCCTGCCGCCTACCTCGATTTCTCGCCCATCAGCTACGTGGGGAACGTGACCACGCCCACGCTTCTCATCGTGGGCGACGCGGATCTCCGTACGCCGATCTCCGAGTCCGAGCAGTTCTTCCATGCCCTGAAGTACCGCGGGGTCGAGACGGCTCTCGTGCGGCTGCCCGGTGCTTCGCACGACATCAGCCGCCGGCCGAGCCAGCTGATCGCGAAGGTGGCGAACGTCCTCGCCTGGTTCGAGCGCTATCGCGTGGGTGAGCGAACGAGCATGAGGTAGGGCTCGACGGCGGTCGTCATCGGCTCAGGGGAGCGGCCGAAGCCACACCTTTCGGAACTGGATGGGGTGGCTCTCGCTCTGGAGCGCGAGGTATCCCCCGCGGAGAATCACGCCATCGCGCTTGATCGCCGGATCGTGCCCCGAGACCTGTCCGCCGCCCACGACCGGCTTCGAATACGACAGCACCGTCCGCTCGTCGATCACGTGGGAGACCGAGTCCTCACCGACGAGCAGGTCGACCGTCACCCACACATCGCCGTGAAACGTCGGCGCGTCAGCCGTCACGCAGTGCCGCTCCACGAGGGCGCCCGCGATCTCGACGTGGGTGCCGGGCGTACACAGGTTCGCCGTCGGGCGGTCGTCCGTCCCGTTCCCACCGAGGAACTGCGCCTCGAGCGAGATCGGGAAGTCCTGGTCGCGCGTCATGCTCCCGGGCGGCTGGCCGTGGAACATCACCCCGCTGTTTCGCAGCGCCCACCCCGGTCCTCCCGGCGCCTGCTCGCCCACGAACCGGTACTCGACCCGCAGCTGGTACCGGGAGAACGGCTCCTCGAAGAAGAGGTGGCCGAACCGGCCCTCGAAGGCGACGTATCCCTCGTACCCGATCGTGAGCAGCCCGTCCTCGACGCGGAAGGTCCCGAGCGGATCCTCTCCGAGGTCGTGCCCGGTGATCTTCACCACCCAGCCGGTCAGATCCTCGCCGTTGAAGAGGACGCGCCACCCCTCCTCCTCGGGCGTCTGCGCGACGAGCCCGCGCGCAGGGAGGATGACGAGGGACACGATCGCGCTCGCCGCCGCCGCGACACGGAGAACGGATACGGCAGGGCCGCCGCGGCCACTCGATCCGATCACCGCAGCTGCCCCCACGGCGTCTCGAGGTGCCGGCCCGGTCGCCGGCCGATGAGGAGGAGCGGCACGTCCGATTCGGTCGCGATCGCGGTCGTCAGCCGACCGAGCGCCCGTCGCCGTCCCATGCGCTGCATGCCCAGGATCACCAGATCCGCCTCCTCGGCCCGACGCACGATCGCGTCCGCGGGCCGTTCGGTGCTGTCCACCACCACCTCGTAGGCGCCACCGGCCTCGTCGCGCGCGAGCGCCCTCAGCTCGCGCTCGTAACGGCGCACGGCGTCGGGCTGCGCGTCCGGGGGCACTGTCCGCATGAAGGTGACAGAAAGCTCGGCCGACCGGGAGAGGCTCGCCAGCACACGAGCCCGCAGGTGGCTGTGCTCCCGCCCACCGGCGGTGGGCACCAGAAGCCGAGTCGCTTCGTGGATCCTCCACCCCGCCGGGGCGCGCAGGATCACGATGTCGGTGTCGAGACGCGACCATAGACCCTCGAGCCGACGCCCCGCGTCCTCACCGGTGAGATCCGGCATCCCGACGAGGACGGTCTCGCAGCCGTGGCCGCGCGCCACGCGGACGATCTCCGCCCACGGGTCCCGCGCCATGGTGAAGAGGGTCTCGGTCACCAGGGCGCGCTCGAGACTGCGCTCCAGCGACTGCCCGAGAACCCGCTTGGCGGTGTCGAGGGCGGCGGCGGCGGACCCGTCCGGCGACCGACGGACGACCGAGAGCAGAAGCACGCGACCCACCCCGGGTGTTCGGAGCGTGGCCGCCACGTCAACGAGTCCCCCGGCGCTGTCGGGGTTCGCGATCGGGACCAGAACGAGCGGGCTGCGGCCCCGCAAGCGGGCCAGGTCGGGATCCACGGCCTCCGCCGTCACGTCCGCGAGACGCGCCCCCGACGCGAAGAGGGTCAGGTAGAGGACGATCCCGATACAGAGCCACAGCGCGACCACCCCACCGGCCTCGGGGACGGCGAACGCCTGGAACGTCGCCAGCCCGAGACACAGGGCGGCCCCGACGAACGGCAGGGGTCGGACCGCCTCGTCCACCGAACGGTGGCTCGCCAGGAGGGCGGCCCAGTGGACGATCGCGAACGAGACGAGGAAGATCAGGCTGGACGCAGCGCCCGCCGCTCCCACGTCGCCGATCACGAGCGCGACGAACGCGACGAGGCCGCTCGTGATCGAGACGGCGACGGCCGGCGTGCCGGGCCCCTCGCGCAATCGACCGAGCGGGCGCGGGAGCGTCCGGTCACGGGCCATGGCGAACGCGACGCGCGAGGCGCCGATCAGGTTGGCCTGGAGCGCCGACAGCATCGAGAGCACGCCGGCACCGATCACCAGCCAGTAGCCCGGCACCCCCATGTACCGCTCGGCGGCCTCGGCGACGAGCGCCTCGGGGTTCGCGATCGCCGCCCCGGTGATCCCCTCCGGCGGCGCCCCTACCGTCGCCATCAGGAAGAGGAGCGGCAGGTATATGACGAGCGCGATCCCGAGCGACAGGTACATGGCCCGCGGGAGCGTGCGCCCCGGGTCCTTCACCTCGCCCCCCACCGCGGCGATCAGATCGAAACCCTGGAGCGCGATGAAGGTGTACCCCATCGCACGCGCGATCCCGCCGACGCCGTCCGTCATGAACGGCTGGAGACGCCCGATCAGCTCGGCGCCCGAGCGCCCCGCCCACGCCCACACCCCTCCGAGGATGAGCACCGTGAACACGACGACCTTGCCCACCGTCGCCGCGTTGCCGCCGCCCGTCGTGCGGCGGACGAGCGCGACCGCGTAAAGGAGGATCGCCGCGAGGCACGTCAGCGTCCGCACCGAGGCGATCGAGCCCGAGAAATCGGGGCCGCCGAAGACCAACGAGAGCCGGGCGAGCCCTTCGGCCGCGAACGCCCCGAAACCGAGGGCATAGAGCACGCCCGCCACGATCGACGCGAACCAGACGACCCAGCCGACCACGAAGGCGACCTCGATCGAGAGCACCTTCTTCGCATAGGTGTAGATCCCGCCCGACTCCGGGAAGCGGCGCGCCAGCTCGGCGAAGCTCGCCGCGGTGATGAGAGCGATCCCGCCGTTCAGGGCGAACGCGATCATCGCGGACGGGCCGGCCGTCGCGAACGCGACGCCCGAGAGCGCGAGGATGCCGCCGCCCACGATCGCGCCGACCCCGAGCGCGGTCGCCCCGAACAGCCCCATCGTCCGCCCGCCGGTCACCGGCTCGCGGCGCCCCTCGCGCGTCCCCGGGTCACCCGATCTCGATCTCCTCGCGGGCCGACACCCAGAGAACCTCCCCGAGCGACGGGCAGCGACGGAGCGCCGGGGGGCCGAGGTGGCGCAGCCTCTCGTCGCCGAGACCCAGCAGAACCAGGTCGGCGTTCCCCGACTTCGCCTCGACGAGCCGATCGAAGTCGATATCGGCGGTGGTCGGGATGATCTGGATGTTCTTCGCCGAGACCGGGATCCGACCGGTCGTGATCATCTGGCGAAGCGTGAGGGTCCGCTTGCCGACCTCCGACTCGGGGTAGGCGGCGTAGATGGTCAGTTCCGCCTCGCTCCAGTCGGGGTGCCCGAGGAGGATGTAGGCGAGCAGGATCATGAGCTTGGCGTTCCGGTAGTCGCGTCCCGTCAACCAGATATGGACGGAGGCGCGATCACCGAAATGGTGGTCACCGTGTCGGAGGATGAGCCCGTTCATCCCGGCGACGCGGGCCAGACCCATGCCCGCGACGGCTTCCTGGAGGACCTCGTCGGGGTCGTGCGCGGAGAACTCGAAGAGGACCGTGTTGTTCTCCATCCCGCTCACGCCCGGCACCTGTAGCGCCTGCGCCAGCGCCGACGTCATCGACGGGCTCACGATCGTATCCACGTACACCGAGCTCTCCGCCTGCTCGGTCTGCGCGATCAGACGTGCCAGCACGCGCTTGCTCTCGCGCACGTTCGAGCGATCGAGGAGCCCGTGGATGTAGTGCAGGTAGGTACCGACGCCGTGCCGGTGGCACAGCCAGTTGAGCATCTTGCGCGGGGCCGACCGGTCGAAGGTCCGGCTCGAGACCATGATGAGGCTCGGACGCCAGTCCTCCTCCGGCATCTTCTGGAGCCGGATCTGGAGCCATCTCGTGAGCTGGGTCATGACCCCCGAGAAGATCGTCGACAGGTCGTTGGCATGTTCGGCGCCGCGCTCGATGGCAATGTAGATCATGACGATCAGCGCCAGCGCGACCAGCGCGAACAACGGGTCCATCTGGAACATCATGAACAGACAGACGACCGCCCCGAGCAGGCTCACGTACCACTTCGAGCGGAAGCTCGGCCGATAGCTGGGACGCGCCGAGAAATGCTCGAGGAAGGAGATCGCGCACAGGGCGCCGTACGTGACCATGAAGAACATCGAGATGATGCGCGCGACAAAATCGATATTCCCGACGGCCGCGATGGCGAACGCGATCGCCGCCGTGACGAGCGTCCCGTTGCGGGGCTCGTTCGACTCGCCCTCCCCGGCCGCGAGCCACTCGCCGACCCCCACGCGGTGACCGACGATCCGGTCCTTCGCGAGCGCCTGCAGGGTGCGCGGCGCGACCAGGATCGACCCGATCGCCGATGACACCGTCGCCGCGGCCAGACCGATCGGGATGCTCGGGCCCCAGAGCGACACCTGCGACATCACGAGCTGATCCGTCACCAGCATCTCCCGGCTCGCGGACGCCGACAGCTTCACGACGATGAGCATGTAGACGAGGAGGCCGACGAAGGTCGCCGAGAGCACCCCGAGCGGGATCGACCGTCTCGGGTTCTCGAGATCGCCGGACAGCCCGACACCGGCGGTCATCCCGGTGAACGCGGGGAACACGATCGCGAAGACGTAGATGAGCGGGTCCGCTCGGAACCCCGCGAACGGCGCCGACACATCGATTCCCTCCGGGGCGCCGCCGAGGAAGAACAGCGCGAGCGAGACGGCGAGCGTGCCCACGACGACGTAGAGGGCCGTCACCCCCATCGCGGCCCCCCGGGTCCGCATGAGCCACAGCAGCAGGACGATCCCGGGCAGCGAGACGTACCGCGCGTCGAACCCGATATCCGCCCAGACGAAGAGGGGGCGGAAGGCCTCGGCGAACGCGATCATGTAGAACGCGACCGAGATGGCCTGCGACAGAAAGAGCGCGATCCCGATCGTGCCGCCGATCGTGGTGCCGAACGAGCGCGAGATGATGAAGTATTCGCCTCCCCCCTCCACCCGCCGGTTCGTGGCGATCTCCGCGATCGCCAGCGCGGTCGGGATCGTGACCAGGTGGCCGAGGAGGATGATCAGCACCGTGCCTCCGGGGCCGACATGTCCCACCGCGTATCCGAAGCGGAGGAACATGATCGCACCGAGTATGGTGCTGATGCTGGCGAGGAAGACGGGGGCGGTGCCGAACCCGTGACCTTCCGCCGCCGGAGATGGTCGCGTCGTGTCGGTTGTCATCTCATGGATCGGCCCCGATGGGCCGACCGCGTCAGGCGAACGGGGCCGCGGCGCCCGGCCGCGGGGGACCCCGGGAATCTCCGCGTGGCCGTGGTCCTTCGCCAGCGAGCGCGCGGCGGGTTGCCCCCCACCGCCCCGCGCGACACCGTCGAGCATGAACCGCAAGCCGACCGGAACCACCCTGCTGCGCTGGGCCGCCGAGCTCGCCCTCGCCCTGATCGTCGTGCTCATCGCGATCCAGCTGATGGACTCCTATCCCGGCACGGACGACCGATCGGGCGGCATCGGCCCTTCGGATGGCGCGGCGCGAACCGTTTCGCTCGCCGAGCTGGGTCTCGTCGAGGACTCGCGGCCCCTGCGCGACCGGCCCGGCTGGGAGCCTCCCCGGAAAGTCGTCGTCATGGACATGTGGCCCGGCCGCACGGCCGGGATCGGCGACGCCGCGCCGGGCCTCGAGGTCGTCGTCGCCGCGACCGAGGCCGCCGCGGCCGCCGCCGTGGTCGACGCCGACGCCCTGCTCGGCGCTCTCACCCCGACGCTCTTCGAGGCCGGAACGAGGCTCCGCTGGATCCAGCTCCCGGCGGCCGGGGTCGAGCGGTTTCTGGCGATCCCCGGTCTGGCCGACCGGGATCTCGTCCTCACGAACGCGCAGCGGATCTTCGCGCCCGGAGGCGCCGAGCACGTGCTCGCCCTCGCCCTCGCGCTCACACGCCGGATCCCGCTGTCGCTCGAGCTTCAGCGCGACCGCTCGTGGGACGCGCATGCCGTCACGGGGCCGACGCCGTACACGGGCTCGGGGAGCGAGCTGCGCGAGTTGCGCGGGCGGACGATGCTGATCGCGGGTCTCGGGGGGATCGGGACGGAGACCGCCCGTCTCGCGCACGGCATCGGGATGCGCGTGACGGCGACGCGGAACTCGAGCCGCGACGGTCCCGAGTTCGTCGACTACGTCGGGCTGGCCGACGAGTTCGAGACGCTCGCCGCCGAAGCGGATGTCGTGGTGAACACGCTCCCGCTGACCGCCGACACGGAGGGGATGTTCGACGCCGCGATGTTCGCGTCGCTCAAACCCGGCGCTCTCTTCATCAACATCGGGCGCGGCCGTACCGTCGACACGGATGCCCTCGTCGCCGCTCTGCGCGAAGGCCGGCTCGCCGGCGCGGGGCTCGATGTGACCGACCCCGAGCCGCTACCGGCCGGTCACCCGCTCTGGGGCATGTCCAACGTCATCATCACGCCGCACGTGGGCGGCGACTCGGACGGGCACATGGAGCGCATGTACCTGCTATTCGAGGAGAACCTCAGGAGGTTCGCCGCGGGCGACCCCCTGCTCTCCGTCGTCGATCCGGCGCGCGGGTACTGATCGGCTCGCCGCGCCGCTTCGGGGCTAGGAGGCTGCTGAAGAACCCCAGTGGGTCGCGCGCAGGGGTCTCGCGTGGTTCAGGCAAG
>JAWWCR010000077.1:0-20719 GCA_033720355.1 Gemmatimonadota bacterium
GCGCTGGCGCGGCTCGCGTTCGTGGTCGCGGCGGGACTCGCCGTCGGCCTCGCGACCGCCCTCGTGCTCAACCGGGTCGTGGGCTCGCTGCTCTACGGCGTGAGCGGCGCCGACCCGCTCACCCTCGGCGGCGTGGGCCTCGGGCTCGCCACCGCCGCGCTCGCCGCCGCGTACCTGCCCGCCCGCCGGGCCGGTCGCGCGGACCCGGTCAGGGTGCTGGACGCGGACTGAGCTGGGTGCCTAGAAGGCGACCGGCTCCTTGAAGCGGCCGTACACCTGTTCGAGCGCGAGCCGGATCTCGCCGAGCGTCGCGTACGCGCGCACCGCGTCGAGCATTGGCGGCATCACGTTCTCGCCCGAGCGGGCCGCCTCGGTCAGACGCGAAAGCGCCGACTCGACCGCCTCGCCGTCCCGGCGCGAACGGAGCGCCGCGAGCCGCGTCTCCTGCTTCGAGGCCGCCTCCTCGCCGATCTTGAGGATCTCGAGCGGCGGCTCGTCGGACTCGACGAAGCGGTTCACCCCGACGATCGTCTGGTGCCCCGCCTCGACCTCGTCCTGGAAGCGCCGCGCCGACGCGGCGATCTGCGCCTGGAAGTAGCCGGACTCGATCCCCGGCACGACACCGCCGATCGCGTCGATCTCGGCGAAGATCGTCTCGGCCTCCTCCTCGAGCTCATCGGTCAGCGATTCGATGAAGTACGACCCGGCCAGCGGATCGATCGTGTTCGGCACACCGGTCTCGTGCGCGAGGATCTGCTGCGTGCGGAGGGCGATCCGCGCCGACTCCTCGGTCGGCAGCGCGAGCGTCTCGTCCATCGCGTTCGTGTGCAGCGACTGCGTCCCGCCGAGGACCGCCGCGAGCGCCTGGTAGGCCACGCGGACGATGTTGTTGTGCGGCTGCTGCGCGGTCAGCGACACCCCGGCCGTCTGCGCGTGCGTGCGAAGCTGGAGGCTCTTCGGGTTCTTCGCCCCGTAGACCTCGCGCATGTGTCGCGCCCAGATCCGCCGCGCCGCGCGGAACTTCGCGATCTCCTCGAAGAAGTCGTTGTGGACGTCCCAGAAGAACGAGAGCCGCGGCGCGAAGCTGTCGACGTCGAGACCGCGCTCGATCCCCCGCTCGACGTAGGTGAAGCCGTTCTTGAGCGTGTAGGCGAGCTCCTGCCCCGCCGTCGCCCCGGCCTCGCGGATGTGATAGCCCGAAATCGACACGGTATGGAAGCGCGGCGCGTGCTCGGACGACCACTCGAAGACGTCGGTGATCACCTTGAGCGCGGGCTCGGGCGGGAAGATCCAGGCGTGCTGCGCCTGGTACTCCTTGAGGATGTCGTTCTGGATCGTCCCGCGGACCTGATCGAACGGCACGCCCTGCTTCTCGGCCGTCGCCAGCAGGAAGCAGTACAGCATGATCGCCGGGCCGTTGATCGTCATCGAGACCGAGACCTGGTCGAGGGGGATCCCGTCGAACAGCGACTCCATGTCCTCGAGGCTCGAGATCGCGACGCCGCACTTCCCCACTTCGCCCTCCGACCGTGCGTCGTCGGAGTCGTAGCCCATGAGCGTCGGGAAGTCGAAGGCCACCGAGAGACCGGTCTGCCCCCGCTCGAGCAGATACTTGTACCGCTCGTTCGTCTCCTCGGCCGTGGCGAAGCCCGAGAAGAGCCGCATGGTCCACAGCTTCGTGCGGTACATGCTGTGGTAGGGCCCGCGCGTGTACGGGTACTCGCCGGGCAGACCGATGTCGGACGCGTACTCGCGCTCGCCCGTGTTGAGCGGGGTGTACAGCGGCGCGATCTCGCGGCCGGAGATCGTCCGGAACGCGGTGTCGTCCCGCGCGGGCGACGCGTTGAACACTGCCTCCCACAGCTCGAGCTGGTCGCTGAGCGCGCCGGGGTCGTCGACTCTATCCATGCGTGGGTCTCCATGTGACGTCTTCGGGGCCGGGCAATCTAACCCCGGAACGGTGGTGACGTGCAGTCGCGTGCCCGACGCGTCACAACTATAATTTTAGTTGTTCGTACCGGAGAAGAGGAGGACGGTGATCCCTCGTCGTTTCGCACCGCGGCGCGCGACGCGACGCACGTCGCCCGGCCGGCTGGTGGTGGTCGCCCTGATCGCGGGCCTCGTCGGCTGCGCATCGGGCCGTCCCCCGCCCGGCGCCCCGCCACCCGATCTGCGCGACGACACGATCGAGCGCGGTCGGATCGCCTCGAGGCTCCACGTGCTCGGGACGGTCCACGACAGACAGGGGAACCCGGTGATCGGCGCCGCCGTCCGGGTGCACGCCCACCCGCGTCCACGCTGTATCGGCGGCCGGGGGGCGTTCGGCACGGTGCGGGTGCGCGATGACGGCTGGTTCATGAAGACGCTGTACTTCTACTCGCTGCCGTCGACGCCGAGCTGCGTCGTGGTGAGCGTGACCCCGCCGTCGGGCAGCACCCTGATGCCCGACAGCGTCTCCGACCTCATGTCGGAGTTCCGACACGGCGCCGAGGTCGACACCGTGCTGGTTCGCATGACCCTGCACAGGGGGCGGAGGTAAGGGCTCGGCCCCGCCCTGCCTGGCGTCTATTCGGCGCGCAGCACCTCGATCGGGTCGGCCCGCGACGCCCGCCGGGCCGGGATGTAGGCGGCCAGCGCGCCGGCCGCGACGAGCCCGACGGCGACGGCGATGAAGGTGAGCGGGTCGGTGGCGGACGTCTCGAACAGCATCGACGACATGAGCCTCGTGAGCCCGTATGCGGCGACGCTGCCGATCGCCACGCCGACGAGGATCGTCCGGACGCCGCCGCCCACGACCATCCGGCGCACCGACGCGCCCGACGCGCCGAGCGCCACCCGGATGCCGAGCTCGCGCATGCGCTGGCCGACGGTGTAGGAGAGTACGCCGAACACGCCGAGCAGGGCCATCGCGAACGCGATCGACGCGAAGACCGCGAGGAGGATCATCGAGGAGCGCTGCGATGTGATCGTGCCGGCGACGAGCTGCTCCATCGACTGCATGTCGGTGAGCGGGAGCCCCGAGTCGAGCTCGTACATGGCCGCGCGCACGCCGGGCGCGACGGTCGCGGGCTCGTTCACTGTCCGGACGACGAACCCGAACCCGCTCCAGTAGGGCATCACCGCGTGCGGGACGTAGACGACCGGGAGCTGCGCCGCGTCGAGCCCGCCGGTCCGGACGTCGCGCACGATGCCGACGATGCGGGCGGACTCGAAGAGCCGGTTGTCCGGAGCGCCCAGGTAGATCTCGCGGTCGAGCGCCTCCTCGTCGGGGAAGAACTGCCGCACGACCTCCTCGTTCACGAGCACCGCCTCGGAGCCGTCGCGACGGTCCTCGCGGGACAGATAGCGGCCCCGTACGAGCTCGATCCCCATCGTCCGGTGGAAGTCGGGGCTCACCACCCGGTACGGCACGGCGGGCGGCGTCTCCCCCGGCGCGACGGGCCGGTCGAGGATGTTGAACCACGCGCCGACGTTGCGCCCGGTCACCGGCAGGTTGCTGATCACGTCCACGCCGGTCACGCCCGGGATCGCCGCCAGACGCTCGCGCGCGGTCTCGACGAAGCGCACCCGGTCCTCGACCGGGTAGCGGTCGCCGGGGAGCGATGTCGAGAAGGTGAGCGTGCGCTCGACCGTGACGCCCGGGTCCACGTTCTGGAGAGTCCAGAAGCTCTTCACCAGCAGACCCGCGCCGCACAGGAGAACCATGGCGAGCGCGACCTCCGAGACCACCAGGGCCTGGCGGGCGCGACCGCGCGGGTCGGTGCTGCGGGTGCCGCCGCGGAGCGCGTCGCCCGCACGATCCCTCGAGGTGGCGAGCGCCGGAAAGAGCCCGGCGGCGACGCCCGCCGCGAGCGACACGACGATCGCGAAGGCGAGGACGCCGAGATCGAGCGAGACGGCGTCGAGACGCGGCAGGGTCTGGGCCAGAAGCGCGACGAGGACGCGCAGGAGCCCCCACCCGATCGCGATGCCCGTCAGACACCCGGCGAGCGCGAGACCGACCGTCTCGGTCAGGAACTGCCCGACGATCCGCGTCCGCGAGGCGCCGAGCGCCTGCCGCAGCACGACCTCGTCGCGACGTCCCTGGGCGCGCGCCAGAAACAGGTTCGCGAGGTTGGCGCACGCGATGAGGAGGACCAGCCCCACCGCGCCCATGAAGAGACGCAACCGCGTGCGGACGGGGCCGACGATCAGATCCTCGATGGGGATCAGGTTCGCGGCCACGTTCTCGTTCGCCTGGGGGTCGTCGATCCGCAGCCGCCCCATGACGGTCTCGAGCTCGGCCAGCGCGGCCTCCTCGTCGACGCCGGCGCGCAGACGCCCCAGCCCGACGAGGAAGTACTGGTCGCGGCTCCCCCTGAACTCCTCCGAGAAGCGCGCGGGGATCCAGTAGGACGCGGCCGAGCTCGGGAACGCGAACCCGGCCGGCATGGCGCCGATGATCGTGTACGCGGTGCCCGACAGCTCGAGCGTCTGACCGACCGCGCCGGCGTCGAGTCCGAAGAGCCGGTCCCACAGCCCGTGGCTGATGACGATGACCGGGTCGGCCCCCGGGCCGTCCTCGGCGTCGGCGAACGTGCGGCCGACGGCGGGCGTAACGCGAAGGACGTCGAAGACGCTGCCGGCGCTGATGACGCCCACGACGCGCTCGGGATCGCCGCGCCCCGTGAGCGTGCGCGCCGTCGTCGCGTACGCCGCCATCGCGTCGAACGACCGCGTCGCCTGTTCCTTCCACGCGTAGAAGTTGGCCGGGGTCGTCGTGCTCTGATCGTAGGTTCCGTCGAGCCCGCGGTGCCAGATGGTCGCGACGTCATCGGGCGACGTGTACGGCAGCGGACGCAGCAGCACGCCGTTGACCACGCTGAAGATCGCGGTGTTCGCGCCGACGCCGAGACCGAGCGTCAGGATCGCGACGAGCGAGAACCCCCACGACTTTCGGAGGCTGCGGAGCGAGAGGCGGGCGGAGCGCAGCGTATCGAGCAAGGTTTCTCCATCGAGAGCGTGAACGGACGCTTGCGGGGACGGAACCCGGTCGGAGCTATGATGCCCGGGGCGGGTCGCAGGGTTGCCGCAACCCGCCGAAGCGCGGTTAGCGCGTCGCCAGCCACTCCTCGTACAACTCGCGGGCGACCGCGTAAGGCGACGTCTCGTTTGCCGCGAGCGCGGCGGCCGTCCGGTCATGGTGCATCCGCCACGCGCCGAGCACGTCGCGCTCGGCGAGCCGGGTGAGTGCGTCGCGCGCCCGTCGGATCCGACGCTCGACGCGTCGCGTCGCCAGGTCGCCCGTCTTCTCGAGCCAGCCGAAGTGCTCGTCGAGGGCGTCGGACAGCTCATCGAGACCCGCCCCGGTCGACGCGGTCGTCTGCAGGACCGGCGTCCGGCGCGCCCCGTCCACGGGCTCGGGGGCACGGTCGATCTTCGCGCCGTGGTGGCTCACGATGTCCCTGAGCGAGCTCCCCTCCCGAATCGCCATCATCACGCGGATCTCCTTCTCGAGGCGATCGGCGCCCGGGCGGTCGGCCTTGTTGATGACGAAGAGGTCGGCGACTTCCATCAGACCCGCCTTCATCGCCTGGATCCCGTCGCCGGACTCGGGCACCAGCACGACGGCCGTCGTGTCGGCCGACGACGCGATGTCGAGCTCCGACTGGCCGACACCGAGCGTCTCGAGGACGACGCGGTCGAACCCGGCGGCGTCCATGAGATCGGCCGCCTCGCGGGTCGCGGTCGCGAGTCCACCGAGCGACCCGCGGCTCGCCATCGACCGGATGAAGATACCGTCGAGCGTCGCCAGGTCCGTCATCCGGATCCGGTCGCCCAGCAGGGCACCACCCGTGAAGGGCGATGTCGGATCGACCGCGATGATCCCGACGGTCAGGCCGTCGTCGAGCCAGCGCCGGGCGAGCTCGGCCGTGAGCGTCGATTTGCCGGCGCCGGGAGGGCCCGTGATCCCGATCCGGCGGGCCCGGCCGAGCCGCCCGTGGAGCGCGTCGAGCAGCGGCTCGAACCCCGGCGTCTCGTTCTCCCCGTGCGAGATCCCCCGGGCGCGGGCGCGCGCCTCGCCGGCCGCGATACGGGCCGCGAGGTCGTCGACGTCGAAGGCGTGGCCGCCGCGGGCGCTCAACGGGGGTCGGTCACAGGAGGAGCTCGCTCGCCAGCCCGAGCAGGAGGAGGAAGCCGAACAGATCGGTGAACGTGGTGACGAACACCGACGACGCGACGGCCGGATCGGCCCCCACCCGGTCGAGCACGATCGGCACGAACGCGCCGAGCGTGGTCGCGACGACCAGGTTCCCCCACATCGCGATCATGACGACGAGCCCGAGCCGGGGCTGGGCGTCGGGCAGGATCGTGGCGATCGCGGCCACCATCAGCCCGAGTACGAAGCCGTTGATCATGCCGACGACGAGCTCCTTCCACACCGCGGACCACCGCTCGGCCATCGTCTCGTCGGCCAGCGCGATCCGCCGGATGGTCACGGCGAGCGCCTGCGTCCCCGCATTGCCGCCGAGACCGGCGATCACGGGCATGATCGCGGCGAGGACCGCCGCCTGCTCGATCGTCTCGCGGTACAGCCACACGACGACCGCGGCCATCGACAGCGTGACCAGATTGACCGTGAGCCAGGGCAGCCGGCTCTTGATCGCCCCAGCGGTGCTGCCGCGCAGCCGCTCCTCGTCGGACACCGACGCGAGCCGCAGGATGTCCTCGGTCGTCTCGGCCTCGACGACGTCGATCACGTCGTCGAAGGTGATCCGTCCGACGAGACGCCCGCGCTCGTCGACCACGCCGATCGAGGCGAGGTTGTAGCGCGACAGGATCCGGCCGACCTCCTCCTGGTCCATGTCGACCGGGACGACCGCGCTCGGCTCCTCGATCATCTCCGCGAGCGGTGTCGACGGGTCGGCGAGAGCCAGCGCCTGGAGGGTCGCCACCCCCACGAGCCGCCGGGCCGGGTCGACGACGAAGATCGTGTAGAAGTCGACGCCCTCCGCTGCCGCCTGCCGCAGCTGAGCCATCGCCTCGCCCGCGTTGGCGGCCACCCTCACCGCGACGAGCTCGCGGGTCATGATCCCGCCGGCCGACTCCTCGGGGTACTCGAGCAGCTCGCGGATCTCGGCGGGGTCGTCGACCACGTCGAGCACGCGCTCCTGCTCGTGCGGTTCGAGCTCGCCGATGAGATCGGCCGCGTCGTCGTCCGAGAGCTCGTCGACCAGCTCGGCGATCCGGTCGGGCTCCATGCGGGCGAGCAGCGCGCTCGCGTCCTCCTCGTCCTCCATCTCGGAGAGCGCGTCCGACGCCAGCTCGGCGGGGAGAAGATCGAGGAGCCTCAGGCGATCGGCGTCTTCCTCGAGGTGCTCGATGACGTCGGCGAGATCGCTCGCATGGAGGCGGTCGACCCACCCGAGCAGCACGTCGACATCCCCCGAGCCCAGCAGTCGCTGGAGCTCCTCGAGGTTCTTCTGAAGTCGATCGGTGCTCTCGGACATGCCCGGACGCGAAGGAAGTCGGTGAAGGATGCTCGGAAACCGGGACCGGCGCTAAATTACGGGGCACCTGCCGGGACGCCAGCGAGAGCGCGGACCCGCCGCCCCTCAGACTCCCTCGATCAGCCGCTCCTGGAGGCGGAACATCTCCGATCGGTAGCGCTCGGGGCCTTCGGGGTGGTCGTGACCCTGGAGGTGGAGCGCCCCGTGCACTGCGAGCCGGACGATCTCGCGTTCCGTCGTCTCGCCGTGCTCGCGCGCGTGCTCGGCCGCGATCGCCGGGCAGATGTACACGTCGCCGATCAGCGACACCGACGGATCCCCGGCGTCCCCCAGATCGAAGGCGAGGACATCGGTGGGTTCGTCGACGTGGTGGAACCGGGCGTTCAACTCGCGGATCGCCGCGGGCGAGATCAGCGTGAGCGAGATCTCGGCCGCCCCCGACCGTTCGCCTCCATCCGGCGGGCCCGCGTCGAGGGCCGCCCTGACACCCGCCTCGATCCTCGCGCGCAGAGACGGCGACAACGTGCCACCCGTGGCGTCATCGACCCGGACGACGTCGCCGCTCACCCCTTGTCGGAGGCGGCGGGGGCGCCGGCCTCCTCATCGACGGGTGCGTCGAGATCGGGAGGCGGCCCCGTGTCGGACTGTGCGGCGAGCGCGAGATCGATCGTCATCTGCTCGCCTCCGGCCTCGTGCGGGACCTCCACCGGCTCGGGCTGCGGAGAGCCCGGGCGGCGACTCGATCTCCCGCGGGCGGAGACCCGCTCGGGACGCTCGTCGGGCTCCACGGGCTCGTCGGTGAAAGGCTCGGCGGCGCTCCCGTCCCGCGGCGCTCGCTCGACCCGGTGAGGCGACGGCCGCGGCGCGGGATCGGGGTAGTCGATCCGGTGGTGGTACAGGCCCGTCAGGACGCGCGCGAACTCCCGCTTCACCCGATCGAGATCCCTGAACGTGAGCCCGCACTCGTCGAACTGACCGCCCGCCACCCTCGCGTCGGCCAGCTTCTGGATCAGGACCCGGATCCTCTCGGGGCTCGGGTCGGCGAGCACGCGCGTCGCCGCCTCGACCGAGTCGGCGAGCATCGCGATCGCCGTCTCCTTCGTCTGCGGTTTCGGGCCGGGGTAGCAGAAGTCGTTCGGGTCGAGCGCCTCGCTGCCCTGCTCGCGCAGGGCCTTCGCAAAGAAGAACTCGATGCGCTGGGTGCCGTGGTGCTCGCGGATGAAGTTCTTTACGACCCTGGGCAGCCGCGCCTCATCGGCCAGAACGATTCCGTCACGCACGTGCGCGCGCAGGATCTCCGCGCTCTGCGAGGGGAGGAGCCGATCGTGCGGGTTGAGCCCCTTCGGCTGGTTCTCGATGAAGAACTGCGGGCGGTTGAGCTTCCCGATGTCGTGGTAGTAGACCCCGACCCGCGCGAGCAGCGAGTCGGCGCCGATCGCCGTACACGCGGCCTCGACCAGGTTCGCCATGTTGATCGAATGCGCGTAGGTGCCCGGGGCCTCGCGGGCGAGGCGCCGTAGAAGCGGCCGGTTCATGTCGGCCAGCTCGAGAAGCGTCTGCTCGGTCGTCCGGCGCGTGAACAGCTCGAGCGCGGGAAGCACGGCACCCATCGCGAGCGCGGCGCAGATCGTCGCGTTCGAGAACCCCATCACGCTGGCGAAGAACAGCTCCGGCCAGCCCCACGTCCCGATCATCTTGAGACACAGCCCCGTCAGCACGTAGGACGCCGTGATCAGCATGATGAGGACCCAGCTCTGCGACCGTCTGCGCACCTCGCGAAGAGCGAACGCTGCCGTCACGCCCCCCGCCGCCGTCAGCATCGGCACCGCGAGCCCCTCGAACGCGGGCTGTCCGAGGAGGATCCCCGAGATCGCGCACACGACGACGACGGCGATGAAGGCGTCGAACAGACCCGCGACGAGGATCGCCGCGAACGCGACCGGGATCAGCGCCGGCGGCCAGTCGACCGTCGCGATCACGCCCGCGGCCGCGAGCACGAGGAACACCAGGAAGAGCAGAACCGAATAGCTGCGGAGATCGGCGTAGATCTCGCGCCGGAAGGCGAACGTCGTGAACACGAGGATGCCGAGCACGCTGGCCGCGAGCAGCGTCATGCCGAGCGCCCGCACGAATGCCGCACCCCCCGATACCCGTCCCAGTCGGACGAGCTCTTCCTGATACGCGCGAAGCTCCTGGGCGTCCTGCTCTGTGATCGCCTCGTACTGCGTGATGATCCGCTGCCCTTCCTGCACGTATCCGGCGGCGGTCTCGACTCCGGCGATCGCTCCGTCGCGGAGCGACTGGTTCGCGGCGGCGTCGAGCAGGAGGGTCGGTTCGGCGAACTGCACGAGGATCGCGTTGTACAGCGATGTCGCCGCGGACGGCAGGCTGCCCGAGACGCTGGCGAGCGCATCCCGCAGGAAGGACTCCATCGTGGGGATGGTGTCGGGGCTCTGGAGGAGATCGAGCCCCTCCGCGCGCAGGTACACACGGCGGGTCGCCGCGTCCGACAGGGCGGCGGTCCGGATGACGCCGTTCCGGAGCGGCCCGGTGAACGCGTTGCGCAGGGCGGCGATTACGAGATCGCGCGCCTCCGGGTCGGCGAGCACCTCGAGCTCTTCGGCCGTCTGATAAGGGAGACCGTTCGCGTCGGCGAACGTCCCGAGCTCATCGAGCAGGAGCCGGCGCGCCTCCTCCGGGTCCTCGGTGCGTTCGGCGACGGCCGCCGCGATGGCGCTCGCCGCCGAGTCGAGACGCGTGAAGAGCTCCTCCGCGCGACCCAGCGCACGTCCGGCCCGGGCGGTGTCCTTCGCGATGATGAGCGGGAGCGCGGCCAGGGCCTCTCGCGTCTCCGACTGGATCACCTCTTCTGACTTCCGCACCGGGAACGCCACCTCCGCGATGACGTCGCGATCGGCGACCATGCCGACGACGAGCCCCTCGAACTCGGGCAGCGTGTCGCGGGGGAAGAGGAGGGGTACCGAGATCGCGACGAGCAGCACGAGGGCGATGCGGAACCCGTGGTGGATCCACGAGTCCCGGACGTCGGTCGGCGTTCGATCGACGGGTCGCAGGAGGTCGCGCGCGCGCAGGAACGGATTCACGATGGACGCTCGGCGTCGGAGTCCCGGTACGCCCTGATGATGTCCTTGACCAGCCGATGCCGCACCACGTCCTGCTCATCGAGATAGACGAACTCGATCCCCTCGATACCCTTCAGGACCGCCTCGATCTCGAGAAGCCCCGAGTCATCCGGCCTGGGCAGGTCGATCTGTGTCTTGTCGCCCGTGATCACGGTCTTCGAGTTCAGACCGAGCCGGGTGAGGAACATCTTCATCTGCGCCGTCGTCGCGTTCTGCGCCTCGTCGAGGATCAGGAAGGCGTCGGCCAGCGTGCGTCCGCGCATGTACGCGAGCGGGGCCACCTCGATCATGCGATCCTCGATCGCGCGACGGATGCGGTCGGGCGGCATCATGTCCTCGAGCGCATCGTAGAGCGGTCTCAGGTACGGGTCCACCTTCTCGCGGATGTCGCCCGGCAGGAAGCCGAGCGCCTCGCCGGCCTCGACCGCCGGTCGGGTCAAAACGATCCGCCGGACGCGCTTTCGGTTGAGCGCCTCGACCGCCGCCGCCACGGCGACGTACGTCTTGCCGGTCCCGGCCGGGCCGATCCCCACGACGATGTCGTTCTCGCGGATCGCTCCCAGATAGAGGTCCTGGCCGGGCGACTTCGGCCGGATGGGTCGTTTCGCGCCGGCGAGCGCCACCTCGAGCCGGGGGTCGGTGACGGGTTCCAGTACCTCCGACCGGCTCGCGCCGTCGCGAACGAAGCGCTCCACATCCGCCGCATCGAAGTCCCGACGCATCCGGGCGAATCGGATCATGCGGTGCGCGGCGGGCGAGGCCCGATCCACGGCCTCGCTCGGACCGGAGAGAATCAGCTCGTCGTTCCGCAGGACGACCCGTACGTCGCACTCGCGCGCGAGCGCGTTCAGGTTCGAGTCGTTGACCCCCGCCAGGAGCTGTTGATCCGCCCCATCGATCGAGATGCGGCGCTCCGAGGCGACGGCTGCGGCCTGTGCGGCCTTTTCAGGCTTCCCGCTGATGAACGTCCTCCTGCTCCGGATCGTCCCGGCTGCGCCCGGGCGCGTGTACGGACTGTACCCGGGGGTGGGTCAAAAGGGTGTCGACCACCATCTTAACGGTCGATCGTGATTCCGAGCTCTGCAAGCTCCGCGGGCGCGATGTCCGACGGGGAGCCCTCGAGCAGACCCCGTGCCGCCGCCGTCTTCGGGAACGCGATCACCTCCCGTATCGACGTGGCCCCCGCCATGACCGCGACGAGCCTGTCGAGACCGAACGCGACCCCGCCGTGCGGCGGAACGCCGTACCGGAACGCCTCGAGCAGGAACCCGAAACGGGCGTCGATCTGGGCGTCGTCCAGCCCCGTCGCGGCCAGGATCGCCCTCTGCACATCCGGATAGTGGCACCTGATGCTCCCGCTGCCGAACTCCATCCCGTTGTACACCACATCGTACGCGCGTGCCGTCACCGAGAGCGGGTCCTCCCGAATCCGCTCGACGTCCGGCTCGGCCGGCATCGTGAAGGCGTGCTGCGCCGGGTGGACCTGCCCGGTCTCGCGGTCGAGCTCGAAGAGGGGGAACTCGGTGATCCACAGCCACTGCCGCTCGTCGTGGTGCACGGCGCCGAGCTCGGCGGCGACCTCGCGTCTGAGCACGTCGAGCGCAGGGCTCGATTCGTGGTCGGGTCCGGCGACGATGAACAGGAGGTCCCCGACCTCGATCCCGGCGAGGGCGTGAAGCTCGGCCCCGACCTCGTCCCCCACGACCTTCGCCGGCGGTCCCGACCAGCCCTCTTCGGTGCGCTTGAGCCACAGCGCGCCCTTCGCACCCGCGTCCTGCGCGCGCTGGTTGAAGTGGTCGATCCGCGAGCGCGAGAGCTCCGCCCCGCCCCGGGCGACGAACCCGCGAACCCGGCCTCCGGCCGAAGCGGCACCATCGAAGATCCCGAATCCGATCCCGGTGAGAACAGGGGTGAGATCGGCGAGCTCCCACGAGATCCGGAGATCGGGCTTGTCGGTGCCGTAGCGCTCCATCGCCTCGGCGTGCGGGAGCCGTCTGAAGGGGCTCTCGAGCTCCTCACCGGCCGCGTCTCGCCAGATGCGCGCGAACATCCGCTCGGCCATCTCGAACACGTCCTCCTGCTCGACGAAGGCCATCTCGATGTCGATCTGGGTGAACTCGGGCTGCCGGTCGGCCCGCAGGTCCTCGTCGCGCAGGCACTTCGCGATCTGGAAGTACCGGTCGCACCCGGCCGTCACGAGCAGCTGTTTGTAGAGCTGCGGCGACTGCGGCAGGGCGAAGAACTGCCCGCGATGCACCCGGCTCGGCACAATGTAGTCCCGTGCCCCTTCGGGCGTCTGGCGGGTCAGGAGCGGGGTCTCGATCTCGACGAATCCCTGGTCTGTCAACGACGCCCGGGTCGCGTTCGTGACCGCGTGGCGAAGCCGCAGGTTCCGCTGCATCTCGGGACGCCGCAGATCGAGCACACGGTGCTGGAGACGTAGCTCCTCGGAGGGCAGCTCCTCCTCGGGCGGTTGATAGACGAGGATCGGCAACGGATCCGACTCGCTGATCCGCTCGAGCCGGGCGACCCGGAGCTCGATCTCACCGGTCGCCATTTCCGGGTTGACCGCGGCATCGGGACGACGTTCGACCACGCCCCGCGCCTGCACCACGTCCTCGGGGCTCAGCTCGTCGACCAGCGCGAGCGTCGCCTCGTCCGACCAGTCGCCGAAGGAGAGCTGGAGGAGACCGGTGCGGTCGCGCACGTCGATGAAGAAGAGCCCCCCCAGATCGCGTCTGCGGTGGACCCACCCGGCGACGACGGCCTCGCGGCCGGCCCACCCGGCATCGAGCTGGCCGCACCCGGCGTCCCGATAACGTGTCTTCAGGTTCACCGACTCCATCATCGCCCTTCGTTCACGATGTCGTTCCGCTCGCCGCGTTGCTGCGCCCGGCCTCGGCGGCGCGCAGCGCCTCCACGAACTCCTCGGGAGTCGAGGCGTCGACGAGACGCTCCCTGAGCGACACCGACCGCAGCAGCCGACCGATCCGGCTGAGAGCCTGAACGTGTCGTCCGGACGCGGACTCGGGACCGACCAGCAGCATCACGAGGCGTACCGGCCGCCCGTCGAGAGCCTCGAAATCCACCGGCTCGGCGGTCCGCCCCGCGACGAGCAGAAGGTCGTCGAGCGACTCGCTTCTTCCGTGCGGGATCGCCACTCCACCCCCGATCCCGGTCGTCAGCACCTCTTCCCGATCGAGCACGGCCCCGAGGATCGCGTCGGCCTCAGCCGCCTCCACCCCCGCGCGGTCGGCGAGGAACGCGCACATTTCCTCGATGACCCCTCGCTTGTCGCGCGCCTCGATGGGGATGCGCACGCGATCGGTGGAAAGAAGCCGGGCGAGCACGGGGTGGGACAAACAGGCACCTTTGCCGGGGACGATCTTGCGCGCCCTGGCAGGGGCTCTCGCCGGAGCGTAGAACAGCCGCGAAGATAGGGCCCGTGGAGCGACACCAGCAAGAAGCATTCGTGAAGAACGAAGATCGAGACGGGGCGAAGCCGAAGACCGAGCTTCTCGGGCTCGAGCCCGCCGCGGCGCGCGACGCCATCGAGACGACGGTCGCCGCGCACGGCGAGCCGTCGTTCAGGGCGCGGCAGGTCGAGGAGTGGATCTACACCCACCGCGCGCGCGACTTCGACGAGATGACGAATCTCCCCCTCGAGCTGCGGCGGCGGCTGGCCGACGAGTTCTCGCTCACCCCGCTCGAGGCCTCGTACGTGGCCCGCTCCGCGGACGGCACGATCAAGCACCTCTGGGCGCTCGACGACGGCGAGCGGGTCGAGTCGGTGCTCATCCCGACGCGCGAGCGCCTCACGCTCTGCATCTCGTCGCAGGCGGGGTGTGCGCTGGCGTGCCGTTTCTGCGCGACGGGGGACTTCGGGTTTCGCAGACACCTGCGGGCGGCCGAGATCGTCGCGCAGTATCGGGAGTCCGCGCGTCTCGCCGAGCGCGAGCTCGATCGGCCGATCTCGAACGTCGTCTTCATGGGGATGGGCGAGCCCCTCGCGAACCTCGACGAGGTGGTCGCCTCGCTCTCCGTCCTCCATTCGGGGTTCGGGCTCGGCGCCCGCAGGATCACCGTCTCGACGGTGGGCCTGATCCCCGGCATCGACGAGCTGGCCCGCCGACCCGAACAGTTCGAACTGGCCGTGTCGCTCCACGCTCCGACACACGAGCTGCGACTCGACCTGATGCCGATCGAGCGCCGCTATCCGCTGCCGGAGCTGTTCGATGCGCTACGTCGCTACCAGTCGCGTAAGAACCGGAGGATCAGCCTCGAATACACCCTGATAGGCGGGGTGAACGACGACCCGGCGCTCGCCGAGGCGCTGGCGGACCAGACGCACGGCCTGACCGTGTTCGTCAACCTGATTCCGTTCAACCCGATCCCGTCGCGCCCGGAGTGGCGGCCCAGCGCCGGGGCCGCGATTGAGGCGTTCTCACGGACACTCGACCGGCGCGGCGTCCCCAACGCCGTGCGGGCTCCGCGCGGGCGAGACATCGCGGCCGCGTGCGGACAGCTCCGTCTCGCCAGGGAAGACGCGTAGGAGACGACGGAGGAGCCCCGGGTGGGCGCGGACGGGGTGTCAGCCCCCCCCGGGAGGGTCGGGAGCGTCGGCACCCGGGTTCAGCGCCCGCCAGTCCTTGCCGAGGATGATCGTCGCGTCGAGCAGGAGGTCGGGGTCGAGCTCGACCGAGATCGAATCGGCGCCGATACGCCGCCCGATCTCGCGTACGGCCTCGCCCGCGCCGGATCGATCGATCACGTGCGTGACCTCGTGGTCGAAGTGCTCGGCGTTGTCCACCGCGACGACATCGTACTCGAGATCGAGCAGCAGGTCACCGATGACACCCGCGGCGCCCGGCTCGCCCGATCCGTTGAGCACCTCGACCTTGAGACGGTGACCCGACTCGATGGCGGGCGCCGCCACCTCCACCGTCGTCGGCATCCCATCGGTCTCGCGCCACTCGATCCACCACGAGGCCACGAGCGCGCCGGTGCCCAGCAGTGCCAGGGTCGTCAGGAAGGAACCGAGCCTCTCGAGCCCGATCTGAAGAACCCCGCGTCGTGCCGGCCGCCCGCGTCGTCGCCTGGCCGGGCTCCGGCCTCGACCCCTGCCTCCCCCGCCCCTTTTCTGCCCCACTTCATCCTCCCGTCGTCCGCCCGTCACCCCGCCGCGACCACCTCGTTCCAGAACTCTAAGGTGGATCGCTGGATGTGCAAGCGCCGCTCGAGCAAGGTACCGATCTTGGCGGCCGCGACGATCGCCAGTACGGCCCCGTGCTCACCGGGGAGCCGCGCACGGAGCGCCTTTCGTCGCGAGCGCCCCGAACGACGGCCCGGATCCAGATAGTCGGCCATGTAGAGCGAAGCGCCGAGAAGGTCGAGCCCGGGGTGCCCGGTCGTGTGGTGGGCGACGGCCCGGATCAGGGCGTCGTCCTCGACCCCCTCGCGTTCGAGCCGCTGCGCGCAGGCGGGGCCGTGCAGGAGCGGATCCGGCAACCCCTCGTCGAAGTCGTATCGTTTCCGCAGCTTCGTCGGCGAGACGCCCTTCAGAGCGTCGTGCAGATACCCGGCGGCGCTCCACCGCGCCAGATCGGATTTTCGGAGACCACGGGTCTTCGCCCAGCTCCGCATGAGACGCGCGACCCGCTCGGAGTGGTCGAACCGTTGCGGGCTGATGACCGCCCAATCGGGCAGGTGCCCGCGCGAAGCGTCGACGATGAGGGGGTGGAGCGCGTCGAAGCGCCGACCCATCAGTCGCCCTCCACCGCCGCGGGCGCGATACTCCGACTGGATCGTGCGAGGTCCATCACGATGCTCGGTCCCCCTCCGGCCCGGGTGGCGTGCGGCGGGCGACGCCACCGTTGCCCGGCCGACCGCCAAAACTCACCGAAGATACGAGCCGACAGCCGATGCGCTACGACCCCCTGATCACCGAGCGTCTGGCCCGCGAGATCGAGTCGCGGTGGTCGGGGTGTGGGGTGCGGTCACTGGGGATGGACCGCGAGCGCTCGGCCGCGTCGCTGCGCTTCGCCGACGACACCGTGCTCGCCGCCTTCCTCGCACCCGACGCCGGATACGTCGTGCCGCTCGCCGCGGACCCGCTCGAGGGGGACCGCGTTCGCGTCACCCGGTTCGGTCGGATGTCGCTGTCGCGCGTCGAGCCGCTCGCCGACGAGCGCAGCCTGGCGATCTGGCTCACGGAGGACGACGGAACGGTCGCGGCCGGCGTCGGGCTCGAGCTCCATACCAATCGGTGGAACGTCGTGGTCCTGTCGCCGCCGGACGGGAACTCCGGCGATCGAGAGTGGCGGGTCCGGTACGCTCTGTGGACGCGCGAGATCGCCGGCCGCCGGGTCGGACCGGGCGAGCCGTGGTCGCCGCCAGCTTCCGAGCGCCGCGCCATCGAGGATGCTCCCTCGAGAGCGGAGTGGGACGACTGGGTCGCCTCGCTGGCCGAGTCGGGGGAAGCGGAGGCGGGCGGCGCGATCGAGCGGGGCGAGCTGCTCAGGACGTGGGCGTGGACGAGCGCGCTCAACGTCGAGTGGCTGCTCGGCCGCGACGAGGGGGTGTACGAGCGGTATCTCGAGCTACATGAGCTCGGGTCCGGTGGCGGGCCCGACGGGCCGGTGTGGCTCCTTCGGCGGCGTGGGACCATCCAGCCGTATCCCCATTCGTTGGGACAGGCCGATGCCTCATCGGCCGAGAGCCTGTTCGCTGCCGTCTCGCGGGCGCTGGAGCACGCCGTCGGAGCCGACACGCTGCCCGGCGAGGAGGAGTCCGGCGGGTCGGCCGAGACGGAGCGGCTGCGCGACCGGCTGGAGTCCGCGCGCGCCCGGGCGGCGAAGCGCGTTGCCGCTCTTCGACGTCAGCTCGAGACGGCGGGTTCGCCCGACGTGGTCCGCGAGCTCGGTCAGATCCTGCTCGCCCGCAAGGACGCGGTGGAAAAGGGCGCCGTCTCCGTCGTCCTCGAGGCGTTCGACGGAAGCGAGCGTGAGATCGAGCTGGATCCGTCGCTGGATGTCGTGGCGAACGCCGAGCGTTTCTTCGAGGAGGCGCGTCGGCGCGAGCGCGCGAGGGAGAAGCTGCCATCGGAGATCGCCGGCGCCGAGACACGGGTACGGGCGTTCGACGATGCCCTCGACCGGCTCGACCGGGCCGGGCCCGACGATGGGCTGTGGGGGCTCGTCGGCGGGCGAGCGCCGCGGTCGCGGCAGACCGCGCCGAAGGGTGGGGAGCCGGACCGCCTGCCCTACACACGCCTCGTGAGCAGCGGCGGACTCGAGATCCGGGTAGGCCGCGGTCCCCGCGACAACGACGACCTCACGTTTCGGCACTCGGCGCCGGACGACATCTGGATGCACGCGGCCCAGACGCCGGGCGCGCACGTCATTCTCCGTTGGGGACGGCGCGACGAGAACCCGCCCCGGCGCGACCTGCTCGAGGCCGCGGTCGCGGCCGCCGTACACAGCGGGGCCCGCCACAGCGGCGCGGTGTCGGTGTCGTGGACGCGCCGGAAGTACGTGCGCAAACCGCGGAAGGCGCCGCCGGGCACGGTCCTCCCGGACCGCGTGCGTACGCTCCTCGTGGAGCCCGACGAGGAGCTGGTACGGACACTGCGCGAACAGGCGGACGACGGCTGATCCGATCCGCGGGGCGCGACCGGCCTCTCCTGTCAGCCGTCAGCGCCTGCAGTCCGCCCGATCGAATCGCGCATCCACGCGCCGCTTCTCCTGATCGGCGAGCTCGAGACGCGCGGCGATCCCCGTGGGATCCAGCTCGTCGCGCTTTCTCGAGAGCGTGACGAACGATCCGTGCACCCCCGAGTACGCCGACGCCAGGTCGTCGCAGTACGTCGCGGCGTTCGTCGGTCGCGCCACCAGCCGATTGAACCGCGCGACGTTCCGCTCGAACGTCTCGAAGTACCCGAGGATTCGCTCTTCCGGGGCGCGAGCGAGCGGACCCTCCTCGACCGGCTCGACCGCATCGGCGGGGCTCGCAAACGCCAGCGCGGGCTCGGGGGCGAGGAAGCCGCCAGGCCGCGTCGCACGCGAGAGCTCGTAGCTCAGCGCGAGACCTCCAGCGACACCGAACACGAGACAGGCCGCCATCCCGAGGGCGGACGCCTTGCGGCGCCGCACTTCGCGCCACGCGCGCGACCCGCCCGGAAGCTCCGTGGCTCGTTCGACGATCCGGTAGTTCGGTGGCGAGACGCTCTTCCCCGAGCGGGACCCGCGCTCGGGCTCGCGCTCGTAAAAGGGTCTCGGTCTCGCGTCGCGGATCTGTCCGTCTTCGTCCCGCCCGAAGATCCCGTATCCCCCGTCCGAGCCGGGGGCCGCGAGGAGGACCGCGACCTGCCACGGCTCGCGGAACGTGGTCGCGTGCGTTTCGGTCTCGGACGCGAACATGACGAGTGCGTCCGTCTGCCGGGTGCGGACCCACCCGAGGAGAGCCCCCGAAGGGGGGTCGCCGTGGGCCGCGAGAGCCTCGATGCGCTGCCCGATCGACAGCTCATCGCGGGTCCTGGGGCGCCGCCGAAGCCACCCGCGGCGCGCCGGGGGGTCCTCCATGGCGACGGCGTCGACGCGGACCCACAGCCTGCGTGTCCACGGACATTCGCGGCCCGTCCCGTACAGCAGACCGACGGCGTCGCCGTCGGGAAACTTGCGGGCATCGCGTCTGAACTTCTCGAGCAACCCGTGCGGGAACACCAGGTCGTACGCCCCGCCGAGGCGGTCGCGCTCGGCCCCGCCCGCGCCGGACACCCACTGGGTCGCCTGAAGAAAAGGAAAGATCTCCCGCTCGAACCGAACGAGAGAGAAGCCGGACATCGGTTTCCGGCCCTCACCACCCCCCACGTCGCTCATCTCCGCACCCCTCGCACCCCGCGTCACCGCCCGAACTGCCCCGGTGGCCTGAGGTTACGGTACTACGGAGACCCCCTCGGCTCAAGATGTGGCGATCGGCCCCAGCCACGCTCCCGGTACGGCGAACGAATCGACGAGCGGTACCGCGTGCGGACGGATCTCGGCGCAGAGATCGATCACGAGATCCCGGATCCCCTTGCTCTTCGGAGGGTCGAGATAGCCCTGCTCGAGGTACCAGCCGCGGGCCGTCTCGATCGTGCGCAGCGCATAGAGGCTGCGGAGGCGCTCGAGCGCCTCGGCGATCGAGGAGCCGGGCGCGGCCTGTTCGGCCGCGATCATGCTCGACAGGATCTGGCGCTCGACGTGCGCCCTCGCCGCCGCGAGGGCGTGTACCTGGCACTCGGCGAGCGCGTCGAACCCCTCGAGACCGGCATCCACACGGGCCTTCACACGGCGCGCGAGCGACACGATCAGCTCGTCCGCCCGCGCCTCGAGGATCGCCTCGTGGTATCGGGGATCGCGGAGGTGATCGGTGTCGTGGCGGCGCGTGATGATCGGGTTGCGCTCGGTGAGGGCGACGCGCGCCCGCTCGACGATGAGCCGGGCGACGCCGGTCACATCGCCGAACTCGTGACGGAACCCGGTCAGCAGGTCCTTCGCGACGAGCTGGAGCAGCACGGTGTTGTCGCCCTCGTAGGTCGTGAACACATCTGCGTCGGCCCCCAGCGCCCCCAGACGGTTCTCGGCCAGATACCCCTGCCCTCCGCACGCCTCCCGCGCCGCCTGCACCGTATCGCTCGCGTGCCACGTCGCGAGCGCCTTGAGACCGGCCGCATCCGCCTCGAGCCGGCGGCGGTCCTCGCCCTCGTCCGCGTATCGCCGCTGGAGGTCGTGCATCGCGAAGTGGAGGGCATACGTCCGGGCGAGCCGCGGGAGCAGGCGGCGCTGGTGCTGGGGGTAGTCGAGGAGGATGCGCTCTGGCGCTCCGGGCGTCCCGAACTGCCGCCGCCGGGCGCCGTACCGGATCGCGGTCGCCAGCGCGGTCTTGGCCACGCTGACGGCCGCGCTACCCACCGCGACCCGCCCCCCCACGAGCGTCCCGAGCATCGTGAAGAAGCGGCGTCCCTGGCTCGCGATCGGGCTCGAGTACGCGCCTTCGGCAGAGACGGACGCGAACCGGTCGAGCAGGTGGTCGCGCGGAATGCGGACC
>JAWWCR010000078.1:0-20301 GCA_033720355.1 Gemmatimonadota bacterium
CTGAGCCTCGGCGACGTGCCGGAGTCCGCGGTCGGAAACCTCTTCCTGAACATCACGCGGATCGACCTGCACCTCGTCGGGGGAGACGACGAGGTGGTTGAGGGTGAGGGTGAGGGTGAGGGTGAAGGCGAGGGCGAGGGTGAAGGCGAGGGCGAGGGCGAGGACGACGGCAACAGCCCGTGGATCAGTCTCGAAGCTCTCGCGGCGCCTCTCGATCTCCTGACCCTGTCCGAGGCGGGGATCCAGATCGCCGACGGCACGGTCCCGGCGGGTCGGTACAACCAGGCGCGGTTCTTCTTCGACACGTCCGAGATCGTCCTCACCGAGGACGTCGTGGTGAACGGCCAGACCCTGCTCGCCGGCACCTACGACGTGACGGTCCCGAGTGCCGCCCAGACGGGCCTCAAGCTTCAGCTTTCGAACTTCGATGTCGGGAACGGCGAGACCGAGGTGGTGGCGATCGAGCTCGGGATGGGCGCGACGATCGGAACGCTCGTCTGGAACGCGAACGGCTTCCGGCTGAGCCCGGTGCTGCACAAGAAGTAGCCTTTTCACGGCGGATCGGCGGGGCCCACGGACCACAGCGGCCCCGCCGGACGCCACCCCCCGATCAGCACCCGGCCGACGCGGTGAGCCCGCCCACCGCACCACCCGGTATAGCCGTGGGAAGCCTCCCGAACGCATTCTGAAGTGCAACAGGAGTCAGCCCATGGAATCCACGGCTGCCGGCGCCCCGACGGATGGGGCGACAGCGGACGACGCCACGCACCCGCAGGCGTCGCTCGAGGAGGTGCTCTCGGACGAGATCATCCGGATGTACCGGGAGGTCGCCGAGAACCCCGATGCCGAACACCACTTCTTTCACGGCCGTCGGGCGGCGGAGATGTTCGGCTACTCGCCCGAGGCGCTGGACCGCGCCCCGCCGGGGGCCGTCGCCTCCTTCGCCGGGGTCGGCAATCCGCACCTTCGCGCGGCGATCGCCGAGGGCGAGACCGTGCTCGATCTGGGGAGCGGCGCGGGCCTCGACGGGATCCTCGCCGGATGGGCCTCAGGCGTGAGCGGCAGGGTGATCGGGGTCGACGTCAACCCGACAATGTGTCTGAAGGCGCAAACGCACGCGGAGGCCGGCGGCACCCGGCTGGAGTGCCGCCAGGGTCGGATGGAGGACATCCCGGTCGCCGACGAGACTGCCGATGTGCTCATCTCGAACGGCGTGATCAACCTCTCCTTTCGCAAGCGAAGGGTGATGGAGGAGATGTTCCGCGTCCTCAAGCCCGGAGGACGCATCTCGATCACCGACATCGTGAGCGCGAAGCAACTCTCCCAATCCATCGTCAACGATCCGAAGCTGTGGGCCAGCTGAATCGGGGGCGCTCTCCCGGAGGGAGAGATGTTTCGGTTGCTCGAAGAGAGCGGGTTCACGCGGGTCCGCTCGGCGGTGGTCCCGGGATTCCGGTTCCGTAGGAAGTCGACCCGGGACGCCGCGGAAGCGTACGGCGTGAAGGCCGTGATGCTGACCGCGCTCAAACCCGCGACAGACTGATCCGCCCCGACCCGGCGCGGAGGATCGAGCTGGGTCTCGGAGCCAACTGGCGACAGTTCTGGCTCCTCGTCCTGATCAACGCGTTCGTCGGCGCGATGGTCGGGCTCGAACGGACGGTGCTCCCGCTGCTCGCCGAAGAGGAGTTCGGGCTCGCTTCATCCGGTGCCGTCCTCTCCTTCATCGCGACCTTCGGGCTGGTGAAGGCAGCCACCAACTTCTTCGCCGGCCGTCTGGGAGATCTGTACGGACGCCGCCGGGTGCTGATAGCGGGGTGGCTGATGGGGCTCCCCGTCCCGCTGCTCATCATCTGGGCCCCGACCTGGGCGTGGGTGGTGTTCGCCAACGTGCTGCTCGGGGTCAATCAGGGTCTCACGTGGTCCACGACGGTCATCATGAAGATCGACATCGTCGGGGCGAGACAGCGCGGGCTCGCGATGGGCCTGAACGAGTTCGCCGGATACCTGGCCGTGGCTGTCGCCGCGCTCGCGACCGGATACCTGGCTGAGTCCTACGGGCTTCGGCCGGAGCCTTTCTACCTGGGCATCGCCGTCGCGGCGGTCGGGCTCGCGTTGTCGCTCTTCTTCGTCCGCGAGACCCGCGCCCACGCCGTGCACGAGATGGGCGAGCCCGGCGGCGATCACCCGGCGGGGCCCCGGATAGAGCGCGTGGCCGAACCGACCGGACGCAGGACCGTCGACACGGCGACGGCGCGCGACCTGTTCACGCGAACGAGTTGGCGGGATCCGGCGCTCTCGAGCGCCTGTCAGGCGGGGCTCGTGAACAACCTCAACGACGGGCTCGCGTGGGGGCTCTTCCCGCTCTACTTCGCAGCGGCCGGGCTCTCCGTCGATCAGATCGGGGTCCTCGCGTTCACGTACCCGGCCGTCTGGGGAATCGTCCAGCTCGCGACGGGCGCGCTGTCAGACCGCATCGGGCGCAAAGGCCTGATCGCGGGCGGCATGTGCGTCCAGGGGGCCGCACTCGCCGCGGTCTCCCTCGGCGGGTCCTTCGCGGCGTGGCTCGCGGCCTCGGCGCTCCTCGGGGTCGGGACGGCGATGGTGTACCCGACCCTGCTCGCCGCCATCGGCGACGTGGCCGCTCCGTCGTGGCGGGGGACCGCCGTTGGCATCTACCGCCTGTGGCGCGACGGGGGCTACGCGGCGGGAGCCCTGCTCGCCGGAGTCCTCGCCGACGCCGCGGGTATCCCGGCCACGATCATCGCGGTCGCGGGGCTAACGATCGCCTCGGGAATCGCCGTGCTCGTCCGCATGCCCGAGACCCTCGTCCGAACGCGGCAAGCGGCGGAAAGGTAGACGGCACGCGGCGATCGAGGGTATCCCACGCGCGGCCCTCCAGTTCATTTCGATTCGTAAACTCTCGCACGCGGCGCAGAGGGGAAGGTGCGGGCGCCGCCCGACGGGCTACCAGGTGTCTCCCGCGCCGCGGGCCTCGATCGCCCGACGGAGTCGATCGGCGGCGTTCTCCCAATTGGCCATCACCGCCCTGGTGACGGCGTCGCGGTCGCCCGCCTCGATGGCGGCCGCGATGGCCTCGTGCTCGTCGGCGGCGGCGGGCACGACGTCGGCCATTCGAGGGACGTAGGCGAAGCTGTACCGGTCCAGCTGGGGCTTCACCGCCGCCCTGAGAGCGAGCAGCCGCTCGCCGGCCCCGGCTTCGATGTACGCCGCGTGGACCGCATGATCGGCGTCGACGATCCCGGCGATCGGTGGTTCCTCCCGCTCGCCGAGCGCTCGCAGCGCGTCGTTGCGCCGCCGAATCTCGGCGACGACCGGTCGGCGCTCTTTCTCGGGCATACCCGCGACGCGACGCGCCACGACGGTCTCGACAGCGATCACGACATCGTGAAGGTCGCGCGCGTCCTCCTCGGACAGACCGCTCACGATCGGACGGTCGTAGCGCGACGCCGGTGAGGCGTCGACGAGGCCCTCGGTCTTGAGACGGCGGATCGCCTCGCGTACCGGCGTGCGGCTGACGTCGAGGCGCTCGGCGACATCGCGTTCGACGATTCGCGCGCCGGGGGCGAGCCGCCCGTGCACGATCCCCTCGAGGAGGGCTTCGTACACGCGGCCCGAGCGGCTGTCCTCCATGTCCGAGAAACTCCCTCTGGCATGGGACGTATGGTATACCATATGGTACACAATACTTGAAGGCAACGCGTGGCGGGACCTCCGCGTCGAGCAGTCCCCGCGGCCGTCTGACGGCCCGCCGCCGTGCCCCGATGCGGGAGCGCTACATGAGAGTCCTCTTCGACGCGAAGCTGTTGCCCGTCTTCCTCGCCCACGCGCTGGGGGCCTCGGGTCTTGGTGGGCAGACCGTGGATGACGCGGACGCGGAGGTCAGCGGGGCGGAGGTCGAGCTGACCCCTTGCCCCGCGGGCCAGCTCGGTGGCCCGCTCGGTATCGAAACGTTCCTGTGCGGATCCTATCGCGTGTTCGAGGATCGGGACGCCATGACCGGACGGACGATCGATCTGAAGATCACGGTCGTACCCGCCATCGCGGGCGACTCCGCGCCGGGCGCGCCGGTGTTCGCGCTTGCCGGCGGCCCCGGCGAGGCCGCGCACAACGTGATGGCCGGGGCCTATCTGACGATCGGCCCGGACGCAATGCGGAACCGCGACCTGGTGGCCGTCGACATCCGCGGCACCGGCGGATCGAACCCGCTCGACTGCCCGCCCCTCGGCCCCGAGGACCGCGTGCAGTCGTGGCTCTACTACATCCTCCCCTTCGACGAAGCCGCCCGGTGCGCCGAGGCGCTGGCGGATCGGGCGGACCTCACCCAGTACACGACGGCCCGGGCCGCCGACGACGTCGACGAGGTCCGCGAGGCGCTCGGGTACGACCGGTTCGTGCTCTGGGGCGGGTCGTACGGGACGCTCCTGGGACAGGAGATCATCCGGCGTCACGAGCCCTCCGTCGAGGCCGCGGTGCTGCTGGCGATCGCTCCTCCCGGGCTCCACGCGCCGATGGGATTCGCGCGGAGCCTCGAGACCACCCGCGAGCGGTTGATCGCGGACTGCGCGGGCGACGAGCGGTGCAGCGAGGCGTTCCCGACGTTCGCGGACGACTTCGAGGCGGTCCTCGCGGCCGCGCGCGAAGCTCCGGTCGAGGCGGTCGTCACCAGTCCGATCAACGGTGAGGACGAGCCGGTGAGCCTCGAGTACGGCGACTTCGTGATGGGGATCCGGTTCGTCCTCTACAACGCGGCGTCCGCGGCGTCGATGCCCGGCTGGATCGCGAGCGCCCGGGACGGCGACCACCGGCCCCTGATGCAGGCCGTAGCCAACGCCGTATACGGCATCCGCCAGATCCTCCATTACGGTCTGTTTCTCTCGATGCGGTGCTCTGAGGATCTGCCGTTCGTGGACGTCGAGGCCGAGCGTCGCGACGCCGCCGGTACGATGCTCGGCACGTACCGGATGGACCGCGAGCTCGAGAACTGCACGGTCTGGCCGCGTGCGCCCCTGTACGAGGGGCGTCACGACGCGGTCGAGTCCGACGTGCCGGTCCTGCTGCTGAGCGGCTCGGAGGATCCGGTGACGCCGCCGGCCTACGGCGACCGTGTCGCTGCGACCCTTCCGAACGCGCTCCACGTCGTGTTCGAGAACCGCGGGCACGGGTTCTTCGATCCGGCCGGACTGACCTGTCTTCGAAACATCGCCGGTCAGTTCCTGGCGGGACTGTCGCCGGTGGACACCGCCTGCGCCGCGGAGCTCGAGCGACTCCCCTTCCGCGTCGCGGGCGGCTGACGACCCCCTCAACGGATGCTTCGACCCCGGTGCGCGCGGGGCTCCAACCATCAATCGGGCATGGGGCGTCACAACTTCCGATTCCGATCTCTCCGGGCCACGATCCGGCGCGTTGCCCCGGGTGCGTTGCACCCCCGCCGGAGACAACGGACGGGCCATGCCTGCGAACCTTTCGCGACTCACGACCCTCGGGGCGCTTGCCGCGATGGTTCTCCACGTTCCGACCGCCGCGGCCGGTCAGGCGGGGGTCCGTCGGGCCGATCAGGCGGCCCTTGACGCCGCGTTCCAGAGGATGGTGGACGTGCATGGCCTCGTCGGCCTACAGGTCGCGATCCGTGGACCCGCGGGTCCGGTGTACGAGGGTACGTTCGGCTACGCCGATCGTGCCGCGGGGACCCCGGTCACGTCGGAGACGCTCTTCCCGTCGGCGAGTGTCGGGAAGGCGTTCACCTCCGCGGCGCTTCTGAGTCTGTGGGAGCGGGGGCGTATCGATCTGAACGCCCCCATCGACACGTACGTCCGCCGGGCTCCCGACCACCTCTCCGACGTGACACCGGGTCTGCTCGCCGTCCACCAGGGTGGAATCCGCCACTACCGCGAGGAGGAGCGGACGGGGGCGTTCTTCGCGACCCACTACGAGAACGTAGACGACGCGCTCGAGTTGTTCATCGACGACGAGTTGATCATGGCCCCCGGCACCGGGACGTCGTATTCCAGCTACGGGTACAACCTCCTGGCGGCCGCGATCGAGCGGGTCGGCAAGCGCCCCTTCGATGAGTTCGTTTTGGAGGGCGTGCTCCGTCCGCTCGGGCTCCGACAGACGGTGTTCCACGACGTGCGACGGCCGCCGGCCCAACTGGCCACGCTCTACAGCTATTCGGACCCGTCGGATCCCCGGGCGCCGCGCACGGACAGCCTCTTCGTGGTCCCCGCGACCCGCGACTACAGCTACAACGCCGGCGGCGGCAACTGGCTCACCAGTGCACGCGACCTTGCGATCTTCGGGCAGCAGGCGTTCGAGACCACGCTACTCGGCCGGCGGGCCCGAACTCTCCAGAGCGAGGGAGCGGAGCTCGAGGACGGGACGCCCACGGACGTGGCGTTCGGGTGGTTCGCGGGTCCGACGCACCTCGGCAGGACCTCGCGGATCAACGGAGCCTTCGTGGGCGCGTACGCCGACCTGCGCGTTTATCCCGACCGCCATCTGTCGATCGCGATCATGACGAACACCTCGTCCGTCGGCAGCCTGAACTACGCCACCGACGGCATCGCCGAGTACCTGATCGGCGAGGCGAACGACGCGACGGCGGCGCTCGAAGGAGCGTTGTGGTTCCAGTTTCGCCGCTGGGAGCAGGCGGCGCAGGCGTACGGGCGTCTGGTCGAGCTCGAACCACGTGACCAGCGCTCGCTTCTCCGACTCGGCATCGCTCTCCTGAACGCCGGGGATCTGGTCGAGGCCCGGTCGGCGCTCTGGCGGGTCGGCGCGCCGCAGTTTCGTGACGAAACGTACTATTACCGGATCGTCCTCGAGGCGCTGGAGGAGGACCTCGACGCCGCCTTCCAGGCCCTCGACCTGTGGTCCGCCGGCGGCGAGGTGAACTGGGACGCGCTGGACCGCGACCTCCGTCTCGGCGCCTTCCGCGAGGATCCCCGCTACGCCGCGCGACACCCCCGCAGGTAGGATTCCGGCGATCCGGGGGACAGACACTGGCCAAACCCAACATAACTTTTTTATGTTGGGTGCCCAATGTGCCGCTCCACATCAGTTCCTGCGGGTGGGTTGATGGGCCGACGACAGTTTCCTGGCGAGTTCGAGCACCTCGTCCTCGCGGCAGCCATGCGCGTCGAGGACGCATACGGTGCGGCGCTCATGCGCGAGATCGAGACCGTAACCGGCCGACGCGTTCAGGCGGGCTCGCTCTACATCACGATCGACCGGCTCGAGGAAAAGGGTTTCGTCACCACGCGCCAGGCGCCGGGCGACGCGGGGCGCGGCGGTCGTCCCCGACGCCTCGTCCGCGTCGAGCCCGCCGGCGTACGAGCGCTGGCGAGACACCGCGATGCGTTGCTCCGGATGTGGGCGGGTCTCGAGGACGTTCTCGAGCGGGCGGGCTGAGTCGGTGATCGATCGACTGATCCGGTTTCTCGAATGGTGGATTCCCGAAGGCCTCATCCGCGACGGGCTCGTGGGGGATCTCGAAGAGAGACGTGACGAGCCGGGCGGCGGCCGTGGAGGACGACGGGGCGACTGGTGGCTGATCGGACAGCTCGCCCATGCCGCACTGGTGTACGCGCCGCGTCGTGTGAGGAGGGCGGGCCGGACGCGACCCGTCCGCCGCCACCTGGCGCACCTCGCGCGCGATTCCCGCTACGGCCTGCGAACCCTTGGAGCGACCCCCTTCACGTCCACGCTCGCGGTCCTGACGCTCGCCGTCGGGATCGCAATGACCTCGTGCGTGTTCGGCATCGCGCACGGGATCCTCATCCGTCCCCTCCCGCTTCCCGGGGCCGACCGACTCGTGGCGATCGATCTGCTCGCGGCGGACAGCGGGCGGCCGGTCGAGTTCGAGGCGCTCGACCTCCGCGATTTCCGCGAGCGGCAGGAGACGTTCGTGGCCGTCGAAGGGTACTTCCGACGCGCGGTCGGATCGACGGGGTCGGACGGCCAGGCAACGAGCCTTCCCGCCGGGTTCGTCACCGCCGGAGCGCTCGAGGCGCTCGGAGCTCGTCCGGCGCTGGGTCGGACGTTCGCGGCGGGGGAAGACTTCCGGGACGACATCGCCCACGTCGTCATCGGACACGATCTGTGGCAGCGCCGGTTCGGCGGCGGCGAAGACGTGCTCGGCTCGCTGCTGGACGTCGACGGTCGGCGACTCGCGGTGATCGGTGTGATGCCGCCGGGGTTCGCGTTCCCCATCGAAGAGGAGCTGTGGCTGCCGATGGACTTCCCGATGCCCACGACGGATCGGGGAAGCGGCCGGAGCTTCGCGGTATTCGGCCGACTGGCGGGCGATGTCGAGCGCGCGCGCGCCGACGTCGATGCCCGCGCCGCGGCGAGTCACATCGGGGCCGCGCATCCCGGGGACCACACGGCGCTTACGGCGAGCCTCTCCGCCCTGTCCCGCCGTCACCTGCCGGCGGGCCTCGACTCGCTGCTGTACGTGATGGTGGCGGCGGTCGTTTGCGTGCTGCTGATCGCGGCGGTCAACCTCGCCAACCTGCTTCTGGCGCGCAGTTTGACACGACGGCGCGACATTTCGATTCGAAAGGCGCTCGGCGCGACCACGGGGCGGGTAGGGCAACAGTTCGCCGTGGAGTCGGCCATCGTGTGCGTCTTCGGCACCGCGCTGGGGCTCGCGATCGCCATCGCCGGGCTGCGGCTCGTCGACCGGGCCGTGTCTCCCCTCGATCTCGGCATGCCCTACTGGGTGGATTTTCGGCTGTCGGGTTCGGCGGTCTGGATCTTCGTGGCCGTGTTGACTCTCGCGACGCTCGCCGCGGGGACAGCTCCCGCGTTGCGGGTCGCCGCGAGGACCCCGACCACCGGCCCGCCCCGCGGCGGGCTCGGCGCCAGGAGTCCTTCGGCCGGCGTGTCGGGCCGTCTCGTATCGGTACAGATCGCGCTCGCGAGCGCGCTTCTGATCTGCGCCGCCCTGCTCGCGCGAAGCGTCGTGAACGCGCGCGGTGTCGAGAAGGGGTTCGAGACGGATCACGTCGTCGCGGCGACCCTGAGCCTTCCGGAGGACGGGGACGATCGCGACCCATCCGCGCGTTTCGCAGCCGTGCTCGACGAGGTGGCGGCGGTGCCGGGTGTCGCGTCGGCGACCGTCGCGAGAGGCGCCCCCGGCACGGGCCCCACGTTCACCTGGCGATTCGAGGTGCGCGGCGGAGGCGCGGCGACCCCGCTGCCGAGCGCCGACGGGGTGCCGATCGGACACGACTACCCGGCGACCATGGGGCTTCGTGTCATCCGGGGGCGCGCCTTCACCCCGACGGAATCGCGGGTGGGGTCCGAGCCGGCGTTGCTGGTGAACGAGACCCTCGCCCGACGTCACCTCGGGGCGAATCCCGTCGGGCGCCAGATACGGATCGGCGAGGGGGGCGAGGGTCCGTGGCTCCCCGTCGTCGGCGTGGTCGCGGACACCTATATCGGATCGAGAACCGGCGGCATCGGGATGTCGACCGAGCCTCGTGAGCAGATGTACATCTCGTGGGGCGTGTTCCCCTATCGTGCCGCGACGCTGCTCGTTCGTACCCACGACGATCCCCGAGGCGTCGTGTCCGGCGTCCGGTCGGCCCTCGCAGAGGTCGCCCCGGGTGTCCCGCTCGCACGTCCGCGGGTCCTGGCGGAGGCGATCGACGAGTCGACCTGGGCGTTCCGGCTGTTCGGCGCGGTCTTCTCGGTGTTCGGGGGCGCCGCGCTCGTCCTCACCGTCAGCGGGCTCTACGGCGTCCTCGCGTTCTCGGTGAACCGGCGACGCGGCGAGCTCGGCGTGCGGATGGCGCTCGGCGCCGACTCGGTCCGCATCCGTCGGCTCGTTCTCGTACACGCCGGCAGACAGCTGCTGTTCGGAAGCGCCGCCGGAGCGCTGCTCGCCTTCGGTCTGTCGAGCGCCATGCGTGCGGCGTTGTTCGGTGTCGCGCCGGCCGACCCCGTCGTCTACCTGGTGACGCTCGGCGCGGTGCTCGGGGTGGGCACGCTGGCGGCGCTCGCCCCGGCAACCCTCGCCACCCGGTCGGATCCGCTGGAGGCCCTGCGCCGCTGAGACCCCGGCCTGCCCCGATCCGCGTCTCGCCGGTCTCTCCCCGGACTTCACCGAGAGCGCGTTGCGCGGCCGGTGGCCGGACAGGAACCCTCTCCGTGTCGAATGCCTCACGGAGAAGGAAGCTCGATGACGACCCTCCACGGAAGCCCGGCGCGGTGCGCGCTCGCCGTCGCATTCCTCCTGTGCGCTCGGGGGCTGCCGGCCCAGATGGATCCGACCGACGCATCCCATCCCGGGCACCGGATCGAGGTGACGCGGCTGGACGCGGATGTCTACCTCATGCGGGCGCCCTCCGAGCTCGACAAGTGGACCTCCTCGAACTCGGTCGTGGTCGTCGGCTCGACCGGCGTCGTCGTCTACGACACCAACGCGCTCTCCTCGACCTCCCGGCTCGTCCTCGATGAGATCCGGAAGATCACCGACCTGCCGGTGCGCGTCGTCATCAACTCCCACTGGCACATGGACCACTGGTCGGGGAACGAAGTCTACGCCGACGCGTTTCCCGGGCTGCGGATCATCTCGACCTTCGAGACGCGGAGCTTCATGGAGCGGATGCCGTCTCCGTTCTTCATGCGCTCGGCGGGCGTGGGCCCCGCCCGTGAGCGGCTCGACACCGCGATCGAGACGGGTCTCACGACCGATGGTGAGCCGGCGAGCGACGAAGACATCGAGCAGCTCCGGGAGGACCTGCGCGAACGCGAGGTCTTCGAGGCCGAGATCGGCGCCATTCGAAGGGTGCTGCCGAACATGACCTTCTCCGACAGCCTCTCGTTCTCGATCGACGACCGGGAGTTCCGGCTCTACAGCGTCACCGGCGATGCGTCCGGGTCGGCGGTCATGTACCTGCCCGACGAGGACATCCTGGCGACCGGCGACGTGCTCGTCCGACAGGAGAGCGGACACGGCGCGCAACCGTGGACGATTAACTCCTACGCGGTGCGGGACTGGCTCGAGGGCCTGCGCAGGCTCGAGTCGTTCGACGCGGCGATCATCGTCCCCGGCCAGGGACCCGCGCTTCACGACGGCGAGTACCTGCAGACGACCCGCGAGCTGTACGAGACGCTGATCGCCGGTACCGATGCCGCGCTGATGGCCGGCGTGCTCGATCTCGACGAGATCCGCGACCGCATCGACCTGGTGCCCTTTCGGGCCCGCTACGCGCTCGACACACCCGAGTTGGAGCAACGATTCGAGGCCGTCGTCGGCGCGCTGATCCGAAAGATCGTGCAACAGTCCTACGACGGCGCCGTCCCGCGGTACTAGCGCCACGACGCCGCGCGGCCTCACCGACCACGACGTCGCCCTCCACTAACAGCGACCTCGCCCGCCGACCGCGACCTCGCCCGCCACGACCGCACCACCCCGAAACCCGCGCCGTGCGCGGGTTTACGATTCGTACACTTCCGTGATGGGCGTCCCCGAGGGGGGCTCCCGAGACGGCGACCGGCTCGAAGTGGCACTGTCTTTGCGGTGCAAAGTACTTGACGGACACGACGGATCGACCGATACTACGCCTACGATGCCGAGACTCCAGCAGATAGATCGGGAATCGAAGCCGATCGCCCTGGGCGACCGTGCCACGGAGGATCTGCGCTACATCCGCCAGACGATGGAGCGCAGCGCCACCTTCACGCTCGTTCCGGGGTGGGGCGGCGTGGGGATGGGGGTCACGGCGGTGGTGGCGGCGGTGATCGCGTCCGCCCAGCCGACGGCCGGCCGCTGGCTGGCGGTCTGGGTGATCGAGGCGGCGGTGGCCGTAGCGATCGGGTCCCTCGCGATCCGGCAGAAGGCCCGAAGGGCGAAGCTCAAGGTCCTCTCGGGGTCCGGTCGGAAGTTCCTTCTCAGCTTCCTGCCTCCCGCCGTCGCGGGGGCGGTGGTGACGGCCGCCCTGTGGGGCGCGGGCGCCACGGCTCTCCTGCCCGGTTCGTGGCTTCTCCTCTACGGCGCGGCCGTCGTCACCGCCGGCACCTTCTCGGTGAGGGTGGTCCCCGTGATGGGGATCTGCTTCATGATTCTCGGGGCGTTCGCGCTCCTCGCGATGCCTGCGGCGGGCGATGTGTGGATGGCGGTGGGGTTCGGGGGGCTGCACGTCCTCTTCGGGACGAACAACGCGAGGAGGCACGGTGGCTGACGGTGCTCGAGCCCGCCGGGACGACCCGGAAACGACGCCGAAGGTCGCCCCCGAGAGGGGATCGCACGTGAGCGTGGAAGCATCCCTGGCCAACCCGGCCGCGGTCGATCCGATCATCCACGTGCGGGTCCGTCTCGGCATCGTGAGCGCGCTGGCCGTGGAGGAGTCGCTGACGTTCAACGAGCTCAAGGAGCATCTCGATACTTCCGACGGCAATCTGAGCGTGCACGCGAGGAAGCTCGAGGAGGCGGGCTACATCGAGATTCGGAAATCCTTCGATGGCCGCATCCCGCGCACCGATTACCGGCTCACCGCCGCGGGCCGCAGGGCGCTCGAGCAGTATCTCGATCACATGGAAGCGCTGATCGAGCGCGTCCGTGAGTAGGACGGGCCGGGAACGTCCAGGTTTTTTTTGGAGGATTGACTTTATGGCACGAAGTACTTTGACGGAGATCCCCGTGCTCGTCGGCCGGATCGTACCGGTCATGCTCCTCGTTGCCGCCCTCTACGGGGCCCCGGCGAGCGCTCAGACGGTCGCGCTCGTGCCTGCGCCACGGAGCCCGGCTCAGACGGAGGCGGTCGAGCAGGCGAGCGAGGGCATCCGGACGTGGCTCGCCGAGAACGACATCCCGGGCGTCACCGTCGCCGTGGGTCTCGATGACTACGTCGTGTGGGCAGAGGGGTTCGGATGGGCCGATCTCGAGCAGCAGGTGCCGGTGACGGCCCTCACGCGCTTCCGGACCGGCAGCGTGGGGAAGGCGCTCACCGCAGCGGCGGTGGGGTTGCTGGTCGAGCGCGGCCGGCTCGATCTCGACGCCCCCGTCCAGCGCTACGTGTCGGGGTTCCCCGAGAAGCGCTGGCCCGTCAGCACCCGGCAGCTCATGGCCCACACCGCCGGGGTCCGACACTACCGGGGCGACGACGAGCCGCTCAGCGCGGTGCATTACGACGACGTGCTCGCGTCGCTCGACATCTTCGCCGGCGATTCCCTGCTCTTTCGGCCCGGCACGGCCTACGGCTACTCGACATACGGGTGGAACCTCGTGGGCGCGGTCGTCCAGGAGGCGTCGGGACGGCCTTTCCTCGAGTTCATGAGGCTCGAGGTCTTCTCGCCCGCCCGCATGACGAGCACGGTGCCTGACGACGTGTTCGGCATCGTGCCGCACCGAGCCCGATTCTACGACCGTGACCCCGAGGGGCATCTGCGCAACGCCGATTTCGTCGACCAGAGCAACAAATGGCCGGGCGGCGGTTACCTCTCGACTCCCTCGGATCTCGTTCGCTTCGGGTTCGCGATGCTCGACCGCGAACTGCTCGAGCCGGAAACTGTGGAGCTGCTGTGGACGCCGGTGACGGTCGAGTCGGGCGAGCCGACCCCGGGTGGCCTCGGCTGGGCTCTCGCGAACGTCCAGGGACGGGCGATGGTCGGCCACGGGGGCCGCTCCGTGGGTGGCACGGCTGCCCTGATGATCTTCCCCGAGGAGCGGATGATCGTCTCGGTCATGACGAACGTGACCGCGGCGGCCCCGGCCCCGATCGCGCTGCTCCTAGCCCGTCTGTTCGACCCGGCGGCAGCCGGCGGGGAGCCCGGACACTGGACGATTCCCCGAAGGCTTCAGGAGAGTCACCGATGAGCAGGACGCTGGATCTGCGAGACCGGGGGCACGAATCGTCAAGATCCCCCGCGTCGTTCCATGTAGCGATCATCATGGACGGCAACGGCCGCTGGGCGCTCGAACGAGGGCGCCCCCGATCCGCGGGACATGACGTGGGCGCGCAGGCGGTGCGTCGGACCGTGGAGGCCGCGCCCGGGCTGGGGATCACGACGCTCACGCTCTACGCCTTCTCGTCCGACAACTGGCGCCGCCCGCCCGCCGAGGTCGACCACCTGATGAGCTTGTTCCGCGACTATCTCGACTCGGAGTGGGCGCGGCTGGCCGACAACGGCATCCGGCTGAGCGTGATCGGGCGGCGCGACCGGATCCGCGACGCGCTGCGTCTCGAGATCGAGCGGGTCGAGGAACGGACCGGCGAGGGGAGCGCCCTCCACCTGCGGATCGCCATCGACTATTCGGCCCGTCACGCGCTGCTCGCCGCGGCGGGTCTCGTCGCGGAGGGGATCGTTCCGACCCGGGAGGCCTTCGAGCGAAGCCTGTTCGAGGTAGTCCACGCGCCCCGCGGAACCCCTGACGTCGACCTCCTCATCCGTACGGGCGGAGAGCGGCGGCTGAGCGATTTCTTGCTCTGGGAATCGGCCTACGCCGAGCTCTTCTTCAGCGATGTCGCGTGGCCCGACTTCAGCGAGGCCGACCTGGCCGCCGCCGTGGACGACTTCGCGACCCGCGATCGACGATTCGGAGGACTGCCTCGAACGTCGGTCCGACCCGTCGAGTCACCGCTTTCCGAACGGAGGGCCGCATCATGACCGATCGCTGTCTGCCCGTGCGGGCCATCATCACCGCCGCCATCGGGCTGGGGGTCGCTGGAGACCTGCTGCTGCGGGCATCCGGCGGACCGGGTCTCAACTTCCTTCTCCTGTTCGCCGGTCTCGCCGTGTCCGTGTGGATCGCAGGACGCGACAGCGAGTCGCCGCCGGGACGCGAGGCGGCGGCATGGATGGGCGTCGGCGTGCTGTGCGCGGCGGCCCTCCTGTGGCGCGGTTCGGGCCTCTTGCGATTCGTAACGTTCGTCGCGGCGTGCGCGGCGTTCGCCTTGCCGGCACTCGAGGCCGGGCGAGGGTGGGTCAGACGATCAGGGGTTCTGGACGTCGTCGAGGCCGTCCTCGGCGCGGGGGTGCACGCGGTCTTCGGCGGCTTCCGGTTGATGCAGCGCCGGAATTGGGGCTCGATCGGAACGGAAGAGGGACACGGGACCGCGCGCGGCGTGGCGCGAACCGCCCTCGTCGGAACGTTGCTCGCCGTCGTCCCGCTCGTGGTGTTCGGCGCGCTCTTCATCTCCGCGGACGAGGTGTTCGCGACGATCATCGGGGACTTCGTGAGGGTCGATCTCGAGGTCTTCGCATCGCACCTCCTCGCGATCGGCGTCCTGACGTGGCTCGCCTGCGGCTACCTGGTCGGCGTGTCCTCGGGCACGCGGCTGAACGCGATCCGGGACGTCCGGCCGATCGTCCCGTCGTTCGGCGTGGCGGAGGTCGCCACCGCTCTGGCCCTCGTGGACCTCCTCTTCCTGGGGTTCGTGACCGTCCAGTTCAGGTACCTGTTCGGTGGGGCCGGCTGGGTCGAGGTGACGCCGGGGCTCACCTACGCGGCCTACGCCCGCGCGGGCTTTTTCCAGCTCGTCGCCGCAGTCGCCCTGGCAGTGCCCTGGCTGCTCGTCACCCACACCTTGCTCGACAACGCGGGCGCGAAGGGCCGGGCCGCGTTCTTCGGGTTCGCGGGCGTGCACGTGCTGCTGCTGTTCGCGATCGTCGCTTCGGCGATCCAGCGGATGGTCGTGTACCAGGCCGCCTACGGACTCACCGAGGAGCGGGTGGTGGCCACCGCCGTGCTCGTGTGGTTGACGGTCGTCCTCGTCTGGTTCTGGGCGACCGTGTCGAGCGGGCGGCGCGACCGCTTCGCGTTCGGCGGGCTCGTCACGGCGTTCGTCCTGATCGGCGCGCTCCAGCTCCTGAACCCGGCCGGTCTCGTGGCTCGTCACAACCTCGACCGCGCCGACGCCTCCGTCGCGGTGGATGTGGAGTACCTCGCGTCGCTCGGCAGCGATGCGGCACCCCATCTCCTGGCCCATCTCGACGAGCTGGCGGAGGAGTCGCAGTGTCTGGTGGCTCACCGGCTGCTCGACCGCTGGGGCCCCGATCGTCCCGCCGACTGGCGGAGCTTCAACTGGTCGGAGAGTCTGGCTCGAAGGGCCGTGCGTCGAGAAGCGCCCGCCCTCGGCAGATACGCGGCCGGGGTCGCGTGCCCGTGAGCGCGGGGAGGACTACGTCGCCCCCGCGGTCGTACGAGATCGGAAGGGCTGATGGCGAACAGGGGGAAAGCGGCGTGAGGAGATGGCTGACACGAGCTCGCGGCACGCTCGGGATGGGTCTGGTCTGGGCGGCCGGCGGGTTCGGGCTCGGAGGGGTGATCGAGCTCATCTGGAACATCTGGCCCGGGTTTCCGCTCGGACCCGTGTTCGACATCTGGCCGGCGGTGCTGGCCATCCCCGGATTCATGGGCGGCGCGGCGTTCTCGGTGGTATTGGGTATCGCGGGGCGCAACCGCAGCTTCGACGAGCTCTCGCTCCCCCGTTTCGCGGGCTGGGGGGCGTTGGGAGGCGCCGCGCTGGGGGGGCTGTTCGTCGCGCTGGGGCTGGGGGGCGCCGACGCACCGAGTCTCTGGCTGCGAGCCGCCATGATCATGGGACCGTTCAGTCTCGGGAGCGCGATCGCCGCCTCTGGCTCGCTGGCGCTCGCAAGGCTGGCGGAGGAGCCGCGGCTGATCGAGGCCGCTCTCGAGAGCCCGGAAGGGGAGGAGTAGGAGGACCCCGGCTCTCTTCGATTGAGGACGCCGGGGTCGAGAGCGCCGCGGCCGCGGCGCGGCGCTCTTGGCGGCGGCCCATCCGCGCGTGTAGGGTGAGAGTACTCCCGGGACCCTTCACGCGAGGTGGACTAATGGTCACGTTTCCCTCCCTCTGGCTTCCGATCCTGCTCTCCGGGGTTCTCGTGTTCGTCGGGAGCTCGGTCATCCACATGCTCCTCCGGTATCACCGGAACGACTTCCGGCGTCTTCCCGACGAGGACTCCGTCATGGATGCCCTTCGACCCCTGGGCATCCCGCCGGGTGACTACATCATGCCGCACGCCGAGGGGATGGATGCCATGAAGTCGGAGGCCTACAACGCGAAGCTCGACGCGGGGCCGGTGGCAGTGATGACGGTGATGACCTCGGAGACCTTTCGCGGCATGGGACCCCAGCTGGCGAAGTGGTTCGTCTACTGCGTGCTGGTGGGTGCGGCGACGGCGTACGTGGCGACGATCTCCCTGGCGCCGGGCGCCGAGTACATGGTGGTGTTCCGTCTGACCGGCACGGTCGCCTTCCTCTGCTACGCGATGGCGCTGCCCCAGCGTTCGATCTGGTACAGACAGAATTGGGGCTCGACGCTTCGATCCATGTTCGACGGCTTCGTGTACGGCATGCTGACCGCGGGAGCGTTCGGGGCCTTCTGGCCCTGAACGGCCTTCACGAGCTTACCCCCTTCGCGCGGGGTTGTCGGTGCGGACTCGCCGGACGACGTGCGCGAGCGCTTCCGACGATACGGACGTGAAGGGGGACTCCGGCGCTCCGGGCCCATCTCGCCCACCGCTCGAGCCGTGGTGCCTCAGCCGGCGGGGCCGAATCGGGCGAGGATCCACCGGGTGATGATCTCCAGGGCCGCGGGCGAGAAGCTCTCCTCGAGGCGGCCGTATTCGGCCAGTCCGCCCTCCTCCGCCGTCTGGAAGAGGTGGTTGAGCCCCTCGACCTCCGAGACCTCGAAGTCGGGGTTCCCCGCACGTTCGAGCGCCACCCGGATGGCCGGCAGGTTCTGATCGGGGAGGTTGACCCGGTCCTTGCTGCCGGTGAGGGCCAGCACCGGGACGCGAACTCGCTCGAGCACCGCACCCCCATCGAGGGTCAGCTGGGCGTGGTACCACGGGCCGGCCAGCAGCGCGACACGCTCGTCGAGATCCGCAGGCAGGAAGGGGTCGTTCGCGCCCGCGTCGCGCGCGATGGCGACGAGACGCGTGTACAGCTCGGGGTTCGATTCGGCGAGCCGTGTCGCACCGACGCCCCCCGCCGTCGTCACGACCACGATCAGCGAATCGAACGGCGCCAGACGCGCCTGCGCGACGTCCTCCGGCTCCCCCGTCGCCCGGACCTGCGCCAGCAGACGCTCGCGGATGACCTCGGCGCCCCGCACGCCGACCCCGCCGAGGAGGACCGCGAAAGCCACCTCATCCGGCGCGCGGGCCGCGGCGATCGAGCCCACGACCGACCCCTCGCTGTTGCCGATCACCCCGACCGGCCCGACGTCGTCCCGCCCCGCGAGATACCGCACGAGGGCCAGGGCGTCGGCCACGAGGTCGTCCATGGTCGAGTCGAGCAGGCTGCCACCCGAGCCCCCGACGCCCCGATCATCGCAGCGCAGCACGGCGACCCCGCTGCGCGTCAGGTGATCCGCCAGCACCAGGTACGGCTTGTGGCCGCTGTGCGTCTGGTCGCGGTCGTTCGGTCCGGCGACCGTCAGCAGCACCGCGCCCGGCGTGGGTCGGTCGTCCGGGCCACCTCGGGCCGGCCGTGTCAGGGTGCAGGCGAGGCGGACGCCCGCGGCTACGGCGACCTCCTCGACCTCATAGGGGAACGGGGGCCGGGGCGTCTGGCGACGCGGTCGGACGACGACCTCCGCGTCGACGTCGCCGACGCGCTCGAAGGTGATCTCGATTCTCTGCCCCGCCTGAATCCACTCGCCCACGAGCCGGTCCTCGGCCGCCAGACGCCCCTCGAACGACGCCGCGTCGGCCGGTACGCCGAACGTCACTGCGCCATCCTCTCCGAGCGTGACATCGGCGACGGGGATTCCCGACACGCCCCGGTCGGGCGCCGAGATCGCGCCTGTGGCGCCGCCGTCCAGGGTCAGCACCAGCGTAAGCGGACCTACGGGGGTCACCAGATCGCCGCGCCACGATCCGCTCAGCGCGTGATCGCTCTGTGCCGCGACCCGGTGATGCGAGGCAACGATCGTGAGCGTCCACAATGTGGCCAGCGCGGGCGCGCGGCGGGCGAGGGCACGCAGATTCGCGTTCATCGTCTCTCGAACTCGACAGCTGGAACACTCATATTAGACTGACTAGACTATCCAAGTCTAGTTTTCTCGGAAGGGGCTCCGCAAGGGAAGACCATGGATCCGGACGTTTTGATCAATCCGCCCCGGCAGGAACGCAGCCGCGACTCGTTGCGACGGATCGTGACCGCGGGGCGGGAGCTCCTCCGCGAGCGTGACTTCGACGCGGTGACGGTCGACGAGATCGTCGCGCGGGCGGGGTCCTCGAAGGGCTCGTTCTACCACCGCTTCGCCGACAAGGACAGCCTCCTCCTTTATCTCCTCCGGGAGGAGCACGCGGAGGCCCTCGAGGCGTGGTCGAAGCTTCTCGACCCGGACCGGTGGCGCCACCGCCCGCTCGGCGAGGTGCTCGACGCCTTCCTGGATCGGCTGCTCGAGATCTACCGCGGACGGCCGTCTCTCATGCGCGCCTACGCGGGCAAGATCTTCGCGGGGGAAGGAGAGATCAGGGCTCTCTCGGTGCAACTCAACCGCCACGTCCTCGCGCTTCTGCGGGGGTGCGTCGACCAGAAGTCGCGGGAGATCCGGCACCCCGACCCCGCCCGGGCCACGGCGTTTCTGCTGACGACGCTCATCGCCCTGCTGCCACCGCTCTTCCTCTACTCGACGCCCGAGCTCATGCCCGAGCCGTTGGACCCGGAGACCCTCGAGCGAGAAGTTCGACGCCTGATCCGATCGTATGTCGGACTCGACGAGCCGGACCGCGGGCCGAAGCCGACGAAGAAGACGAAGAAGTGAGCGCACCCGCGAACACCAACCGATGGGGGACGTGATGGCGAAGCTCTTCCGGGTCATCGTTCCGGTCTCAGGGATCGATCGGGCGGCGAGGTTCTACGAGGCGGTCCTCGGGGAGCCGGGGCGGCGAGTGTCCCCCGGGCGGCACTACTTCGACTGCGAAGGCGTGCTTCTCGTGTGCTACGATCCGAAGGCCGACGGCGACGACACGGAGGCGACGCCGAACGCGCACCCCCTCTACCTGGCCGTCGACGACCTCCGCGACACCTACGAGCGGGCGCACGAGGCGGGCGCGACTACGGTCGACGAGGACGTCGCCGGCGTCGGCCACCCCGGAGGGATCTCGGAACGGCCGTGGGGCGAGGTCTCGTTCTACGCGTCCGACCCCTTCGGCAACCCGCTCTGCTTCGTGACCCGCGAGTCGGTCTTCACCGGCTGAGCGCGGGCGGCCCCCGATGACGTCCATCGAGCTCTGGACCTCCGCGTGGAGTGAGCCCCCGACGAGGACGAGCTGGGGAGAGTCGAGCGTCAAGCGATC
>JAWWCR010000079.1:0-20251 GCA_033720355.1 Gemmatimonadota bacterium
CGCCCGGTCAGCTCGTCGAGATCCATGGCCATCTCGATGGGGTCCTGGATCGGCACGAGAACCTGCTGCTCGAGCGTCGCGGCCCGCTGGTCCCAGAAGAAGCGGCCCGAACGGTAGAAGCGGGCGTTGGCCAGCCCCATCGAGTGACGCGCCGTCGTCTCGCCGTGCAGCCCGACGCTCAGACGCTCGGGCGCCGAGAACCCGTGCTCCTGACGGTGGCACGTGCCGCACGACACGGTGCCGTTGGCAGACAGTCTCGTGTCGTAGAAGAGAACCCGACCGAGCGTCGCCCCCTCGTCGGTCACCGGGTTGTCGGCCGGCATATTGTCGGCGCGGATCGCGGCCCCCCGTGTCCCTGCCCCACCCTCGACGTGAGCCGGCAGCTCGACGTCCGCGTAGGAATACGGTTCCGCGGGGAGGACGGGGCGCTCGGAGCGCCCGGTCGATTGCCCGATCGCGAGGGCCGGGGCGACCACTGCCCCGGCGAGCGCGAGCCCCGTCCAGCGCCTCGTCAGCCGGGTCATGCGAACAGGACCTCGCGCGCCACGATGTACGTCCCCATGATGAGCACGAACCACCCGAACGCGGTTTGCAGGCGGTGCGCCGGCACGCGCCGGTTGAGCAGGGTACCGATCGCGATTCCGACGAGCGGCAGGATCAGGACCATCCCGACGAACCCCCAGTCGATCGCGGCGGCCTGCGCCTCACCGACGAAGCCCAGCAGCGATTTCGCCGCGATGATCATGAGATCCGTCCCGATCGCGACCTTCATCGGAAGACCGCCCATCAGGACGAGAACGGGGAGGATCATGAACCCGCCACCTGCTCCCACGAGACCGGTGAAGATCCCGACCACCAGCCCGAGACCGAGAATCACGGGGATGTTCAGACGCTCTTCCCCGGCCTCCGTCCCGAGCCCGCCCTTTCTGCCTCTGATCATCGAGAACGCGGCGATCAGCATGAACACGGCGAAGAGCACCATGACGGCATCGTCCTTGGGTAGCGCGAACGCCGCCGTCTCGAACACCGGGTCGGGGATGGCCGGAAACAGCCAGCGTCGGGTGGCGTAGACCCCGACGACCGCCGGGGCCCCGAAGATGAACGCCATGCGCGGACTCGACTGTCGCCGTCGCAGGTACTCCAGCGCGCCGACCAGCGCCGAGGCGCCGACGATGAGGAGCGAGTAGCCGGTCGCCTCGGTGGCGGGGATCCCGAACAGGTAGACGAGGATCGGCACGACGAGGATCGACCCCCCGGCCCCGATCAGTCCGAGCACGAGCCCGAGACCGACCATCGCGACGTATCCGAACACGCTCGCCGTCAGCATCTCGGCCCTCCTCTCGCCCGTGCCCCCCGGCGCCCGCTCACGCGAGCACCGGCTCGCCGCGCACGACCTCGTGCTTCGCGGCATACGACGTCCAGACGTCGTTCACGTACCGCACATCGAACCCGTTCCGTGCAAGGAACGCCGAGGCCGCCGCGGCGCGTCGCCCGGTCTGGCAGTGGACCAGCAGCGGGCGGTCCGCCGGGAGGTTCTCGAGCGAGTCCGGAAGACGCGTATACGCCGCGTTCACCGCATCGGGCACGTGCCCGGCATCGAACTCCGACGCGTACCGCACGTCGAGCACGTGACCGGACCCCTCGATCGCCAGCTCGCGCATGCGCTCGAGGTCGATCTCCTCGATGCGGGCCGACTCGCCGCCCGACCGGAAGTACCGCTGGAGACTCTCGGGCTCGGCGTATCCGACGATGTTGTCGTATCCGATCCGCACGAGGTCTCGCACGGCTTCCTCGACGTCCTCCTCATCGAGGATCAGGTAGATCGGCTGCGTCTCGTCGGCCACCAGCGAGCCGACCACGGTGTTGAACGACGAATCGAGCGGCGCGTAGAGCGAGCCCGGAAGGTGAGCCGCCATGAAGTCCGAGCGGCTCGGTCTCGCATCGATCACGACCGCATCCGGCCGGCCCGCGAGCTCGCCGAGCTCGTCGGCCGACAGCCGGCCGGGCGCCGGCAGCGTTCCCAGCACGCGTACGCCGAGCTTGTTGTCCCGCTTCATCCGCGCGAAATACATCGGCGGCTCGGGCTGGCCCGACAGGATGAACTCGACGAAGTCGTCCTCACCCCGGCGCGCGAAGTCGATCGCGGGGCTGAACCGCTTCTCGTACCCGACGGTCGACTCCGGCACGGCGCCGAGCGCCTTCCCGCACGCCGACCCGGCGCCGTGCGCCGGCCACACCTGGATGAAATCGGGCAAGTCGAGGAACTCCGTGATCGAGCCATGCAGTCGGCGGGCCGACGGCTCCATCGCGCCCTCGATCCGGGCGGCCTTCTCGAGAAGGTCCGGACGCCCCACGTCACCGACGAACACGAAGTCGCCCGTGAGCATCCCGATCGGCTCGGATGCGCCGCCGCCGAGATCGGTCACCAGGAAGGAGATGTGCTCGGGCGTGTGCCCGGGCGTATGGACGACCGTGAACAGGATGTGTCCGATCCGGAACTCGTCGCCGTCCTTCAGGAACCGGGTGTCGTAGTCGCCATCCTTCACCCACTCGTACTTCCAGTCGGCGTCTCCCTCGTCCGACACGAACAGCCGTGCGCCGAATCGCTCGGCAAGCTCTCGCGAGCCCGAGAGGAAGTCGGCGTGAATGTGCGTCTCGGCGGACGCGACGATCCTCAGATCGTTCGCCTCGGCGATATCGACGTACCGGTCGACGTCGCGCTCGGGGTCGATCACGATCGCCTCGCCCGTCTGCTGACAGCCGATGAGATAGGCGTACTGCGCCAGCTTGTCGTCGAATATCTGTCTCATGAACATCTGTGAGCCTCCAGCCAGTCGGTGATTCGCTTCATCTGTTTGAGTGACACGGATGGTCGATCGGGTTCCCGGTGGCGCCGACGTCGAGCGCGACCGTCACGCGTGCGGGAGCCGGTCCCGCGTCGCGGCATAGACCCACGTCCCGACCAGCGCGCTCGCGAGCGCGACGAGGAAGACCGTCGCGCCTGTGCCGATCAGCGCGTACACGGGGCCCGGACAGGCGCCGAGCAGCCCCCAGCCGAGCCCGAAGACGGTCCCGCCGATCCAGTATCCCCGGTTGAGCCCGCTGCTCTGCTTGGGCGGAATGGCGTCGCGGGCGATGACGCCGCGCGCCCGAAGGACGGTCAGCGAGACGAGCCCGACGAGCACCGCCGAGCCGAGGATCCCGTACATGTGGAAGCCCTGGAACCGGAACATCTCCTGGATCCGGTACCACGAGACCGCCTCGGACTTCACGAGGATCACGCCGAACACGACGCCGAGCAGGAGCGCCCGTGCCGGGATGGCCGCCCCTCCGGGTACTGAGCTCGAGCGCGTCATCGGAGACCTCCGAGGACGGCGGGCAGGAGCACGTTTGCGGACAGCAGACCGCCGGCGAAGAACCCGAGGACGGCGAGCAGCGACGGGAGCTGCAGATTCGCCAGACCCGTGATCGCGTGGCCCGAGGTGCACCCGTCGGCGTATCTGGCCCCGAAGCCGACGAGGAACCCGCCGCCGACGACGACGATCAGCCCGGGCAGCGTCGCGAGCGCACCCCAGCCGAGAAGTTGCGGGGGGACGAGCCCGGTCTGGTCATCGACGCCGAGCGCCATGAGGTCGGCGCGGGTGGCGTCCGAGATGGCCACGACCGCGTCCGGGGTAGAGAGGACGTTCCAGGCGACGGCCCCGCCGAGGACGATCCCCGCCACGAACGCGAATCGCCAGGCGTTCCGACGCCAGTCGTAGGCGAAGTAGGCGTGACCGCCCGGCAGCGTCGCCGCGCACACGTCCTGAAAGCTCGACGAGATGCTCAGCGGCTTTCTCAGCGCCACGAGCATCGTGGGCAGGATGAGCCCGATGAGCGGGCCCGACACGTACCAGGGCCACGGGTCCAGTATGAGTTCCATGTATCGCTCTCACTCCGAGAATCGGTCCGTAAGCGCCGCCAGGGGGCGTCGTCCACGTCTCGTGAGTGTCAGGACCGCGAGATCGGGTTCCCGGGCTCTCGGATCAGGAGCCTTCGAGCGCCTCGGCGAGCGAGGTACGGAGGGAGTCCGGCATCGTGCCGGACTGCAACAGCACGCAGGTGTCGTGCATGTAGTCGAGACTCTGGAACACGGAGCGGCAACGCTCGCACAGATGTCCCTGGGAGAGCGGGAACGGAGCGTCCCGGTCCATCGCCTCGAGCTTTGCGTGGAGCAGGACCAGGCATTCCTCCCGCCGCCGGTCGACGGGTGGGGCGTCGATCGCCGGCAGCGCCTCCGCCACCGCCTGCCGGACCCGCAGACGCGCCCGGTGCAGACGGGTCTTCACCGTCGCGGGCTTGACCCCCAGCGCCTCCGCGATCTCGACAACCGAGAGACCCGCGATCTCCTTGAGCACGAAGGGGAGTCGGAACTCGAGCGGGAGGTCGGTCACCGATGAGACGATCGCGTCGACGGCCTCGTTCCGTTCGACCGACGCCTCGGGGTCGTCATCCGATGGAATCTGGATGATCCCTTCCTGCCCGGAAGGTAGCAGGCGCTCCAGCGGTTCCAGCGTCCTCGGCTGACCGGCCCTGAGCCGCCTCATCCGACCGCAGGCGCGCGAGGCGATCGTGTACAGCCACGTGGTCGGCTTCGAGCGGCCCTCGAAGGAGTCCCATGCCCGGAGGGCGCGCATGAAGGTCTCCTGGACGAGCTCCTCGGCCCCGTCGGGGCTGCCGCACAGACGCAGTCCGAGCGAGTAGATCCGGTCGCCGTGGCTCCTGAAGAGCTCGCCGACCGCCTCGTTCGCCGGGAGGTCCGGCAGGTCCGACCCGTCCGGTAGCTCCGAGCCGTCCGGCAGGTCCGACCCGTCCGATGCCTGCGAGGCCACGCGACCGGTCTCCAATGCTCAGTCGTTCGGGACGAGCTCGAACCGGGTGACCCGCGGCACGTCGAACTCGTCCCGCGTGACGGCCCACACCGTCTCGCCCCGAAACACCGGGCGCGGCGACAGCGAGAACCCCGTCGGCGCGTTCACCCGGCCGAGGTATCGGCCGTCGGGCTCGAATACGTCGAACGCGACGGGCGCGCGGAAGCGATTGGGGGCCCGGCCCGTCGCCCGCTCCTCCTCGGCGGCTTCGGCGAGCGACATGAACTCCTCGCTCGGCGTCGCGACGACGACCCAGATACGCCCGTCCTCGGCGACGAAGAGCCCCGAGTACGGCGGCTTCGTATCGGGGATGTCGGGTCCGTTCCAGCTCCACCCCTGGAACCGCTCGCGGAAGCTCTCCTCGATCGATCGGCGGCGGGCGGACGCCTCCTCGGAGTTCACCGGGACCGGGTCCCATGCGCGTTCGATCCGCAGGATGCCATCGGGCTTGAACAGCTCGATGCGGTAGTCCGTGCTCAACCCCCCGACGAAGTAGCCGAGCGGGCTGTAGTACACGTTGGTGTCGGGCGCGAACGGGACGCCCGTCGAGCTGCTGCTGTTCTCGGACTGCCCGCTCACCCGCCACTCCTCGAAGTCCCAACCGGGTGCGAACAGCGTGTCGCGCACCGTGCCGTCGTGGGAGAAGCGGATGTAACCGCGCACCCACTCCGTCACCGGTGCGCCGAGGTTCGTGATGGTCATCGTCAGCAGCGACTCGGAGTCCACATAGAACCCCTCCGACGTGCTGAACCCGCCGCCGTAGGGGAGGCGCCAGTCGTCGAGGTGATCGCCCTGCGAATCGAACACGACGATCTTCCCGGTCCCCGGGTCGCGGACGGCGATCCGCCCGTCGGGCAACACCGACATCCCGCCGTCGGGCGACTCGTATTCGCCCGGCCCTTCACCGGCGCTGCCGACGTCGCGGATATGCGCGCCGTCGGGGCCGAACATCCTTAGGATCGGCACCTGGTTGTCGAGCACCAGGATCCGCCCGTCGGCCGTGACCCCTATCGAGCTCACCGAGCCGAACATGTACGCATCGTCTCCCTCGAGCACGCCGATCGAGGCCGTCGGCGCGAGATCGCGGGCGGCACCCCACAGGCTGCCCGACTCGGTTCGGACGACGAGCGTGTCGCCCACCGTATCGCGGGTAACGACGGGTGCGCCCTCGCGCGCGTCGTCGCCCGTGCAGGCGAGAACGGTTGTCGCGGCGAGGACGAGGGACGCGGTCGAAGCGGCTCGCATGCATGACTCCGGGGTTTGCTGACTTTTCGACACACGGATAGACGCGCGGACGCGCACTCGGGTTGCAAAGTGGATGGAGGGAGGCGCCTCATCGGCTATCGCCGATTCCGACCCGTAGCGCCGCGGCGAGGTCGGCCGCGGGACGGGGTGGGAAAATGGGGCGAGAGGGACTCGAACCCCCGACTTCTGCGATGTGAACGCAGCGCTCTAGCCAGCTGAGCTACCGCCCCGGAGTGTGCAAGCGGGCGACCGGATTCGAACCGGCGACCTCAACCTTGGCAAGGTTGCGCTCTACCAGCTGAGCTACGCCCGCGAGTCCCCGCCGAACCACGACGGGAAAAAACAGGAGCCGGCCCGTAGGGGCGCGACTCCATGAGTCGGATTCTACTCGACGCCCGTCCCGAGTGTCAACGTCGGACGCCCCCGAAGAGGGGCTTCCCGCCCGCGACGGAAGGGTCCCCGTCAGAAAATGCGTAGCACTGCTACGCATCCTTCGGGAAGAGGTGATCCGCCCGGCTCCGGCGTAGGCCAGGCGGCGGCCTCCGATTCTCTTAACGCGTTCGCGAACATATGGTTACGGATGATCGGCCATCTGAGAAGCTCGATCGGGCGCTCCCTGGACCAGCCCGCCCCACGAGCACCGTCCTTGCAGATGCCGACGGATTCGACAACGGTGGGAGCTCGCGTCCCCACTCGACGCGACCCGGCAACGTCGAGCTCTCTTGAGCGATCTCCAGAGACAGGTGAAGGGATGCTGACAAAGGCTTACCGAAGCCTCGTTCCCGAAGACGTTCGGTACTCGATCCGGCGGTTGCAGGATCCCGAGGATGTGGGGCGCTTCGACATCCTCCGGCACGAGCTCGTATGGCACCTGAGCGACGAAGAGCGTCTGGCGCACCGCCGGTGCCGCAAGTTGCTGGGGGATCGCGGGTACTGGTGCTTCATCCTCGGCGTCAACAACTCCGGGACGACGCTACTGCACAAGATCCTCGCCGACCATGAGGACGCGCGGGCACTGCCGATGGAGGGGCAGTCGCTTACAAGGGCCCTCCGCCGCCCGTGGGACCATGCCGCCGCGCGGCTCTGGGCGACGCAGGTCGACCTGTTCCACATGACCGAGGAGGACGGTCCCGGTCCCGCGTGGCGGGCGATCCACGACTGGGCGTTTCACTACCGGGGGCAGCCAGGCCACGTACTCCTCGAGAAGAGTCCGCCGAACACCATCCGATCTCGCTGGCTCGCCAGGTGGTTTCAGCCGAGCCGGTTCATCACGCTGGTACGCAACCCCTACGCGGTCTGCGAGGGGATCCGACGGCGCAACGAACACCCGATCAGCGACGCCGCCCGCCACTGGGCGGTCGCCAACGACACCCTCTACGAGGACCTCTCGCATCTCCCGGCCGATCAGCCGGTGCTGCGGATCACCTACGAACGGCTGAGCGAGCACCACGCCTCCGTCCTCGACGAGATCTGCCGCTTCCTCGAGATCCCGAACTCGTTCGGCGACGACCTCGGCCCCCTCGACGTCCACAACATCGAGAGCCGTCCGAGCGAGATCCGCAACTTCAACGACGACAGCATCGCGAGGTTGTCCGCGGAGGACATCCGGATCGTGACGGAGATCGCCGGCGAGACGATGGTCAGGCTCGGCTACGAGCCGTTCTAGGACGCGGGGGGGCGGCCCCTCCCGACTCGCGCCCCCTTGCGGCGGAGCGCCACACGACCCCATCTCGGATGAGACCGCCAACGGCGCGGTCGCGTCGGCCCTCCGCCGCCTCGAGCGCGCCTTCACCGCAGCGGAGGAACGTCATGCGCAGGCTCATCCCATCACTTACCCTGGCCCTCGTTGTGGTCGTGGGGGCACGCCCGGTCGTCGCTCAGGAAGTCGGTGAGGCAGTGACCATCACCGGCTGTCTCGCCCAGTCCGACGACGGCGAGATGGAGTTCATCCTCCAGAACGGCATGATCGGCGAAGAGACCATCGCCGAGATCGATCTCATCCCGGCCGAGGGCGTCAACGTGGCGCCGCACGTCGGACACACCGTGAGCGTCACCGGTGTCGTCGTCGCCGAGACCGAAGACATGGCCAACGAGCCGGAGGACGACGAGGAGAACGACGACATGGACGATCTTCACGTCCGCGTCGACGAGCTCGGCCACGTCGCGCCGTCCTGCGAAGGCGGCTGACCGACCGAGCCGCCCAGCTCGCGAGACGTGGAGCGCCTTGCGCCCCTCCTGCGTCTACGTGATGGCCCTCACCGAGACCCGGATCGACTGACCGTCGGTCGGCTGCTCAACGGCGATGGTGGATGGGCGGGCCGCTCAGTTCCTCCAGGGCACGAGCATCCGACCGAGCGCCTCGGTGTTGTCCTGGAGGAACTCCTTGAACGACTTCTCGGTGTTCGCGCGGGTCGAGATGTAGCACTGGTCGCAGGTGTTTTGCGCCGTGAAGTGCTCGAGCATCTCCTCCTGCTTGTCGAAGTAGGCCATGACCATCGCGCACGGCGTGAGTCGCCCGTCGGGGTTGATCACCAGGAACTTCCGGCCCGCCTCGCAGCCCGGAATCCCGCCCTTCGTGAGGAAGTGGTGGAATCTCCACAGGACCCGGGGCGAGGTGTAGATCGGGTAGCCGTGGTTCCGCAGATCGATCAGCTCCTGGATCGATTCGGCGAGACCGTCGAGACCGTCGCCCTCCACGAGCCCGCTCCGGTCCTGCACGCGAAGGTGCGTGTAGACCGAGAAGTTGATGGGGACGCCCCAGGCCTTCGCGACGCGCGCCATGTCGCCGAGGTCCCTGTAGTTCCAGGCCGTGATGCAGACGTTCAGGACGATGTCGTCCTTGTCCTTGCTCGCCCTGCGGATCTCGGGGACGACCTCGGCCATCCGGTCGAACAGACCGGGGATCCGCCTGAACTCGTCGTGTCGCTCGTCCGGGAAGTCGAGGGACGTCGAGAGCTGGTGCATCCCGCAGTCCTTGAGGCGGAAGAACCGCTCGGGGGTGAGGTTCGACGAGTTCGTGACGACGATCATCCAGGGCAGCCCGCCCTTGTGGGTCATCGCGTCGACGATATCGTAGACGTCGCCGCGCGCGAGCGGCTCGCCACCCGAGGCGTGCGACACGACCGGCCGCAGCTCCTCACAGATGGCCGCATACTCCTCGGCCCCGAGGCGCTCTTCCTTGATCGGCCCCCCCCAGTTGCAGTGCCAGCAGTTCGCCGTGCACGAGTGGGTGATCTCGAACGAGACCGACAGCGGCTTGTTGTCCAGCTTGTTGCGGATCCCGCGCGCGAGCATGCGTGCGGCCATCCCCCCGGAAATGTTCGGCATCCAGCCCCCATGTATCGAACCGCCCCCGGCCATCGGCCGGCGAGCGGTGCGGATGATCTCAGCTCTCTCGCTGTCCCGCCGTGCGGGACTCGGCCCGGCGCGCCCTCAGCTTCTCGATCGCCATCGGCACCGCCTTCACCCCGTACAGCCCGAATATGAAGGCGACGCTCGCGATCAGGACCCAGTTGGGTATCGGTATGGTCGCGCCGAGCAACGCGTAAAGGTAATAGCGCGGAAAACGGGCGACCAGCAACGCGGTCACGTACCTCCACATCGGATACCCGACGGAGAAGCACAGGAACTTGAACGGGAAGAACGGGATCGGCGTGAACCCGGTCAGCACCAGCGTCCAGAAAGGCCACTTGAGGAAGTACCTCATGACCTTCCTGTAGAACTTCTTGTCCTTGTAGGCCCGGATGTTCTGGTGGTTGAGGACCGGGACGAATACCACGTGATCCATGATGCCGGCCACGAGCGTACCCGCCGATGCCCACAGGGCCGTCGGCAGCAGCTCGCCCACCTTCCCGAAGTAGATGAGGACCGGCTCGTGCGGAAACACCGAGATCGCGGTGTTCGCCGGGATCGAGTAGAAGGCGAGGTAGATGTAGCTGTCCGACTCGAACCCCTGGAACATGAGGATCGAGGTGACGATCCCGATCACGATCATGAGCGCGCTCATCGCCCACACGAGGGGCCCGAGCTTCTCGACCGTGTCGGTCTCGGGGATGTCGAGCAAGTCGAGCGGATCGGGCTCGGGGGCTCCGGCCTCGTCCACCGGGGGCTCCACGACGGGCCGCGCCGCCGCACCACCCCCGGACGCGGGGGCCGCGCGGCGTCCGGCGGCCTGCGCCCCGGCTCCGCGCGGGCCCGGCGTCTCGACGACCGGATCTATGTCGTGGGGATCATGCCCCATGCGCGTCTCCGATATAGGTTGTCTCGGTGTCGAGATCCCCGACCTGTGCCGTGTGTGGCACGAATTGCGCCACCCAAGATACAGGCGGACGTCTCTGTCCGCTCGTACGGCTCGAACCCGTGAACCGATTCACGACCGAATCAGAGGGGGAACGATAGAACATCGGCCGACGGAATGCCCGGAGTGCGGCGAGGCGCTGGGCGATACCGACCAGACCTGCCAGAAGTGCGGACACGCGGTCTCCTACGGACCCGACGAGGTCGGCGTCCATTGTGCCGTGTGCGGCGCCGAGATCGGGGCCTACACCCAGAAGTGTCCAGCGTGCGGCGAAACCGGCTACCCTGCCCTGCGGCCCCGCCGGGGCCGCAAGTGGAAAGGCTCCAAACCGGAGGGTCTCCCTCGGGAGAGTCTCCGGAACGAGTGACCGGCGACCGGGAGACCGCGCTCGACCGGACGATCATCGTCCTCCATGAGCCCCAGGACCTCGTCAACATCGCCCTGATCATCCGGGCGATGAAGAACATGGGCCTCGCAACGCTCCGGCTCGTCCGCCCCGTCGAGTTCGACGCGTGGCGCATCACGGGGATCGCGCACGACACCGGGGACATCGTCGAGGCGGTCGAGATCTTCGACGACCTCCCATCGGCGCTCGCCGACTGCGCGTATGTGCTCGGTGCGACCGCACGACGCCGCACCGTGAAGCAGGACTGGTGGGACCCCGCGACCGCCGCCGCGGAGCTCACCGCGCGCGGCGATCGCGTCGCGATCGTGCTCGGCCGCGAGGATCGGGGTCTGTCGAACGAACAGCTCGACCTTTGTCACGGGCTCGTCTGCATCCCGACATCCGACCACTCATCGATGAACATCGGCCACGCCGCCGTCGTCATCTTCTACGAGTGGCGAAGAGCGGCGCTCGCGGAGTCGATCGACCGGCGCGACCTCGTCTCGAAGAAGCAGCGAGACATGCCGGCGGCGACACACGAGGAGCTCGAGGTGTTCTTCGAGCGCTGGCAGCGGGCGATGGAGGAGATCGGGCTCTTCCGCGGCGTCGACCCGATCCCGAAGATGCGGAGCTTCCGGCGGATGTTTCAGCGGGCCGACCTCGACCGGCGCGAGCTCGGTCTGATCGAGGCCTCGGCGTGGGAGATCATCCACTTCGCCGAGCGCGAGAAGAAGCGGGCGCGAGAGCGCGCCGAAACCGAGGCGGCCTCCCCCGAATCCCCCCACCGTGCCTGAGTTTACGAATCGTAGACTTTCGCGATGGGGCGGGACCGGGGCCCTCCCCCGATCGAGCTATCGACCCAGCTGGATCCGTTTGGTGAGCTTCGCGACGAGCTCGGCGTTCGACTCCGTGGCGCGCATCAGACCGAGCACCTCGTTCATGGCCTCCACCGGCGCGTAGCCGGCGAGCTCGCGTCGCATCGCCTGCGACACCATGAGGGCCTCTTCATCGAGCAGGAGATCCTCGCGTCGCGTCGAGCTCGCGTCGATGTCGATCGCGGGGAAGATCCGGCGGTCGGAGAGGTCGCGGCTGAGCACGAGCTCGCTGTTCCCCGTCCCCTTGAATTCCTCGAAGATCACCTGATCGGCTCGCGACCCGGTGTCGATGAGGGCGGTCGCGATGATGGTCAGCGACCCACCGCCCTTCTCGGGATCGATGTTCCGCGCGCTGCCGAAGAACCGCTTGGGCTTCTCGAGCGAGTTCGCGTCGATCCCGCCGGTCAGCGTTCGGCCGCTCCCCTCCTCGGTGGTGTTGTACGCCCGGGCAAGACGAGTGATCGAATCGAGGATGAGGACGACGTCGGCGCCCAGCTCCGCGGCGCGTCGGGCGCGCTCGAGGGTTATCTCGGCCACCTGTACGTGGCGCTCGGCGGGGAAGTCGAAGCTGGATGCGACGACCTCGCCCAGACCCGTGGCCTCCATCTCGGTGACTTCCTCGGGGCGCTCGTCCACGAGGAGGATGTAGATCTTCGCCGCGGGGTGGTTCTTCGAGATGCCCTCGGCGATCGCCTGGAGGACCATCGTCTTGCCGGCTTTCGCGGGCGCGACGATCAGCGCCCTCTGACCCGTCCCGAGCGGGCACAGCAGGTCGATGATGCGGTTGGTATAGTCTTTCTGGCCGTTCCGCTCGAGCCCGCATTCGAGCTTGAGCTGGCGATTCGGGTGGAGGGCGCTCAACCGGCTGAACTTCGGTCGGTGACCGAGGCTCTCGGGTGGGCAACCGTTCACGGTATGCAGGTGACGCAGCGGAGCGCTCTTCCCGGGACGCGGGGGTTTCCCCGCCTGACCGCAGATCTCGTCTCCCGATCGCAGGTCGTACTTCCCCACGATCTTGGGACTGACGTAGATGTCGTCGTCGCTGGGGGTGTACCCGTGATCCTTTCGGCGGACGAACGCCGCGCCGTTTCCGAGACGCTCGAGAACACCGAGGTACTCGTCGAGCGGACGGTCCGGGTCGGGGGTCATGTCGACGTGGTTGTTGCCTCCACCTCCACCCCCTCCACCGCGCCGACCCTTTCCGCGCCGGCGTCGCGAGCGACCTCCTCCCTTCTTCCCGCCGCCCCCCTGTCCTCGGGATTGTCCACGAGGGCCACCGCCCTGTCGACCGCCCTTCTTGTTGCCGCCTCGAGTATTCCCGCCGCGGTTGCCGCCCTGTCGGCGGCGTCCGCCGCCCCGAGTAGAGCCGCCCGAGCCCGATCCTCCCGAGCCGCTGCCTCCGCCCGACTGCTGCGCGTCGTCGTTCGTCACTGTCCGTCTTTTCTCGTACGTAATGATTCTGGTATTCCGCACATGTGCAGAATCTCGCCCTGGAATGCTGGGTTTCCTCGCCGCGGGGAACTTCGTCGCGCTCGACCAGACCCGCGCTGGGTCGTCCAGTCTTCGCGAGTCTGGAGGCAGCGGGCCGGAGCGGCAGACGGTGCCGCAAGGTGGACTGGAAGATGGGGGACGCTGGCCCGATCCGCCAGTTTTCCTGCCGCGGCGCAATCCGACGCGACGGTCGCCGGTGCGGGCGCACGTTTACCCACGTCGCCCAGGTTGTATATTCCCGGCTCGTTCTCAAGGGGTCGCTCGTGCGGGCGACCCGGCCGATATCGTTTCGGAATCCCCCAATACAAAGACGGATGGTATCATGAATCGACTTCTTGCCGCCGGACTCGCCGGCACCCTCTCCCTCACGCTGGTCGCCTGTGGTGGCGGCGGCGATGCCGACTCGGCTCCGAGCCCGGCGCCTGCGCCGGCTGCGGCGCCCGCGGCCGCGCCCGCCGCGGCTCCGGGGGGCGGCGTGATGGCGCAGGACTGGGTCGTCGTGGACGAGGCTGCGCAGACGGTCACGATCACGCTCGTGGCCGGCCAGACGACCGCGAACAACCGCTGGAACTACAACGGCCACTCGAACGGCGACGCCACGGTGGTCGTGCCCGAGGGCTATGCGATCACGATCAACTTCTCGAACGAGGACCCGGCGAATCTCCACAGCGTCGCGGTGCTCGAGGGCGGCACGTTCCCGGCCACGTTCGACGCGGGGACGACACCCGTGTTCGACGGGGCGATCTCATCGAACGCCACGTCGATGACCGAGGCGACGGCGAACGGCGAGACCGAGACCCTGACCTTCACCGCGTCGTCGGCCGGCGAGTACGCGCTCGTCTGTCTCGTTCCGGCGCACGCTCTCACGGGGATGTGGATCGGATTCGAGGTCTCCGCATCGGGCGAGGCCGGCGTCAGGATGTAGTCCTGGCGTATCGGGCGTCCCGGTCCGTGGCCCGGGGTCTCCGGAGAGCGGGGACGGTCCTTTGCGAGGGGGCGGGTCATGCCCGCCCCTTTTCGCGTCCGGGGTTGGCCGGTACGGCGCGGGCGCGACAGAATGTGCGGATGGAACTCATGCGCCGGGCCCTCCTCTGGGCCTCCACGGATCCGCGGCTCGCCTCCTCCCTCCCCCGCCGTCGGTTCGTACAGCGCGCCGTCCGGCGATTCATGCCCGGCGAGACCCTCGACGACGCGCTCCGCGAGGCAGAGACGCTGGGAAGCCGCGGCATCCCTACCATCGTCACCATGCTCGGCGAGAACCTCGAGACGGCGAACGAGACGCGCGGGATCGTCGATGAGTACGTCGCCGCGCTCGATCGGGCGGCGGAGCGCGGGCTCGATCTCGAGGTTTCGATCAAGCCGACCCACCTGGGGCTCGATCAGGATCCCCGGCTCGTATTCGAGAACGTCGCGCGGCTGGCCGGCCACGCCGAGGGGAGCGGCACCCTGTGGATCGATATGGAAGGGTCCGTCTACACGGGTCCGACCCTCGACCTCTACCGGGCGCTGAAGGACAGGCACGACAACGTCGGGCTCTGTCTCCAGTCGTACCTGCGTCGCACGCCGGCGGACCTGAAGAGCCTGCTCGACCTGTCCCCACGGATCCGCCTCGTGAAAGGGGCGTACGCCGAGTCGCCTGGGATCGCGTTCCCCGAGAAGGCGGATGTCGACCGGGCGTACCGCGAGCTGGCCGACACGCTGCTCGCGCATTTCGCGGCCGGAGGCGCCGGGTTCGTCGGGTTCGGGACGCACGATGTCCGGCTCATCGACTGGCTGGTCGAGCGCGCGGCTGAGAGAGCAGTCCCGACGGACCGGTACGAGGTGGAGATGCTGTACGGGATCGCGACCCGCGATCAGGGCCGGCTCGCGGCGGAGGGAACACCTCTGCGCGTGCTGATCAGCTACGGGAGCGCGTGGTTTCCGTGGTACATGCGGAGGCTGGCGGAGCGTCCGGCGAACGTGTGGTTCGTCGTCCGCAGCATGGTGCGATGAGCGACCGGACCGACGCGCTGGACGGCGGCCCGGTGCGCTCCGGACGGCCGATCAGGCGCGCTCGTCGCGGACGATGAACGTCACCTTCGCGTTGAGGCGGTACTTGACGATCGAGTCGCCCTCGACCTCGGCCTGCATGCCGTCGACCCAGAGGTGCTTGATGTTGCGAACCGTCTCGCTGGCCTCGGCGACGGCCTTGCGGGCGGCGTCCTCCCACCCCTCATCCGATTCAGCGAGAATCTCGATGACTTTTGCGACGGCCATTCCATCCTCCGTTCGTTGGCGCCCGCACGTGCGGCGCGGATTCCCGTTCAGCCGCCGGCGCGGGGCGGGCGGCATGAGCGACGTTTGCGACCCGGCCGTGCTGACCGGGGCGCCCAAACTAGCTGAACCGCGGTGAGTGCGCCCCCGTCGGTGGGCGACGTGTTCGCCCCGGGTCTGCTCGACAGCCGCGTCGCCTTCGTCACGGGCGGCGGAAGCGGGATCGGCTTCGGCATCTCGTCGTGTTTCGCCGCGGCGGGGGCGGATGTCGTGCTGTTCAGCAGAAACGCCGAGAGGCTCGAGGATGCGGCCGAGCGGCTGCGCGAGACGCATGGCGGAAGCGTGGCGAGTTTCGCCGGCGACGTGCGGCAGCCCGAGACGCTCGTATCGGCGATGGCCGCGACACGGGAGCGGTTCGGGCGTCTCGACATCCTCGTGAACAACGCGGCGGGCAACTTCTACGCGCGGAGCGAGAGCCTCTCCCCCAACGCCTGGCGCGCCGTCGTAGAGATCGATCTGTTCGGCACGTTCTACGCCTGCCAGGCCGCTTTCCCGATCATGTCGGCGCAGCGGTACGGGCGGATCCTCTCGACCTCGATGACCCTGCACTACCGGGGATGGCCGCTGATGGCGCACGCGACCGCCGCCAAGGCGGGAGTGGACGCCCTGACCCGGACGCTCGCGCTGGAGTGGGCGCGTCACGGGATCACGGCGAACGCCGTGGCGCCCGGCCCGATACCCACCGAGGGCGTGCGGGCGGCGTTCGCGAACCCCGCGGGCGGGACGGCCGACCTGTTCGGCGAGCGGTCGGCGGAGGCGTTTGCCGAGCGGTTCATCCCGGCCGGTCGGGTGGGAACCCCGGCCGACATCGGGAATGTGATGACCTACCTGGCGTCACCGGCGGGCGACTGGATCACCGGTCAGGTCTTCGTCGTCGATGGCGGAGAATCGCTTGCGAGCCCGCGCCCCATCACGGAGCCAGCGTCGGAAGAGACCGCCGGACCGGCATCGCCCGAGTAGCGAGCCGCCGCGCGGAGGCGGAGTTTGACGGCGCGGTCGGCAGCGCGACCAGACGATCCCCCTCGAGTGAGAGCGTGGCGGTCAGCCGGTCGCCGGGACGAGCATCCCCGGTCACCTCCGTTCGCAGGTAGTCGCCGGTCAGCCCCACACCGGGCTCTCCGGATGCGACACCTCGCTCGACGATGATATCCGCCGCCGTACCCGCTCGCCGGCGGCGGTGGGCACGCCCCTTCGCGACCCCCAGCTCGCGGAGCTCGCGCGACCGCTCGGCCGCCACATCCCCCGGCACGCGGTCCGGCAGCGAAGCGGCCGCGGTTCCGTCCCTGACCGAATACGGAAACACGTGGAGATAGCTGTACGGCAGCTCCTCGACGAGCGCCCGCGTCTCGGCGTGGTGGGCGGCCGTCTCACCGGGAAACCCGACGATGATGTCGGCTCCGAGACCCAGCGGCTCCACCGCCTCGGCGATGGCGAGGACGCGCGAGCGATACGCCTCTCGCGTGTGCCAGCGGCGCATCAGCCGCAGGATGTCGTCCGACCCGCTCTGGAGGGGGACGTGCAGGTGGGGTGCGACTTGGCCACGCGACCCGCGCATCAGGTCCACGAGGTCGTCGTCGATCTCGGTCGCCTCGATCGAGGAGAGCCGAAGACGACAGTCGACCGCCTCGAGGAGCGCGGCGCACAGCCTCGCCAGGCTGACGGGGGGCTCGAGGTCCAGACCGTAGTGGCCGATGTGGATTCCCGTAAGGACGAGCTCGGGGTGACGGCGCGCGAGCAGACGCGCCTCCTCGACCACCTCCGCGACCGGGCGCGACACCGAGCTCCCCCTCGCGACGCGCGTCGCGCAGAACGAGCACTTCCGGTCGCACCCGTCCTGGATCTTGAGCCACCCCCGCGTCCCCCGGGCGTTGCGGCGCAACAACCCGGGATCGTCGCCCGGCCCGCCGGCGAGACCGAGCGCGCGCATCGCGTCCGCGACCCGGACGGGGTCGTGCCCCGCGACGACGGCGTCCGTCTCGGGCATGTCGAGGTAGTCGGCCTCGCGGACCGCCGTCGAGCACCCGGCCACGACGATGCGCAGATCGGGCCGCTCGCGTCTCAGCCGGCGGAGGAGGTGCCGCGCGTTCGCTTCGGCCTGGTTCGTGACCGTGCAGGTGTTCACGACGGCGATGTCGGCGCCCTCGGGCGCATCTACCGAAACCGCACCCCGGCTCTCGGTTTCCTGACGGATGCGCTCCGTGTCATACTGGTTCGCCTTGCACCCGAACGTGTGGTACCAGACGCGGGGGCTGTCGCTCACCGGGTCGCTCGCGCGTTGTTGGGTGAACCGTGATGGGCCGAGGCAACGATCGGCGCCGGATCGGGGTTAGAAGATTGGGTCTTCGGGTAGACTCCACAAACACTTCAGATATCTTTTCTGACCTGCAGCGACGGTTTCGCAGGTCTCGAAGCGACATGGAGGCATACGGCAGATGTTGCGCAGAAAGATCTTGAGAATCGCGGCGGGTGCGCTCGCGGCGGTGGCGATCGTGTCGCTCGCGGCATGCTCGGACGACGAACCCACGGGTCCCGACTTCGAGAACCCGTCGACGATCATCGTCGAGAACCAGCTCTTCGGTCCAGTGCTTTTCTTCCGGGTCCGCGCCTGCGGAACATCCGACTGGGGCGACGACCTCCTGCCGCTCGACCCGGTGGAGGGAACGATCCAGCCCGGTGACTCGAAGAACTTCACGGTCGAGGCTGGCTGCTACGACCTCCAGGCCCAACACCTCGAGACGACGGACCCCGGGCCCCTCCTGACGAAGGAGGACTTCGATCGGGTCGCGTCGCCGGTGACTCCGATCACGTGGGTTCTCGAGGAGCTGCCGGCCGGCCCCAGCTGACGGGCTGAACGGGCGCCCGCGACGACTTCGCGGCGGCCCGAGGGACGATGCGACGGCGATCGGGACCAAACGCGGTCCCGGTCGCCGTCTTCGTTTCAGGGGAGCCCCGCTCGAGCGCGCGCTCGCGGCAGCGCCGCGGGGAGTACGACGAGCGTGGCCACCAGCACGCACGCCATCCCCACTGTCAGGAGGCGACCCATGCTCGCCATCCCGACGTGTGTCGCGTACGCGAGATTCCCGAAGCTCGCCATGGTGGTGAGCGTCGCGAACAGGACGGCGCGCGATGTCGATGCCCGCATGGGATCTCGCGGGTGCGCGGCTCCGACGCGCGCCTCGTGGACCATGTGGATCCCGTTGTCGACGCCGACGCCGAGCAGGAGGGGCAGTGCGATCACGTTGGCGAAGTTGAACGAGAGACCGAGCCACCCCATCAGCCCCACCATCCAGAGTGCCGCCAGCGCCAGGGGCCCCGCCACACAGGCGACCACGCGCAGATTCCGCTGCAGGAGCACGAGCAGAACGACGGTCGCAAGACCCGCCAGGGCGAGGGCCTTCGAGAAGGCAGCGACCGCGACCCGACCCGTCTCGAGCTCGGAGACCGCGTCCCCCGTCGCGTCCGGCAGGAGCTCGCGTACGCCGTCGACGTAGGCGCGCAGCCGGGCGTTCTCGATCAGCGGCTCTGCGGGGACCAGCTCGACCCGATACCGCCCGCCCGAGCCGATCCACTCGCGCCGCACATCGGCGGGCAGGTCATCGAGCGAGACCTTGCCGGCCGCCGCGGCCGAGCGGAGGGTCTCGAGGCGGTCGAGGAGCCCGCCGACCAGCGCCTCCTCCAGCGCGTCGGTCTGCCCGGCGCGCGCCCGCTCCGGCCAGCCGTCGACCCACCGATCCCATGCCCTCAGCGTGTGATAGAGCTGACGCGCTCGCTCGCGCGCCTCGCCGCGCGCACGCCACCGGTACCGCTCGACCGCCGCGACCAGCCGCGACACATCCTCGTCCACGGCGTCCTCAGTATCGGATCGATCCTCGATCGCGACCGCGTCGGGTCCGGACATCGTCGTCGGAGGACCGAGGGCGACCGCGAGCGAGTCGAGGAGCCCGAGCTTCTCGTCCTGGCCGGCCGGCACGAAGTCGAACAGGCTCCGGGTCGCCTCGACCAGCGGGCTACCGCGAACCGCGTCCGCGACCGCCTCCACCCCGGCGCGATCCGGGCGCAACACCGATACCGAAAGCGGCCGGGCCTCGGCATCGCTCAGCAGGGCGCGATAGGCGAGCACCGATTCGCCGTCGGGGTCCCTCAGATTGAGCGGGTTGTGGTCGAAGGAGACCCGCGATGCGCCGAATGCGGCCAGGACCGTGGCGAGCACCGCGAAGAGGAGGATGGGACGTCTCAGCCCGCCGATCGCCGCACCCAACCCCGGCAGACCACCGCTCGCCGCCCTCGTCACGTTGGGCGGCGGGAACACCGTCATCATCGCCGGCAACACGGTCAGCGTGACCACGAGGCTCACGAGCATCCCGTTTCCCCCGATGAGCCCGAGATCGGACACCCCGGTGAAGTCGGTCGGCAGGAACGCGAAGAAGCACGCCGCCGTCGTCACGGCCGAGAGCGCGATCGACGGGCCGACCTCGACGACCGCCATATCGACCGCCGCGTCGTTGTCCAGACCATCGGCGCGCCGGGTCCGGTACCGCAGACCCAGGTGGATCGCGTAGTCGACCCCGAGCCCGACGTAGAGCACGGTGAACGCGACGGAGATGAGGTTGAGGCTGCCCACGGTGGCCGCGGCCACCGCGCCGGTGGCGACCAGCCCGACGCCCAGAGTCAGCACCGCCGCGAAGATGAGACGAAACGAGCGCAGGGCGACGAAGAGGAGGAGCGCCACCGACAG